>JAVBQK010000010.1:0-17301 GCA_031549105.1 Eubacteriales bacterium
AGGGGAGCTCTGCTCCCCTGGACCCCTCGCGAAGGGCGTTGCCCTTTCGAAACCCATGTTTGCTCACGCAAGGGTCAGAACACGATTCATTATCAAACAAAACAAAAACCCCAACCCCTGCGTGAGCAGTGTTGGGTTACCAAAGGGCAAGGCCCTTTGGTAGGGGACGCCAGGGGGACAAAGTCCCCCTGGCGTCCCCCACGTCCCCTACTCCGCCCGTCTCCTCCCCGGTACCTGAGCCAACAGGATCGCGCCGAACATCAGCGCCACACCCAGAAACTCTTGGGCGGTGAAGGATTCGCCCAGGATCAGCCAGCCGCCAAGCGCGCCGAAGACGGCTTCCAGGCTCAGCAGCAGTGAGGCGATTGCGGGGTCAATGTTCTTCTGGGCTACGATTTGCAGCGTGTAGGCTACGCCGCTGGAAAGGACGCCTGCGTAGAGGATTGGGCCCCAGCAGGCTAGGATGGCTGAGATGTCCGGCTTTTCGAATAGGAGCATCGCGATAAGGCCCAGGCCGCCCGCAACGAAGAACTGAATGCAGGACATCATTACGCAGTCGGCGCGGGGCGAAAAATAGTCGATGACAAGAATGTGCGCGGTGAACAGAAAGGCGCAGCACAGCACCAGCAGGTCGCCTGTACCGATGCTGAAATTCTCGCGGATGCAGAGCAGATAAAGGCCGACCGCAGCGAGCGCTACCGCCATCCACACGATGGGACGGGGCCGCCTGCCCAGGAACAGGCCCACCAGCGGCACCAGCACGATGTACAGCGCCGTGATAAAGCCCGCCTTGCCCGCCGTCGTGTATACAAGGCCAAACTGCTGGAACGAGCTGGCGGCAAAGAGCACCACGCCGCAAACCAGCCCGCCGATCCACGTGGCGCGCCGGGTCCCGAGCTGGTTCTCTACGCGGCTTTTTTTACGCATTGCGGCCAGGACTGGCAATAGCACCAGACCGCCAATTACGCTTCGCACGCCGTTGAACGTGAACGGCCCGATGTAATCCATCCCCATGCTCTGCGCAACGAACGCTGTGCCCCAGATAAACGCCGTCAAAAGCAGCAGCAGGGTCCCGATAACTTTTTTGCTCATGCGCACTATGATACCACACAACAGGTTGACATTTCCACAGGAACCGCTAAGATATAGTCGTTCATCCTCGGCCAGTCTTGGGGTTGATCGACTATAAGAGAGGCCCGTTTGCGGTGCTATTGCTCCCCGGCATCCGCCGCCTTGCGCAGCGTTTCGATGGCCTCCACTGGATACTTGCCGATGGACGTTTCGTAGGTAAGCATCAGCGACGACGCGCCGTCCCGCACGGCGTTGTAGATGTCCAGCAGCTCCGCGGACGTGGGGAAGGGCTTCTCGCGCATGGAGTAGAGCAGGTCTGAGTGGATCATGAAAGGCTTGCCCGCGGCGATTGCGGCTGCGGCAATCCGTTTCTGCGCGGGCGCGATTGTGCCGGCCGGCATGCCCAGCATCATCGCGGCGCGGCAGATGACCACCTCATCCGCATGGCGCAGGATGATGGGCAGCGCCTCAATGTCGTCACGGCCGTCGATGCGGGCGTACAGGCGGATGCTCGGGCCGAGGTATTCGCGTAGCGCCACAAAGCCCGCGTCATCGTGTGGCGAAGGTACCATCAGGCCTGTTGCGCCCGAACCCGTAAGGCTCCCGGGCAGGGGCTGGTTTGGTTCCAGCGCGAAAACGACCTCCGGTGTAACCCCGCTGCGCTGGGCGGCGGTGCGTATGGTGTCCACCCACGCGGAGCAGTCCGGCAGCGCCCGGTGCAGCAGGCTGATGCGCGCACCGGTCATGCCCGCTGTAAACATGCTCTCCAGCGCGGGCACGTTGGCGCAAGCAGGGCCAATCGATCCAAAGAGGCGTGTTACGCACCGCCCGCTTTGGCCGGCCGAGGAATCGGCGATGTGCCTAAGCATGTAACTTTCCTTCCGGTAGAATTGGTATTTTTTGGAACTACCTATAGTGTATCGTAGAATAAGCCTGAGCGCAAGGGCGAGTTTGTGGGGAATAATGCAGATGGAAGCAAAAAAACGTGAGAAGCAGGGAATGCTGCTGATCCTGGCATGCACGCTGCTGTGGAGCATCTCCGGCATCCTGATCAAGTCGATCCCCTGGAACGCGCCGGTGATTGCCGGGGCGCGCAGCCTGATCGCAGGCGGGGTGATGGCGCTGTTCATGAAGGTGGGCGGCATCCGCTTCCGCGCGGACAAAACGGCAATTCTCAGCGGCAGCATCATGGCGATGATGTTCCTGTCCTTCACGCTGGCCAACAAGCTGACCACCGCCGCCAATGCGATCGTCATCCAGTCCAGCGCGCCGGTTTTCGTGCTGGTGTATAATGCCGTGTTTGGCAAAAAAGCGATCCGCCGGCTGGATGTGCTTACAGTCATTGTGACGGTCCTGGGGATCACGCTGTTCTTCCTGGATCAGCTGACGCCCGGGCGGTTGCTGGGGAATAGTGTGGCGCTGCTGGCGGGCGTGCTGCTGGCGGGAACCTACATCGTTACCTGCGGCGCGCCCAGGCAGTCGTGCCTGAGCGGTATCCTCATCGCGCACCTGATCACCGCGGCGGTGGGACTGCCACTGGCGTTCGTTTACGAGACGCCGGTCACCAGCGGCGCGCTTGTTGGCATCGCAGTGCTGGGCGTGGTGCAGCTGGGCATTCCATATGTGCTCTACGGCCTGGCGGTGCAGCACTGCCCGCCGCTGGCCGCATCCTTGATTGGCATGATGGAGGCGGTGTTTAACCCCCTGTGGGTTTTCGCCTTCAGCGGAGAGGCGCCAAGCGGGGTGGCGCTCGCGGGCGGCGGGCTGGTGCTGGCGTCCATCGCGGTATGGGCGGTGCTGTCGCAGCGGGCTGAGCGGCGCGCGCCACCTCCGTCGTTCTAATCAGATTCTTACGACATATGGGAAGGAAAGGCAGGCCTGCTATAGAATATAAGCAGTGCAACATGAAGGCGGCGGCTCTTACGCCACACAGGAGGGGTATACGTGCAACAGGAACCAAAGAAAAAGACTGACGCGAAAATAATCCTGAGTCGTGTCCTATTCTTTTCGCTCGTGCTCGCGGCGGTATTCACGGTGTTTCGCCTGATTGGCGCGCCCAGCGCTTCGGAGGCGACCGAGTTTGATATGCAGCGCAGCGATTACACGCTGATGCTGATCCAGTGCCTGCTGGGCATCGTTGTGATGATGCTGCCCTCGATCATTGAGCGGCGCTGGTCGGTCCCCATCCCCAATTTTATATATGTTCTCTACTACATCTTCCTTTACTGCGCGGTGTTCCTGGGCGAAGTGCTCTCTTTTTACTACAGGATTGCGCATTGGGACACCATACTGCACATCTTCTCCGGCGCGATGCTCGGCTCGCTGGGGTTCGTCCTGGTCCGCATCCTCAATGATTACGCCGGCACCCATGTAAAGCTCAGCCCCTTTTTCATCGCGCTGTTCGCGTTCTGCTTTGCGTTGGCGCTCGGCGCGGTCTGGGAGATATACGAGTTCACTATTGACTCGACGATGCAGCTGAACATGCAAAAATATCTGACCGAGGCGGGCGAGCCGCTCATTGGCCGGGCGGCACTGATGGACACGATGCAGGACCTGATATGCGACGCGGGCGCGGCGCTTGCCGTTTCCATCGCCGGGTATATCTCGCTGAAAAAAGAAATGAAAGTACATACAAAGGAGTAACGATACGGAATGCGAATTGGTCAATACTCCGATTCGTTCCTGCCGGTTGTTGATGGTGTGGGGCGGGTGGTGCTCAGTTACGCGCAGACACTGGGCCGTATGGGCCATCAGTGTTATGTGTTTGCGCCTATGGCGGACATGGGGTATTTGGGCGATTATCCCTTCCAGGTAATAGACTACAATACCATGCAGATGCCCGGGAAAATGCCCTACCGCGTGGGTCTTCCGCAGCTGGATTCCCAGTTTGAGAAAAGGGTGCGGATGACCAAGCTGGACATCGTGCATGTGCATTCGCCGTTCATGCTGGGGTATTCCGGCGTCAGGCTGGCCAAGCGGCGCGGCCTGCCGGTGGTGGGCACGTTCCATTCCAAGTTTTACGATGACTTTTTGCTGACCTTCAAGAGCGAAGCATTGGCGCGCATGGGCGTCAAAACGGTCGTGGAGTTCTTCGACCAGTGCGACGAGGTGTGGGCTGTCTCAGGGGCCAGCGGCGAGACGCTGCGCGAGTACGGCTACGAGGGCAACGTCATCGTGATGGACAACGGCACCGACCTTCGGGGGCTTGACGAGAGCGTGCTGCCGGAGCTACGCGCGCGCTACGCGATCGCGCCCGAGGACCGGGTGTTGCTGTATGTCGGCCAGATCAACTGGAAAAAGAACATTCTGCGCATCCTGGAGGCGGCAAAGCTCCTGCGGGATGCGGGCGAATCATTTCGCCTGTTGCTGGCCGGGCAAGGCCCGCATCAGGAGGATATTGAGGCAAAGGCGCAGGAGCTGGGCCTTGCCGAGTGCGTAACCTTTACCGGGCATATCGGCTCCACGCGCGAGCTGGACGGGCTGTACGCGATAGCGGATCTCTTCGTCTTCCCCTCACTCTATGACAATGCGCCGATGGTGCTGCGCGAGGCGTCCGTGATGCGCACCCCGGCGGTGCTCGTCAAGGGCAGCAACGCGGCCGAGTGCGTGCAGGACGGCGTAAATGGCCTGACCTGTGAGGACACGTCCGCGTCACTCCGGGATGCGGTCCTGCGTGGCCTGTCCGACAAGGCATCGCTTACGGAAATGGGAAACGCCGCCCATGACACGATTCCCGTGCCGTGGACGGCGCTGATGGAGCGAGTCGTCGACCGCTACCAGGGGTTGATCGATATCAAAGCGAGCGCCCAAACGCACGCCCGTAGTCGAAAGCGCCGGTGAGGTCAGCCCCTGTGGGCTTCAGCCGCACGCGGTATCCCTCGTCCGCAATCTTCAGGCGGAGTTGGCGCATGCGTTCCAGCAGGTGTGGGACGCCTTCGCCGCTCCAGCCGTAGCTGCCGAATGCGCCGGCGCGCTTGCCGCCGTATACGCAGGCGACCATGCGGCTCGTCAGGTCCCAGATCGGCGGCAGCGCTTCGCCCACCATCGTCGGTGTACCCAGCAGAATGCCGTCGGCCGTCTCCATATCCGCCAGCACCTTTGCGGGGTCTGCGTCGACCATATCGTAGAGCTGCACCTCTGCCGCGCCGCCATCGGCGACGCCCCGGCCGATGGCCTCCGCCAGCGAACGGGTATAGCCATAGGCGCTCACATAAGCGATCACTACGCGCTTTTTTTCTTTTTTGGGCGCGATGCACCACGCCTGATATAGCGCCAGCAGTTGGGGAATGTGGCTGTCCAACACCGGGCCGTGGCCTGTCAGAATCAAGTCCAGCGGCATGCTGGCAACGCGGTCCAGCGCCTTTTGCATGAACGGCCGCTTGAACGGGCCAATGATATTGTCAAAATAATACTTTGTGGCGGACAGGTAGTCCGCGTCGCGCCTAATGGTGCTGCGCAGCACGCCCGGGTGTGCGTAGTGCGACCCGAACGCGTCGCAGGTAACCAGCGCCTTGTCTTCCTGGATGTAGGTGAACATCGTGTCCGGCCAGTGCAGGTTGGGCAGCAGGTGGAATTGCAGCGTCTTGTTGCCCAGCGAGAGCGTCTCGCCGTCCTTGACGATGCGGCTTGTGAAGTCCCGGTTGACAATCTGCCGGAGGAACCCAATGGCCGCTGTGCTCCCCACAATGGTGATGCCCGGGTTGAGCGCCAGCAGCGCCTCCACGCTGCCCGCGTGGTCCGGCTCCGTATGGCTTACGATCAGGTAGTCGATCTGCGTGGGGTCGCACAGCGTGCGCAGCGCCGCGAAGTACTCCCCGGCAAACCCTGCCTTGACAGTCTCAAACAGGCATGTCCTCTGGCTGCCGCGCAGCAGGTAGGCATTGTAGGTGGTGCCGAACTCCGTGCGCATGATGATATCGAATGTGCGCAGGTTCGGGTCCAGTACCCCAGTCCAGTACAGGTCAGGCTTCAGCTTCAAGGTGTCCATCGTATTCCCCCTTATATAGCGCAAAGGTTAAAGTAGGCGTTGCCATCGAGTGCGGCGCTGAGCGCCGGGTGCCCGCGGACGGGCTTTATATGGGCAAAATATACCATCTCGGACGCCGCGCCCGGGATCTGTGGAAGTATACCCGCCCGGGTGATCAGCGTAACGGGGCCATCGTGTTCCATCCGGGCACAGACGCCGCGCACCAGCTGCGGCAGCAGGTCTACCGGGCAACCCGCCTCACGGATGAGCAGTCCGTCAGGCTTTGGCTCGACAACGGCATAGCACGTCTCGCCCGATAGCTCGGCATGCAGCACCGCGCCTGCATGACACGCGTCCTTGTAGAAGAATGGCAGCGTGTCCTTCGGCCAATAGAATGTGCCGGGCACGCTGTCCACATACCGGGCGCGCAGCGCCGCGAACGTATCCAGAGCGCAGGGCGACCAGATATCATGAACCACTCCGCCGGGGGACACGCACCGCGTCTGGCAGTGGCGGATTGCCGCCGGAACGGACAGATGCTCCATAATCAGCACGGTCTTGGGCACAGCGTGCAGCAGGTAGCCCCAGTAGCCGTGCGTGAGGCAGTATTCCTCAAAGAACGCGAGCAGACGGTGCACGTTGCCCTTGCCGCGGTAGCGCGCAAACGTCGCCCCGCCGTGCAGGTACAGGAACGGCAACGCCTCCGTGCCGGTGTTCAGCGCCACGTCGTAGAAGCAGGCGGCCGTCTCCACGCCTTCCGGGCCTGTCACCACTGCGCAGCGCGCGGGCGAGAACCCCTCGGCGAAGAAGAACGGGGTGTACGTGACGTCGTTCGGGAAGCATTCCCGCCACAGCGCCTCGATTTCATGCCGCATCTCAGGTAGGCATAGGCCAATCAATCGTCCGTCCTCCGCTTGAACTGCAGCGCCAGCATCGTGATGTCGTCCGCTTGCTCCGCGCCGTCGGCAAACACGTCGATGTCCTGCCGTACAGTGTGCAGCAACGCGTCGATCGGCTGCGCAAGCACGGCCGGCCGGTTGAGCGTGTCCTGCAGGCGCGGGTCGCTGTAGAGATCCAGCGCGGGGTTGAGCGCCTCGGTGACGCCGTCGGTGTAGAGGAACAGGCAGTCGCCCGGTTGCATCGTCAGTTCACCCAAGCGGTAGCGGATACCCTCCATACCGGCCAGCACAAACCCGGGGCGGGAGCGGAGCCAGTCAAACCCGCCATCCGCGTGGCGCAGCAGCGGCAGGTTGTGCCCGGCGTTGGCGTAGGTGAAGCGGCCGGTACGCACGTTGAGGATGCCCATGAACGCGGTGACGAACATGCCGGCCTCGTTGTTTTCGCACAGCTGGGCGTTGACGGCGGTGAAGACATCGGCGGGATTGGACTTTTGCAGCGCGTGGTTCTTGATCAGCGTCTTGGCGATGACCATGAACAGCGCGGCGGGCACGCCCTTGCCCGATACGTCGGCAATGACGACGGCGATGTGGTCCTCGTCCACCAGATAGAAATCATAGAAGTCGCCGCCAACCTCCTTGGCCGGCTCCATCGATGCGAAGATATCGAACTCAGGCCGCTCGGGGTAGGGCGGGAAGATGCACGGCAGCATGCTGGCCTGTATCTGCTTGGCGACGCCCAGCTCCGCGCCGATGCGCTCCTTCTCCGCGGTGACGGCGGTCAGGTTCTCGATGTAGGTGTTAATGTCGCGCTCCATCTGCTGGATCGCGGCGGCAAGATTCTCGATTTCATCGCCGGTGTGGATGTCCAGCAGCTTGATCTGCGAGATGCCACCCTCCTGCTCGCTCTTTTCCGAGATGAAGGCATTGGCCGCATAGGCCAGCCGGTTGATCGGCGCGACGATCGACATCCTGGTAAAGAACAGGAAGAGGAGCCCGAACAGCACGGCGGCAATGCCCATGCCGAAACACAGCGTCAGCAGGAAGTCCTCGCGGTCGTCCATCACCTCGTCCATCGAGATGTCCACGCCAACATGCGCCACGCACTCCCCGTCGCTGTTATAGACCGGGTACAGCGTGGTGACCAGCCAGCCGTATGGCGGCGTGTTGGAGATTGTCGGCTCGCTGGTGCCGCCCTCAATCAGCATCTGCGCCTGGGGGGCAAACGACGGCGCCGCGGGGAACCAGTCGCCCAGCACGGCAGCGTCGGCGGACAGGTCGGTATCAAAGATATAGACCGCGCCGTATTCGCCTTCCCGCTTCAGCAGGCGCTCTACATACAGATATTCCACGTCATTGTTTTCCTTCAGGGAAAGCAGGCGGGAAAATGTCCGATTGTACGCGTCGTCTGTTTTTAGCGTGTCAAGATAGCCGGGCAGCGCATCGGCATCCAGCGAGGCGGCGGCGGTGCGGGCCAGGTTGAGCGCAAGCGTCTTGTAATGCTCGTCCATGGTGCTCGCGTAGTTCTGGTAGCTCACCACAATGCCGATGGCCGACAGAATTAGTGCGATGGCCAGGATGCCCAGTGTGGTCTTGGCGCCGAGCGATACCACGCGCGCGCGCTTCCTTGGCTGGTTCATGGAAAACACCTCCGTCGGGACGCGATCCGGCGTCCGTTATACCATAATCACCAGCGTGTTAAAGTCGTAGTGCCGCTGGTAGGAGAACTTCTTAGCCTTTTTCTTCACCATCAGGATGCCGATGGCGTCCATGCCGGTGTCGTCATCCGCGTCGATGCGGCGGGTTTTCATCTCGAAGGGGTTGAACGAACGGGCGCTGTCGCGCAGGTGCAGCTCGAACTCGCCGTTTTCCAGCGCGACCAGCGTCAGCTGGATGTACTCGTCCGCCGCCCCGGTGAACGCGTTCTGGATGATCGCCGTGCAGACCTCCTCCACGGTCATCGCAGCAAAGTAGGTCTGCGACATCGTCGCGCCGAAGCGATCGAAGAACTCCTCAGCCCCCTGTAGCAGCGGGGCGATATCCTGGCGGCTGTTGTCCAGCGTCGCGTGGTAGGTACGCTCCGGGTCAAACGCCGGGAAGTGCACAAAGCCCTTTTCGCGCACCAGGAACCATGAACCCACCAGCAGCAGGCAGACGCCCTCCGCCGCCGTGAAGAGCCAGAAAAACGCCGACTGGCCCAGCGGAATCAGCACGAAGGCAAACAGCACCGGCAGCGCAAAGGAGCGCAGCAGGTTGATCGCGTAGGCATGCTTTTCCCGGTCGATCGCCTGGTTAAGCGAGCCCAGGATAAAGCTGATAAATCCAAGTGGCACACCCAGGCACAGCACGCGGATGGCGTGGATGCCCAGCGTCAGGCTTTCTTCCGCTCTCAGGCCAAAAAGGCGGCAGATGGGTTCGGCGAAAATAGCGCAAAGCGCCGCACACACGGCCGATAACAGCAGCCCGCGCCGGACCGACAGCGAAAACGTCTCCCGGACGGCCTGTGTGTTCCGCTCGCCATAGAAGGTGGAGGCCATCGGCTGGAGTGTCGAGCCGACGCTGTCATACAGCGAGGCCATGATGTACGATACGTTGATCATCACGTCCAACACCGCCACGCAGAGATCTCCGCCCAGGCGGATGGCGATGTTGTTCATCACGGCCAGCGAAATAAACTGATAGATGTACTGCGAGGAGGATGCGAACCCCGTCACGAAGCACTGCCATACGTTTTTCAGCGACGGCAGAGAGGGCTTCAGCCGCAGGATCGACCATTTGAAAAACAGGTGCGGCAGGCAACAGATCACCGTTACCAATGAGCCGATCACCGTGGAGTATACCGCGCCCGCGACGCCCATATCCATCCACAGCACGAACACGAAGTTCAGCGCGAAATCGACCAAATTGCCCGCCACCAGCGCGATAGCCGCCAGGCGCGGGTTGTCGTCGCTGCGCAGGAAGAAATAGAGCGCCAGCTTTGCAAAGAACACCGGCGCGCTCCATAGCAAAATGGAGACATAGGTTGCCGCCATGTCGTAGGTGGCGCCGCTCCCTGGCGTTACGCCCAGAAGCGCCAGCAATGGCTGCAGAAGAAGGTTGCCCAAAACGCCCAGCACCGCGCCCAGCGCGATGGAGATGATCAGCACGTGGTTGAACAGCGCGACCGCGTCCTTGGTGTTGCCCGCGCTGAGCAGGCGGCTGTAGCGAATGCTGCCGCCCATGCCCAGCCCCACGTCGAACGTGTTAAACAGCATGAACACCGGCGCGGCGAACGCAATCGCCGCAAGGCCTGTCTCACCCATGCGGCTGCCGACAACGATCGCATCGGCAATGCCCGCCAGCGACAGGCCCAGCGACGATAGCAAAGAAGGTAAAAAGAATCGCCGGAACGTTTTCCGTACAAAATAGTTGCCAGGTGGTTCTGTCTTATGCATCGATAGTGGCCTCGTTTGCGTCAGTCAGGGGCGTCGCGCGCCAGATTTCAGTGAGCGAGATCGGCTGGAAATGTAGCTTGCGCTGCCGAAGGCCCGGAAGCCCCATATCATCCTCACGGTTGAGGTAGGCATAGCGCCCGGAAAAGCGCTGGCAAAAGCGCTGCATGCAAAGGAAGTCGACATTTCCATCCACGCCGCCGTGCTTGGCGGAATGGATGTCCAGCGTATCCGGGGATAGCTCGGATGCCAGGATATACGCGGCGGGTTCGCCGTCCGCCATCAGCAGCGTGCCGGTAAGCCCCAGCGCAGTGAGGTCCTCAAGCACGTCGAAGGTGGCGGCGGTGTCGGCCACGAACGTATATTCGTCGGGCGAGCGGTAGCTGTTCCACGCGACGACCACCCTGCGCACACGGTTGATGTTCGCGGGCGTAATGTCCTCGGTCTGCCAGTCCGTGTCCACCGCGGTCAGGCGGTTGATCGCCTTGCGCAGGTGAGCGAACTTGCCCCCGGAGAGAGCGGCCTGCTCCTCTACGGAGTAGATGTACTCCGCCCCGTCGCGGAACTCCTCAATGTGGAATGCGCCGGGCATCTCCGCCTCCAGGAACGCCTTGTCCTCGGCGCCCAGGTACAGCAACGGTTCCCCCTGTGCATGCGCCCAGCGGGCAAAAGCGCGCTTGCCCTGCGCGCTTCCGACGGGAAAGTAGCAGCCCTTGCCGCCCTGGCGGAATACAAACCAATCGCCCCCCAGGTGGAGGGTGATGTCCAGGTCATCGCGCCACATATACATGGACGCGAACGCATGCGACGCCAGGGTATGCCCCGCCTGCCGCCGGATGGTTTCGACAGCCTCGCGGTCCGCCAGCGAGACGGGGCGAAACGAAAACATTCGATCATCCTCTCGGTTGCGGTAGTTGAACAACCGTAACCGTATTATAGGTATTATTGCCCCTCAGCGCGGGATTGTCAAGCGTTGAAACGGCCGTCTGCGGTACTGAAACGGAAAAAACGACATTTGCGGAGGGAGAGGTTGACCTAAATGTATGTTAATGATAAAATCTTCATTCGTGAGGGAGTAGTTAGCGCGGGACACCCCGCGGGGCGAGATCAACAGCATGGCCGCAAGGCCTGGTTCGCCTGAAAGAACGAGACTCATGTACGTTTTTGGAACGATACATGGGTCCTTTTTGTTAGTGGAGAGGAGAGGTAAAAAATGGAATTCTTTGCGCAGGAAGCGGACAAAGCGGTCGAGGCGGTAGGCAGTACCCCGTCGGGCTTATCGCAGGAGGAGGCCGCGCGGCGGCTTGCCCAGAATGGGCTGAACAAGCTGGAGGAGGGCAAGCGCGTCAGCCTGCTGTCGCGCTTTTTGGCGCAGCTGGCGGACCCGATGATTCTCATCCTGCTGGCGGCGGCGGCGCTGTCCGCGGTGACGGCCATCTACTCAGGCGAGTCGCTGGCGGACGTGATCATCATCCTGTCGGTGGTGCTCATCAACGCGGTGCTCGGTGTCTACCAGGAGAGCAAGGCCGAGAAGGCGATTGAAGCGCTGTCGTCGATGATGGCCCCGATGAGCAAGGTCATCCGGGACGGGCACCTGCTGAACGTACCTTCCACCGAGCTGGTCGTGGGCGATGTGCTGGCGTTGGAGGCGGGCGACGCCGTACCGGCGGACGCACGTATCATCGAGAGCGCGAGCCTGTCAGTAGAAGAAGCCGCGCTGACCGGCGAATCTGTGCCGGTGAACAAGATCATCGACGCACTGAACGGCTCAGAATCTGTGCCGCTGGGCGATCGCAAGAACATGGTCTATATGGGTGGCACGGTCGTATACGGGCGCGGGCGCGCGGTGGTCACCGCCACCGGCATGCGCACGGAGATGGGCCGCATTGCGGGCGCGCTGGCGCAGGCGGAAGAACAGCAGACCCCGCTGCAGAAGAAGCTCTCGCAGCTGAGCAAGGTTCTCAGCTTCGTGGTGCTGGGCATCTGCGCGTTCATTTTTGGCTTTACGCTGATCCGCACCGGCAACTTCTCGGGCGAGATGATCCTGGATACCTTCATGATCGCCGTGAGCCTTGCTGTCGCAGCAATCCCGGAAGGGCTGGCCGCGGTGGTGACGATCGTGCTGTCCATCGGCGTGACGCGCATGTCCAAGCGAAATGCCGTTATCCGCAAGCTCACCGCCGTGGAGACGCTCGGCTGCGCGCAGATCATCTGCTCGGATAAGACCGGCACGCTCACCCAGAACCGCATGACCGTCGTGACCCACTGGGGCGATGACGAAGGCCTGCTGGCCCGGGGCATGGCGCTGTGCAGCGACGCCGAATGGGAAGGCTCCGTCGCCGTTGGCGAGCCGACCGAGTGCGCGCTGGTCACCTACGCGGCAAAGCTCAACCTGCCCAAGGGCGCGCTGGTTGCGGAAGCGCCGCGCGTGGGGGAGGCCCCGTTTGATTCCGTGCGCAAGATGATGACGACGCTGCACCGCGATGCGGGCGGACGCATCGTGCAGTTCACCAAGGGCGCACCGGACGAGGTGCTTGCGCGCTGTACGCATCTTCGGCGCGGCGGTCAGACCCTCCCGATGACCGATGCGCTTCGCCAGGAGATTCTGGATGCGAACAAGGACATGGCCGACCGTGCGCTGCGCGTGCTGGCCGCTGCGACGCGTGACCACGATCAGGTGCCCGCGGACACCGCGCCCGAGGCGCTGGAGAAGGACCTGACGTTCGTGGGAATGGTCGGCATGATTGACCCTGTGCGCCCGGAGGTCAAGGCCGCGATTGACGAGTGCTTCTCGGCGGGCATCCGCCCGGTGATGATCACCGGCGATCATAAGGACACCGCCGTCGCGATCGGTACGGAGCTTGGCATTATCCATGATGCGTCCCAGGCGATCACCGGCGCGGAGCTGTCGAAGATGGACGACGCGGAGTTTGCCCGCCGCATCTCGGAAATTTCCGTCTACGCCCGCGTGCAGCCGGAGCACAAGGTGCGCATCGTGGAGACATGGCAGAAGCTGGGCAAGATTGTCGCGATGACCGGCGACGGCGTCAACGATGCGCCGTCGATCAAGCGCGCGGACATCGGTGTGGGCATGGGCATCACCGGCACCGACGTGACCAAGAACGTCGCCGACATGGTGCTGGCAGACGACAACTTCGCCACCATCGTCAAGGCAGTCGAAGAAGGCCGCCGCATCTACGACAATATCCGCAAGGCGATCCAGTTCCTGCTGGCGTCGAACCTCTCAGAGGTGCTGTCGATCTTCGTGGCGACGCTGCTGGGCTTCACGATCCTGGAGCCTGTGCACATCCTGTGGATCAACCTGATCACCGATACGTTCCCGGCGCTGGCGTTGGGCATGGAGCCCGCCGAAAAGGACATCATGCAAAGGCAGCCGCGTGACACGAACGAGGGCATCTTTGCGGGCGGGCTGGGTGTGGGTGTTGCGTACCAGGGCGTGCTGGTGACGATCGTCACGCTCGCCGCGTACTTCATCGGCCACTTCATGGAGTCGGGCGTGTGGGAAGTTACCAATAGCGCCGACGGCATGACAATGGCGTTCCTGACATTGTCGCTGGCGGAGGTGTTCCACGCCTACAACATGCGCTCGCAGACCAAGTCGGTCTTCGGCCTAGGGCACATGAACTGGGCGCTGCTGGGTGCGATGGGGGCTTCTCTGGTACTGACGACCGGCGTTATCTACGTGCCGGTGCTGGCGGAAGCGTTCTCCTTTGAGGTCATTTCGGCGGCGGAGTATTTCGTTGCGGTGGCGCTGGCTGCGTCGGTCATTCCGGTGGTGGAGGTTGTCAAGGCGGTGCAGCGGAAGGTTGGGGGGCACTGATAAGGGCCTTTGCTATGACTTGTGCTTCGTGCGGTGTTGCATTATACTGAATATAAGAAACAATACCGAAGCGGAGGTGATCCATATGAAAAAGGCGATCACACTTTTTTGCCTTGTGATGATGTTCTGCCCAATAAACAGCTTGGCGCTTCCAGAAACCGCGGTTGTGCAAGCACCGGGCAATAGCCTTGGTTTCTCATTTTCACCCACTGGCGCGCCGTACGGTTTTTACTTTAACGGAACCGTGGTGGACGTACTCGAAAGCCAGGGCGAATGGTCGTCTGTGCGGGTTCTTGGCGATTTCGAAGGATACATGAGAACGGAGTATCTGCAGCCTCTGTCACCTATCCTGAACAAGAGCGAAGTCCCGGTTGGCGTCATCGTAGGGGAGAAGCCGGTTCCGTTGCTTGAAAAGGCGGATGCACAGGCGACTGTGCTAGGTGAATTGCTTCCGGGAGTAAAGGTGACCGTAATGGGGACTGTTGATACCTACTACCATGTGCTCATGGGGTACCATCGTGGTTTCGTTGCGCAAGAATCGGTAAAGCGGACGCAGGCGCGTGTTGTGCCGGATGGGCTTGCGGGCATTCCTGAAATTGGCTATCTTTATTTTGATCCGGATCTAACCGAAATGCCAATTCTGACGGAATTTCCAAACGAAAATACGAAGCAAATCGAACATCCTTGGCTTTCAATTCCCACGATCCAAGCCTACCCCATGGAGCTTCTCGGGCAGTTTGAAGATTGGTATCAAGTTAGAGTCGAACTTGGGGCTTATACCGGGTTCATGAAAGCCGATTTCTTTGACCGGGTCATTCTATTGGACGATTGGTTTCATGTGGATGAGCAGGTTATCACAAAGGGACACTACACAGCGGGTCAAGATGTGCAACCTGGTCTGTACACATACACATTGCAGGATGGCGAGGCGGGTCAGGTCTGCGTCAGTGAGGGCGGAAGCTATGACAAGGTAATTGAGGCAACTGGACCGGCGTCCTATACCCTGTACGTTCCCGTCAACGCGAAGGTTGACTTCAATGGGGAAGGTAGGTTGGCATCCGCATCACCTACGCCAACGGTGTTTGCGGATGGGAAACTATCTTACACGGGCGATGGCATGTTCTTCGTAAAGAGCGATTTGCCCCCGTATAGCTTTGCGACAACAGGGGGCTCGATTACCTTTTCCATAGCTGACGCGACCAAAGTCAGTGAGGTTATCACGTACAACCTCCTGGGAGAAAAAGTCGATCGGACCGTGCTTGAAACGGGGCGAACCTATTCTTATGGAATTGTTTCGAACATCCGACACCCGACCTTCATAGAAGTTCGCAACTGTACAATAACCATAGAGTTTTCGCATAACGGGTAAAGAAAACGGGGCTGTCGCGCATCGCGACAGCCCCGTGGATTCGTTCCGCAAGGACCGGTTTTATGTTCCGCTTACCTGGACATAGCCCAAGAAAGTAGTGTCTGAAGGCAATGCACTCGGATCGAATAGCCGATACGATAAGCTGGTCGAGCCTTCGTAATTGGCGTCAACAACATAAACCCTTCCCCAATCAATTTTCACGACAATGCCCGTATGCGATGCAGTGTCACCATCTTTCCGGGTATAGAACACTCTGCCGACAGAGGCGGTATTCGTCGCGGTAGACGACATAGCGCCCCACCCGCCGGTGCAGTTCTTGTTCGTAGTCCATGCGTTTTGCCCCGCGAGCCCGGCCTGGGTAACACAAAAGTTTACCCACCACTGACACCACTTACCGTCCATGCCGAAATCATCTATATCCCAATTTTTGTCATACCAGAATTTTGCGATATCGGCCAGCAGTTGCGCCGTGGTTTTCGTTTCGGTTGTAATATAGGTCGACTGGGAATAGCCAATCTTTGTGGGATTAAATCCCCAGTAGGTTTCATGCCAGGATGGGTCAGATGTTAGCCGGTAGCCAATCGGAGAGCCATTGGGATATTTGCCAAGTGGTTCGCCGGACGTATTCATTTCGGGACGAACTCTAACGTCAACCGCATTGATCTTACCAACATACAGTGTGTTGGGCGAAGGAACACTATCATTTTCAAACCCCAAGTCAATTGCGCGGCACCAACCGTCACCATGCTCTATCCGGCGAAACTTATACCAGGTTGTTGCCCCGACTTGCGCTTTTTCAACGATCTTCGAAAGAGCATTTCGCCAAATGGTGTATGCTATGGGCGAACTCGTGCTGGTTGAAGTATGAAAGTTTATAGCCTTAGGCATCCGGACATAGGTTCCAACCTCATTCCCAACATTATCATCACCGATCAACTCCACATTGTCAACCCACGTTTCCAAATAATTATAGCGGTCGGGACTGTAAATTCTTAGATGAAACCATGCGTTTTCGCTCGTAATGTCTGCGGGAATTGTAAAGACATGTTCGTATTCCGTATAGGAAGTGGTGATTTTCTTAAAGTTTTTGTTAATTGTTACCCAAGTTCCACCCGCGCCTTTGTAAGAAACCTCAAGGTTCACTTCCCTGACATAATCATCACCGTCAGAACCGCGCTTTGCCTGGCACTTGAACCGATAAACGCCGCCAGGAATTACGTCCGCGCTTTGCGTTAAGGTTGGCTTCATAAGGTGAGTGGGGGCGAAGTATATACACTTCGAACCGTTCACGCCTTGCCCTGATACGTGGCTTACCGTATCACTCATCTGCCAGCCATACAATGGAGTTACCGCATCATCAAAGGTACTGCTAAGGAAAATATTACGTGTTGCCATTTTTAGTCCTTCTTTCTTTACTATCGTTTTATGCCAAGGTTATTGATTAAGCTGAAACGGTTGTTTTTAATAGCGCAAGAAGCCTCACACCTCTCAATCGAGAACATATGTTCTCTTATTGATCTCATAATAACATCAGAAACTCAGCCAGTCAACTGCATTTTCGCCACATTTTGAAACCCCTAAAATGACCCTAAAATGAAAAAGAAAGATCACTATTCAAGGAGAATGCAAGAGTAAGTTGAATGTGCAGAGGTAAGGGAAGAGGTAAAAGAAGTTAATGGTGCACAGAGAAAGTGAATGGTGCAGAGGACGAGAAAAAAGTAAAGGAA
>JAVBQK010000088.1:0-52015 GCA_031549105.1 Eubacteriales bacterium
TGGGTTTCGAAAGGGCAACGCCCTTCGCGTGGGGGTCCAGGGGGAGCAGCGCTCCCCCTGGCGTCTCTCTTGGCGCGCTCCTTGACGTCGTGCCCCTCCCCCGCTATACTGCTTTGCATGAAAGAACACATGAACTCGGCCGTGGTGTCCCTCGCGGCAAGCGGCATACGCCGTGTGGCGGAAAGGGCGCGGGAATTGGGGTGTATCTCGCTGACGCTTGGGGAGCCTTCGTTTGATACGCCGGTGTCGATTCGGGAGGCGGCGAAACGCGCGCTGGATGCTGGGGCTACGCACTATCCGCCAAACCGGGGCGTTGGGGTGCTTACGGAACAGATTGCTGCTCATGAGAGCGGGAACCTGGGGTGCGCGTTTGGCGCGGATCAGGTTTTAGTTACGTGTGGGTCTACGGAGGCGCTGGGGTGCGCGCTGTTTGCGGTGCTGGAACCGGGCGATGAGGTAATTGTGCCCATGCCCGCGTTTGGGCTATATGCCCAGCAGATCGCCATTGCGCGCGGGGTGTGCGTGCCGCTGCATACACAGGACGTGGGGTTTCAGCTAACGGACGGCGCGCTGGAAGCGCTTGTTACGCCTCGGACCAAGGCGGTGCTGCTTAACTCGCCGAACAACCCCGCCGGCACGGTTTACACGGCGGCAAGCCTTGCCGCGGCGGCTGACTGCTGTTTGCGGCATAGTCTCTTCCTGATCTTTGACGGGGTGTACGACCGGTTCTGTTACGATGGGCCGATGGCTTATCCGGATGCCGCCACGCTCGGCGAGCGGCTAATCTACATCAACGCGTTCTCCAAGACGTATGCGATGACAGGCTGGCGCGTGGGGTATGCGCTGGCCGGGCACAGCGTGCTGCCCGAGATGACCAAGGTGCACGCGGCGCTGACCGTCGGGGTGGCAACCTTCTCGCAGATGGGCTGCGTGGATATTTTCTCCGTGCCGGTCGATGGGATGGCCGCCGCCTATTGCGAGAACCGCGACCTTGTTGTGACGCGCCTTGCTAAGATGGGGCTTTCTTGTGTGCGGCCTGCAGGGGCTTTTTATGCGTTTCCGTACATCGGTGGGTTTGGTATGAACGATGAGGCGTTCGTTGACCGGCTAATGGCCGAGCATGGCGTCGCGCTGGTGCCGGGTAGTTGTTTCGGCACGCCGGGGTTTGTTCGCCTGTCCTACTGTACCGACCGGGAGACGCTGGACGCGGGCCTTGCGCGGCTTGCGGCATTTATAAGGGCGCTACAAGCGTAGCGCCCCAGAACAACCAATCGAGCCTATTCGTCTGCCTCCAGGTAAATATCGCCATCCTCCACAGTGATCCAAACTGGCTGCGACCACAGGGAGTTGTTGTGCATGTCGATCAGTTCAAACATCATCATGAACTCCCCATCGCCCATGTCTTCCAGCTCAAGCGTGGTGTTCTTCGTATACGTGAACGTATCGATCGGCACCTGCATGGGCTCTTCATCGTCCCCGGAAATGCTCATCACATAGAAGATGGTGGTCAGTTCATCGCCGGGCCTCAGCTTGACGAGGTTCTTGTCACCCTTGCCTTCGCTGTCGATGCCCTTGCGCGCGCCCAGGATGGTGTACTCCTCGGTGTCATAATCCAGGCTGACGGAGAGGTTATACTCCTCGCCGTTGAGCAGCACCGGCACGGCATAGAGGTTATAATCCTCGCCCACATAGGTCAGGTCCATATAGACGAGGTTGCCGTCGATCGCCGCCCACATGTTCTGGAAATTATCGTTGAAGACGCCTTCGTCCCAGTCCGCGTACAGGTCGTTGTCCGTGCCGAGCATCAGGATCATGTCCCCATCCCAGTCGACATACGCCAGATGGAACCGGACCTCCACGAGCGCATCGGCGATCTCCGGGCCGACATCCAGCACCGCATAGCCGTCCTCGTCCACCGTCACGGGGAAATCGATGTCCTCATCGCCGCTCGTCTGCTGCGCAGCCACCTGCACGGACGGCAGCTCCGGCAGCTCCGTGTACCCCATCTCATTGATGAACTCCATGCCGCCCTCCGGCAGCTCGCCCATCAGCCCGTAGTAGTACAGGAACACCATCGGCGCGACCGCGCTGACATCCAGGAAACCAAGCAGGTTTTCCAGGTCGCCATCGTAGTTGTAGTAGCAGGAAAGGCCGGTGGACTGCGCGCGGTACGGCCCATTGACCTTGTAGATGACGCAGTCATCCAGCGCGCTGAGCAGCCCCTCCGCCGTCTCCGGCAGCAGGCTGCTGGACTTGCGGATCAGGTCGCCTAGGTCAACCATGTTGGTATAGCCCTCGTCGGCGTTGTTGCCGCCGTAGTTCTCCGCCGAGCGCGCATACCGGCCGAAAGACGTGAAGAACTTTGTATCGTCACACGCCGATGCGAGCGCTTCCACGCCCATGTTGTTGTAGGCGATGACCAGCGGCATCGCAGCCTCCAGGTCCACCACCGACAGCGTGATGCTGTCCGCCACATCATACGCCTCGCACGCCGCGTAGTATGAATCGCAGATGGCCTCGCCCAGCGCCGCGCCGTCCATCCCAGGATCGTCCGCCAGCGCCGTGAGGAAGGCTTCATAATCCCAGCCGCAGCCCGGCTCCAGTTCCTCGGACGCCACCATATAGCGCGAATAGCCGATCAGCGTGTAGGCTGTGTCGATCGTCGCCATCAGGCACGCGTCAAAACCCACCAGCTCAAACGGCGGGTCTTCCGGCTCGCCGCCGACCACCGCGGCAAACGCCTCCTCAATCTCCGTCAGCGTCAGCGCATCGTCGTCAAACTGCTCGTCAAATGCCACACCGGCCACGCTGCCGCCGCCATGGTTCCAGAAGATCACAGCCTGCCGGTCGGCCGGGTAGTTCTCCACACAGAAGGATAGGAAGTCCGCAAGCGTATCGGGATCGCCCATGCTGGCGTTAGGGGCCTCGTCCACAAGGTAGAAACCTTCATAATCGTACACGTAGCGACCCAGAACGGAACTCTCCACGACGTCGTTCTGCCACTCGTACGCACCGCCCGTCTGGATAACCACGGTCACGTTCTCCGGCAGGTCTACCGAGAGCATCTCGTCCAGGTCTTCGGTCGCCGCGCCGTTTTCGCTCTCCAGGTCGCTGCCGCACAGGTACCAATAGATCGCCCAGGTCTCCCCACCACTTGCGGCCTGCGCCAGGTTCGCGCCCAGCGTGGGCGTCAACACAAGCGCCATACACAGCCCCAGTGCCAGCAGGCGCGCAGCTTTACCCCTACTTTCCTTCATGCAAAGTATCCCCTTCCCGTCAATCCATATGTCACATTATGGCACAAAGTATGACTAAAGACAATCCGTAAAAACACGCCATCCACACCGCTATTTTTTGGCAATTTGCATCAAACAAAAAATCTTCTTGCAAAACATGTAAATTTCTGGTAGGATAGCGCCAATACTTTTTTGGAGGAGGGCTTATCAGATGGGGAAGTAATGAATGGTCTTAGGTTTTTGCAGGGGAGCTATGTGGCGCTCGTAACGCCTTTTCACGCGGATGGTTCCATTCATTTCGAAAAGCTCAAGGCGCTGTGCAACTGGCACATCGATCAAGGCACGGACGGCATTGTGGCGCTGGGCACCACGGGCGAATCCAGCACGATGACGCACGAGGAGGACGACGAGGTCGCCCAGTGCGTGCTGGATACGGTCGCCGGGCGCATTCCGGTCATCGTGGGCAGCGGCTCCAACGCTACGGAGACCGCCATCATGAAGAGCAAGCGCTACGCCGACATGGGCGCGGACGGCCTGCTGGTCATTACACCGTATTACAACAAAGCAAACGACACCGGCATGATCCGGCACTTTGAGATGGTCGCCGACGCGGCGGACATTCCTGTTGTGCTGTATAATGTGCCCGGCCGCACCGGCTGTGCGCTGTCACCGGCTGTCGTGGAGCGCTTGAGCCGCCATCCCCGCATCAACGGCATCAAGGAGGCCAGCGGCGACATCGGCTATGTCGCCAAGATCGCGCGGTATGTAAGCGACGATTTCGCGCTGGTATCCGGCAACGACAATATGATCGTGCCGGTGATGTCGCTGGGCGGTGTGGGCGTCATCTCCGTGTTTGCAAACCTCTGCCCCGCCATCTGCAAGGAGATCACCGACTCCTGGCTGCATGGCGACGTTCAGCGCGCCAAGGCGCTGCAACTCCAGTACCTGGCGCTGATCGACGCGCTGTTCATCGAGGTCAATCCCATCCCCATCAAGGAAGCCATGAATATCCTCGGCATGGAGATCGGCGGCTACCGCATGCCGCTGTGCGAGATGGCCGACGCAAACCGCGCAAAGCTCGTCCAGGCGATGGAGGTGCTGTCATGCGCGCCGCGCTGATCGGTTATGGCCGTATGGGCCAGATGGTCGCCGCGTGCATGGCGCAGCAGCCGGACCTGCAAATTGCCGGTATCGTGGACAGAGACCATCTCACCTCACTGGACGAGGCGGATTGTCCTGATGTCGCGATCGATTTCTCCTATCCCGGCGATATCGAGGGGCTGCTCGCGTGCGCTGTGCGGCGCGGCGTTGCGCTGGTGATCGGCCGTACGGGCCTGAGCGAATCGCAGGGCGAAATGATCCGCGAGGCCGCGCGGCATATCCCCGTCGTCTGGGCATCCAACTTCTCGCCGGGCGTGGCGGTGATGCGCCGCGTCTCCCGCGAGATGGCGCAGGCGCTGGGCATCGCGTTCGACATTGAAATCGTCGAGGCGCACCACAAGCATAAGGCCGACGCACCCAGCGGCACCGCCAACCTGCTCCTCGCCGCAATCAACCCGGATAATGCCCGCCCAGTCGTCTATGGCCGCGAGGGCCAGGCGCTGCGCCAACCGGGTGAGATCGGCGTGCACACGCTGCGCGGGGGCACCGTCTGCGGCGAGCATAGCGTCTTTTTCTATGGTGAGGACGAGGAGTTGTCGATCACCCACCGGGCACAGAGCCGCGCCATCTTCGCAAGAGGCGCGCTGCTGGCGGCAAGGTTTGTGCATACGCAGCCACCCGGACTGTATACGATGGAGCAGGTGCTGTTTGGCCGCGCAACCGCGTGAGGCGCGAGTTCGAAGATATCGCGCCAAAAGGGGATTTCGCCAGAAATCCCTACCGCCTGAAGGAGGGACGCTATGGACGCCTATGAAATCATCCGCATCATCCAGCAGAGCAAGAAACAGACCCCAGTCAAGGTTTACCTCAAGGGCGGGAAAAACCTCACATTCCCGGGCTGCACCGAGTTCGGCGCGAGCGACCGCGTTATCTTCGGCGACTGGGAATCCATCCAGCCGATACTGGAGGCGGGCCAGAACACAATTGAGGCGCTGGTGGTGGAGAGCGACCGGCGCAATTCCGCGATACCGCTGCTGGACACGAAACCCTTGCACGCGCGCATCGAGCCAGGCTCCATCATCCGCGACCAAGTGGAAATTGGCGAGCGCGCGGTGATCATGATGGGCGCGATCATCAACATCGGCGCCATTGTGGGCGAAGATACGATGATCGACATGGGCGCGATCCTGGGCGGCCGGGCCATGGTCGGCAAGCGCTGCCACATCGGCGCGGGCGCGGTCCTGGCCGGTGTCGTCGAGCCTCCAAGCGCGACGCCTGTCATTGTGGAAGACGACGTGATGGTCGGCGCGAACGCGGTCGTCCTGGAAGGCGTCCGCGTGGGCGCAGGCGCAGTCGTCGCAGCTGGCGCAATCGTCACCGCCGACGTACCGCCAGGCGCGGTAGTCGCCGGGGTCCCGGCCCGCGTAATTAAGCAGCGCGACGAGAAAACGAACCAGAAGACGGAGATCGTCGCGGCGCTGAGGTCGTTGGGGGATGGGTGACGGGGAGGCACGGAGGAACGCCAGGGGAGCTCTGCTCCCCTGGACCCCTCGCCAGGAGGCCAGCCTCCTGGGCCTCCGACATTTCGCCTCCGGGCGGGTTGGCCTTACATTCGAAAACCGCTCATTTAGAAACCGCCAAAGAGTACGGCTCTTGGCGGTTTTTTGCGGCTATTCTATTTCTTGTGGCAAGTCGCCAAAGACTGGATCGTCGAAGAAGGTTGCCAGGGTCATGTCCAGGCCGTCGCATAGTTTCTTGACGGTGATGACACTCAGTTCGCGGCGTTCCGGCCTCAGCATGCTGTAGACCGTCGAAGGCGTCACGCCCGCACGCCGCGCAAGCTCCGTGTAGGAAATTTTTCGCTCTACACAAATCTGTATGAACCGCTGGACGATCACATCTTTGATCATGAACTCAACCCGCCCGCAGGCGAAATGTTGGGTTTCCAAAGGGCAATGCCCTTTGGTAGGGGGTCCAGGGGGACCAAGTCCCCCTGGCGTCTCCCTCCCCCGCCATCACTCCCACTCAATCGCTGCCGGTGGCTTGGTCGTCACGTCCAGCACGACCCGGCTGACGTGCGGCACCTCCGCCGTGATGCGCGCGGAAATGCGGGCGACCACATCGTAGGGCAGGCGCACCCAGTCAGCTTCCATGAAATCGGTGGTGGTCACAGCGCGCAGGCAGATTACGTGATCATAAGCGCGCTTGCCGCCCTGAATGCCCACGGAACGGACGTTGGTGAGCACCGCGAAGAACTGGCTGATGTGGGCATCAAGGCCCGCTTTGCTGATCTCCTCGCGCAGGATCGCATCCGCTTCGCGCACGATGTGCAGCTTCTCGCGCGTCAGCTCGCCCATCACGCGCACGCCCAGGCCGGGACCCGGGAAGGGCTGGCGGTGCACCATGCTGTCCGGCAGGCCCAGCGCTGTGCCGACCAGGCGGACTTCATCCTTGAAGAGCATGCGGACCGGTTCCACCAGACCGAGGAACTCGATATGGTCCGGCAGGCCGCCGACGTTGTGGTGACTCTTGATGGTCTCCTCGCCCGGCGCACTGCCGCTCTCGATAATATCAGGATAGATCGTGCCCTGTGCCAAGTAGTCCAGGCGCCCGAGCTTGGCAGCCTCGGCGGCAAACACACTGATGAACTCCGCACCGATGATTTTGCGCTTCTGCTCGGGATCGGTCACGCCAGCCAGCTTGTCCAGGAAACGGTCAACCGCGTCGACCATGATCAGGTTGGTTTTGAACTGCTGGGTGAAGACGCGCTCGACCTCCTCCGGCTCGCCCTTGCGCATCAGGCCGTGGTTGACGAACACGCAGTCCAGCCGATCGCCGATGGCCTTGTGCACCAGCGCGGCGGTAACGGAGCTGTCCACACCGCCAGACAGGCCCAGCAGCACGCGACCTTCTTCGCCGACCGTCTCGCGAATCTCGCGCACGGCATGCTCAATGAAAGCGTCCATGCTCCAGTCCGCACGGCAGCCGCACTGTTCAAATAAGAAAGCGGGAAGCGAATCGGCATCCTCCGGTTTTTGCACTGACAAAAGCGGTACGCCCAGCGCGTATACCTTCGGGTCGCACGGGTACACGTCAAATGACGCGCCTGCCAGTACCACGCCTACCGGCGCGCGGGCCTCGATCGCGTCCATCTTCGCGTTGCAGGGCAGCACCTCGCAGAACACCTGCGCCGTGCGAATCTTCCTGGCAACGAACGAAGCCAACGGTCCGCCAAAGTTCAGCACCAACACCGTTTGGGACTTTGCCATAATGAACCTCCCTCTTTTTTCGTTGGAATGGGGATTGCCAAAAAAGGATTATAGCAATTTTACAGCCGCCTTGCAAGTCCCGACCGATCCAGCGCCACCAGCATCGGCAGCCCCAGCGCGTAACACGCCGCCGCCTGACCCGCGCCGATGTACAGCATCGTCAGGAGCAGCGGCGCATCCGCCATGAAATGCAGCAGTAGGCCGATCACCACGGCGTTGACCAGCACCGGCGGCAGCGCCGCGAGCCAGCGCTTTCCACGCAGGCGATAGGTGAGCATCGCCGCCGCGAGCGTCGCGAGTCCGCCCACCACCGCGTCGATCAGCCCATACCCGCCCACCAGATTTGCCAGGAAGCAGCCCACGAATAGTCCCGGGATCGCCTCCGGGAACAGGCACGGCAGCAGCGTCAGCGCCTCGGACACGCGCAGTTGCATCGGGCCGAAGCTGATCGGCGCGAGAACCAGCGTCACGGCAGCGTAGAGTGCGGCGACGGCCGCCGCCCGGGTCAATGATTTTGCCTTCAAAAAATTCATTTGCATCCCTCACGCATAGTTTCTGCTCTTTCGCGCATGCTACCGGTAAAACGACAAGGAGGCAACATTTTATGCGCGAAAATATCGATCCGAATCCGAGTATTCAGTGTGGCGTCTGCTCCTGCTCCTACCACGATCAGAGCAACCATTGCTCGCTGAACAAGATCCGCGTGGAGCCCATCGCCGGCGCTTCCAGCGGCAAGGCGGCGGACGAGAGCCAGTGCGGCAGCTATCGCTGCCGGGGCAACTGCTGACCATGCAGCCTCCGCTGCAATCCCCCACCCAATTGGCCGGGCGAATTGATCGCCTCGGCCTTTATCTCTTTACATTTCTGTGCTGCTTTGGGTGGTTTTATTATCTGATGGGACATGCGCTGCCCGCGCTGGCCGCCGGGATTGCGCTGTCGGTGCTCATCCTGCGCACGATCCAGCTGGGCGAAAAGCGCACGCTGGCCCGGCGGGAAGCAACGCTCCGGCGGCGCATCGGCGGGGAGATGGCGGTGGATTCGCTGCTGCTGCAGCCCACGGCCAGCGCCGCCAGCAACGTTGCCGCGTGGCTTTCACAGGCAATCGAGCTGACGGACTTTCAGCCCAAAGCGCATGGCCTGTTGGCCCAGCACGAAACCGGCCTTGTCTGGATCGCCTGCCTGCAAAAGCACGCTTCCTCCTCTGCCGGGTGCGACGATGTGCTTGCCGCCGTGCGAAACGCGCGCCGCGAGGGCGCGGATGTCTGCATCGTCTGCGCGACCAGCGGCTTTTCCCAAGACGCCGCACTGATGGCCGAAGACCTAATGCCTCGCACCCGCCTTCTTGGCCGCGACGGCCTCATCGGCATGGCAGGCGTCTCCGCCCCAGCTACCGACGAACAGCTCCGCACGCTCGGCACGCGCCGCCGCCAGAAATTCCGCCGCGAGCTAATCACAGCCCGCATCCTCAACCCCGCCAAAAAGCGCCGCTATCTGCTCTACGGTCTAGGCCTCTCGCTACTGTACCTACTCACCGGTCAAGTCCTCTACGCAATCCCCGGCATCGTGTGCCTACTGCTCTTCGCGCTATGCAGGCGGAAGAAGACGGCGAAGTTTACGATATAGGACGGAACGGGAGGACGCCAGGAGGCTCTGCCTCCTGGACCTCCGCGAAGGGCGTTGCCCTTTCGAAACCCATGTTGCGCTCACGCGCGGGTTAGGGCTATAGATAAAAACCCAAGCCCCTGCGTGAGCAGTGTTGGGTTTCCAAAGGGCAAGGCCCTTTGGTAGGGGGTCCAGGGGGACAAAGTCCCCTTGGCGTTCCCTTTCGCTACGCATCCAACAGGTGCGGCTCTTCCCGGGACCTGCGGTAGATCACAAACTTGGAGCCTATGCACTGCACGCCCTCGGCGTGCGTTTTTTCGCATAGCTCGTCCATCGCCTCACGCGTGGTTTCATAGGGCGCGTAACGCTGTACGGACACTTTGATCAGTTCGCGCGCCTCCAGCGCGTCCCAGGCTTGCTGCACCACCGGCGGGGTGATCCCGTCCTTGCCGATGTGCAGAATCGCGTCCATTGTGTTGGCCATCCCGCGCAGATAAGCGCGCTGTTTGCTTGTCATATATCCTCACTCCACAAAATCAAATTCCATGTCACCCATGACCACGGCGCTGCCCTCGCCCGCGCCAGCTTCACGCAGTTGGTCGATTACGCCTAGGCGGCGCAGCGTGCGGTGGAACCAGTTCAACGACTCCTCATCGCCAAAGTTGACCGAGTCGATCAGCCGCTGCACGCCCGGCCCTTCTATGAAGAAGATGCCCTCCTCTTCCGTGACGACAAATGCGTCGACCGTCTCTTCCTCCAGTGGTTCGTCGTCCTCCATGGGTTCCGGCTCTGGCAGCGTCGGCAGCACGCGCGCGACCTCTTTGAGAAGCGGTGCAAAGCCCTGCCGTGTCGCCGCCGATACCGGGAACACGGAGATGCCCAGGTCCTCAAGGTGTTCGCGCAGGCGCGCAATGTTTTCCTCCGCGTCCGGCAGGTCCGTCTTGTTCGCGGCGACGATCTGCGGGCGCTCGGCCAAGCGGCCGTACTGCTGCAGTTCGCCGTTGATCCGGTCGAAATCCTCGACCGGGTCGCGCCCCTCGCTGCCGGAAACATCGATGACGTGCACCAGCAGGCGCGTGCGCTCCACGTGGCGCAGGAACGCATGGCCCAGGCCGATGCCCAGATGCGCGCCCTCCACCAGCCCGGGGATGTCCGCCATGATATAATCCTGCCCAAACTCGCGCACAATGCCCAGGTTCGGCGCAAGGGTGGTAAAATGATAGTTCGCGATCTTGGGGCGGGCTTTGGTTACCACCGACAGGATCGTCGACTTGCCTACGTTCGGGTAGCCGACCAGGCCCACGTCGGCGATGGACTTCAGCTCCAGCTCCAGCTCGTATATCTCGCGCTTTTCGCCGGGCTTGGCGAAGTTCGGCGCCTGACGCGTAGGGGTAGCAAAGTGCGCATTGCCCCAGCCGCCGCGCCCGCCCCGGAAGAGCACGCGCTCCTCGCCCTTCTCGCGCATATCGGCCAGCGTGCGGCCTGTCTTCACATCGCGCACCAGAGTGCCCACCGGCACCTTGATGATGAGCGCCGCGCCGGATTTGCCCGCGCAGAAACGGCTGGAACCATCCTCGCCATTGGGTGCGGTAAACCGCTGACTGCCGCGAAAATCCATCAGCGTGTGCAGGCTGTCGTCAGCCTTGAGCACGATATCGCCGCCGCGCCCGCCGTCGCCGCCGTCGGGGCCGCCATTTTGTACAAACTTCTCCCGGTGAAAGGACACGCAGCCGTTGCCGCCGTTACCGGCCTTGGCCGTGATGCGCACCTGATCCACAAACAGCGCCATAGTACCTCCTACATCATTATCGCCGCGACAAACGCGCCGACCGCCGCCCCGGCGAACACCTCTACCGGCGTGTGGCCTAGCAGCTCCTTGAGCGTCTCGTGGTGCGGCAACTGCCGCTCTTCCAGCAGGTCCACGACGATCTGGTTGAGCAGCTTCGCCTGCTTGCCCGCCGCGCGCCGCACGCCCGCCGCGTCGTACATTACGACGATCGCAAACACCGCAGCCAGCGCAAACACTGCCGAGTCAAATCCCACGCGGAACCCTACCGCAAACGCCAGCGACACCACGAACGCCGCGTGCGAGCTGGGCATGCCGCCCGAACCGATCATCCGGGAGAGCGTCAACTTTTTCGCGCCGACGCTGACGATGATCACCTTGAGTACCTGCGCGACGAACCACGCCACGATGGCCGTACCCAGCACCCGGTTTTCAAAGAAGCGCGCAAGGTCTTCCATCAGCGATCCCTCGACAGCAAATCTAGCGTCAGGTTCTTCAGGAACGGATCGTCCGCCCCTTCGGGCAGCATCCGGGAAAGCGCCGCAAGCGCTTTGTCCGTCTGCTCGCGGGCGGCCGCCTTCGCCGCGTCTATGCCGAACACGCCCGGCCAGGTCAATTTGCCGCGCGCCGCGTCCATGCCGGTCTGTTTGCCCAGCGCGGCGGCGTCGCCCTCGATGTCCAGCAAATCGTCCTCAATCTGGAACGCGATACCCAGCGCGCGCGCGTATTCCCCGCCCGCCGCCAGCCGCTCACTGCCCGCTTCCGCGAGCGCGAGGCCTGCCGTCACCGCGCCGATGAACATATCGGCCGTCTTGTGCAGGTGGATATAGGCGATCTCCTCCGGTCCGCCGCGCCCCTCCCTCTCGCAGGTCAGGTCGACGCATTGCCCTGCCACCATGCCTGTCACGCCCGCCGCCGCCGCAATGCGCCGCATTGCCTCGGTGTGTGCGGGCGTGCGGGCGGCACTGAGCATCGTCTCAAACGCCAGCGATAGAAGGCCATCCCCGGCCAGCACCGCCATACCCTCACCGTACACCTTGTGGTTGGTGGGACGGCCGCGCCGAAGGTCGTCGTCGTCCATCGCGGGCAGGTCATCGTGGATCAGCGAATAGGTATGGATCATCTCCAGCGCACAGGCGAAGGGCATCGCGTCCTTCATACTGCCGCCCAGCGCAGCGCACGCGGCCAGCAGCATCACCGGGCGCAGGCGCTTGCCGCCGGCGAGAATGCTATAGGCCATCGCGCCGCGCAGCGGTTCCGGCGCTGTGCACGCGTCCATGGTTGCCTTGAGCGCTGCCTCTACCGGCTCCAGAAAGGCCGCATATCCGGGCACACTCATGCATCGTCCTCCACGCCGGAGAGTGTCTTCAGCCGCTTTTCGCTCTCATCCAGTTGCGCTAGCAGCGCCGCGTGCAGCTTGACGCCTTGCTCGTATGCCGCCATCGCTTCCTCCAGCGGCATCTCGCCTTCCATCTTCGCCACTAGCGATTCCAGCGCCGCCAGACCTGCCTCAAAGTCAATCGTTAGTTTCTTCGCCATTGTATACCTCCGTAATAGCCGCGTTCGCCGCGCCCGCGCGCAGCCGAACCCTGACCGTATCCCCTGCCGTCAGCTTCATAGCGTCCGTCACCAGCGCACCGCCCGCATCCGTCACCAGCGCGTACCCGCGCGAGAGCACCTGCTGCGGCGACAGCGCGGTTAGCTTACCCCGCAGCGCCGCGAGCTGATGCCGTTTGCCCGCGACCGCTGCCCGGGCGCGCGCGTCCATCAGTCCGCGCAGTCCTGTAAGCGTGGCACGCCGGTGGGCGAGACGCTTGTCCGGCCGCTGGGCGGTGAGCTTGGCCATCAGGCTATCCAGCCGGTGACCCAGCAGCGCGATCCGCTGCGCCTGCGCGCGGCTAATCCGCCAGTGAAACCCCGCCAGCATTTCCTGCAGATCTTCAAGCCTCGGCACCGCCAGCTCCGCCGCCTGCGAAGGCGTCGCCGCCCGCACGTCCGCGACAAAATCGGCGATGGTGAAGTCCGTCTCATGCCCCACCGCGCTGACGACCGGCGTCTTGCACGCGAAAATCGCCCGCGCGACAATCTCCTCGTTGAACGGCCACAAGTCCTCCAGCGACCCGCCGCCGCGCCCCACAATGATCACATCAATATCCGGCCGCGCATCCAGCGCCCTGATGCCGCGCACGATGTCCTCCGCCGCACCCGCGCCCTGCACTGCCGTGGACCGCAGCATCAGCTGCACGCCCGGGTGGCGGCGCTGCGATACCTGCTGGATGTCGTGCACGACCGCGCCGGTCGGCGATGTCACGATACCGACGCCACGCGGAAGCAGCGGCAGCGGTTTTTTCAGCGCCGGGTCGAACAGACCCTCTTCCATCAGGCGGGCCTTGAGCCGCTCGAACTCCTCATACAGCGCCCCGACCCCGTCGTCCCGCATCGCGTCCACATAAAATTGGTACTGACCGGCAGCCGGGTACAGCGCCGCGCTGCCGGTGAGCACCACGCGCATGCCGTCGCGCGGGCGCATCGACAGCCCTGCCGCCGCTGAGCGGAACATCACGCACGCGACGCGTGACGCCTCGTCCTTGAGCGTGAAGTACAGGTGCCCGGCGCTGTGCAGCTTGTAATTGCTGATTTCGCCGCGAAGCTTCACGGAACGCAGCATTGGGTCGGCAGCCAGTGTGCGGCGCACGTATTCATTCAGTTGGGTGACAGTCAGGACGTGTTCCACTTATGCCCTCGTTTCCGCTGATTCCAGCGTGCTGAGCAGCAGCATCGCGATGGTCATCGGGCCGACACCGCCGGGCACGGGCGTGATATAGCCCGCCACCTCGCTCGCGGAGGCAAAGTCGACATCGCCGACGACCTTGTCGTCCGGCAGGCGGTTGATGCCCACATCGATGACGACCGCACCGGGCTTGATCATGTCGCCCGTAATCATGCCGGCCCTGCCCGCGGCGGCGACCAGTACGTCCGCGCGGCGCGTATAGGCCGCAAGGTCCTGCGTGCGCGAGTGGCAGATCGTCACCGTCGCGTTCTCAGCCAGCAGCAGCAGCGCCATCGGCTTGCCGACGACGTTCGAACGCCCCACGACGACCGCTTCCTTGCCCGAAAGGTTGATCCCCGTGCGGCGGATCAGCTCCATGCTACCCTTGGGCGTGCAGGAAACAAACCCCTTCTGCCCGCTCGCCAGCGCGCCCAGGCTCTGCACATGGAACCCGTCCACGTCCTTTTGGGGCGAGATCAGCGACAGCACGCGACCCTCGCTCAGCCCCTTTGGCAGCGGGAACTGCACCAGAATGCCGTCCACCTCCGGGTCATCGTTCAGCGCTATGATCTGCGCGTCCAGCTCGTCCTGCGAGATGGCAGCATCCATGCGGATTTCCAGCGAGCGGATGCCCGCCTTCTCGCAGGCGATCTTCTTGTTGCGCACGTAAATTTGGCTAGCCGGGTCCTCACCCACCAGCACCACCGCCAGGCAAGGCGTAACGCCCCGCTCGATCAGCTCCGCGCACCGCGCCTTGATGCCCCTGCGGATCTCCATCGCAATGGCCTTGCCATCAATCAGCTGTGCCGTCATATCTGCCCCTCCGCTCCCCTGATGTATTGTTCCGCGCCAATCAGCGCGACGCCCACGGCATTGTCGCCCGCCAGCTCCGGCCGGGCAAAGTGCAGGCGGATATTTCGGTTGCGTGCAGTAACGCGTGATGCAACCTCCCGGCGGATCAGCGCCGAGGACACAACCCCGCCGCCCAGCAGCGCATCGGATAGCGATTCCGTTTCGCACGCGGCCAGGATTAGCTTGGCCACCGTGCGCGCCACACAGCCGAACACCTCCGCCGCGATATCTCCCTGCGACATGTCTCCCTCTGCGATCCACCGCTGCGCCTGCGCCTCCGCGCCGGAAAAGTGGCATGTCAGCCCGGTTACCGGCGCTTTCAGCTGCATCCGGTCTTGTCCGGTTTCCGCCAGCTTTTCCAGCGCAGGCCCGGCCGGAAACGGCAGCCCCAGCGCAACGCCGACACGGTCGATAAACTGGCCCGCATGCAAGTCCTCTGTGCCGCCCAGCAGCGTCACGGCTCCGCCTTCCTCGCGCAGTGCCTCGGTGGTGCCACCGGACAGATGCAGCGCCACAAACGGCTTTGTGCCGTCCAGCATCGTGCCCACGCGCGCCGCGCGGACATGGCCTTGCTGGTGTGTTGTAGCGAAGAATGGCACACGCAGTGCCGCTGCCACCGACCGTGCCATGCCCTCACCCACGCAGAACACCGGCATGTACGATTCCTCCGCCGGGCGCGGGCGTACGCTCGCGCAGACGGCTTCGATCTCCATGCCAAGGCAGTCCAACATCAACTGCGAAATCAGCTCCGGCAGGCGGCGCGTGTGCTGGAACACGCCTTCGGACTGCATCAATCCGCGTGCACCTGCTTCCACTGTCAACAACCTTCGCCGCTGAAAAAAAACGCCGTCCGCCGCGGTATCCAGGCGGCAGAGGGCTACGGAGGTGGTGTAGCAGCTAGTGTCGATGCCCAGGCACGCTTTCACGTGCGCTTCTCCCCGGCGCGGATAAGGCTGCCGAGCACGCCGTTAATGAATCCGCCCGCCTCGTCCGTGCTGAAGGTGTGTGACAGTTCCACGGCCTCATTGACCGCCACAGCCGCAGGCACCTTGTCGCTAAAGAGAATCTCATACGCCGCCAGGCGCAGAATCGCCAGGTCCACGCGGCTGAGGCGGTCGATCGTCCAATTGACCAGATGGCGCTCAATGCGCGCGTCCAGCTCGTCCTGCTTGGTAAGGACGCCTTGCACCGCGCCCTCGATATACTCCTGGTCATCGCCGGACGGCAAAAAGCCGAGCAGATCCGAGAGCGCCGTGTTGCCGCCCTCGCCGCCCAGCATTTCCGCATAGATCAGTTGTACCGCCGCCGCCCGGGCCTCACCCCGCGCCATGGGCATCACACTCCGTTTCGCTTGCTCGTGTAGAAGAGGTTATCGGTACTATTGGTCGCGCCGGAAGCTGCCAAACAGCTTGGCGAAAAACTCTTTTTTGTCGCGTACACCGCCGATGAACGCGCCGACAGCCACCAGTGCCACCACCAGCAGCGTCTTCCAGAATCCGGCCCAGAGTAGCAGAAGCGCCGTCAGCACGCCGATGATTGCGCAGGCAATCGCGCACTCCACCGTGCCGGGCGTGAAAATCTTGGAGAAGGGTCCTTTTTCATCTCGCATCGCGGTCGTCCTCCTCTGCAGCGGTTTCCTCCGGGAAAGGGAATGCCCCGGCCGACAGCGTCACCGGAAGCGGCTCATCCGCAGGTTCCTCTTCGGCCTCTTGCACAGGCTCAACCGGCTCAATCGGGCGTTCCGGTTCCGCACGAATGATAATCGGCTCGGACTCGGGTTGATACACAGGCACGGGCTCGCTCTTGGCTTCCATATCGGCCACCACATGGGTCGTAGCTTCCGGCAGCGACTTCACGGCGTGGCTGTGTCCCTTGGGTTCCTTCGGCTCCTTGCCACCCTTGACGTCCTTGGTCGCGTCGATGATGACCTTGACGCTCGCCACCTTAACGCCCGCGCACTCCTCAATGTAGTGGCGGATCTCGTCACGCACGTCGCGGATCAAATCCGGTATGCGCACATCCGACTGGAGCGTCGCACGCAGCGATATGCGCATCGCGTCCTCTTGCCCGCCAATGCGCACCTGTGTGGAGAGGATTTCCGGCCATACGCTCAGCGCTTTATACACCAGATGTTCCAGCGCCTGCACCGAGATGTGTACGCCATCCTCGCCGTTTTCCTGCACGGTGTAATATTTGCCGACGGCCTCGCCCCTTTTGAGAATCGGGCGCAGCAGCAGCCACAGCCCCAGCGCAATCAGCAGCACGCCGCCCATGAAAATGAACGGAAGCCACTGCCAGCCGTTGCCAAGCCAGACATCCAGCTCCACCGGCAGGTTCAGGTACCCGCCCGTAGACAGCACCACCATAGCCCCTGCGGCCACCAGCACCAGCCCGCTGATCGCGAGCAGAATGCGGTCGTACCAATGCAGCTTCATGGGATCACTCCTCTTGTTCCGCTTCCGCCTCCGCGCCCAGCTCTTCGTCGGCTTCTTCCGTTGCGTCTACATCGTCGGCCTCAGGCTCGTCCTCAATTTCGGTATCGATCTCGTCGTCAATCTCATCGGCCTCAGGCTCCGCCACAGGGGCGGCTTCCGGCTCGATCGCGCCCGCCTGGGTCGCTGCGACATAGCCCTTGGCCATCTCCTGGGTCTCTTTTTCAAAGCTGACGCCCAGCACATGCACGTCCACCTTGATGACATGCAGGCCCGTCATCGTCTCAATGGCCTTGCGCACGCTCTCCTGCACCTCTACGCAGACCTTCTGGATGGGCTTGCCATACTCCACCGTCAGCACCAGATCAACCGATGCTTCCTGGCTGCCCACTTCCACCTTAACGCCGCGCGTGACCGGTTTGGCCCGCCCGAACAAATCCGCAAACGTCCCCGGGCTGGCCGCACTGGCCACACCGTCCACCTCGTTCATCGCCATCCCAGCGATGATCGCGATCACTTCGTTCGCATAGGTAATGCTTCCCACTTCGCGTTCGGTCTCAATATGAACCGGCAAATTCTCATTCATTGTCAACACCCCTTGTCTGGAGATAAGCCCTCGCCAGAGGACCACAGTTCATTATACCAGCAATTCCCAAGGATTTCAATCACGGAGTGCGGAGGGAGGGGGAAGGAGACGCCAGGGGGACCTTGTCCCCCTGGACCCCCTACCAAAGGGCAATGCCCTTTGGAAACCCAATACTGCTCACGCAGGGGGCGGGGTTTTCTCATTTAGGTCTAACCCCACGCGTGAGCGTAACATGGGTTTCGAAAGGGCAACGCCCTTCGCGGAGGTCCAGGAGGCAGAGCCTCCTGGCGTATCCCCGTCGCCCTGCCCTACCCCGCCGGAATGATCTTCACGTTAGTCGCAGCCTCCCCTGACTCGCTCACCGCGATGTCCAGGATTTGCGCGGCTTGCTGCTGGGTTAGTTGTTCACCTGCTACGACGATTTGGACGGAGCCTTGGCGTACTGTGCACAGCGCTTCAAAGCCGCGCGCGCTCAGCAGCGTCTCGATCGTCGTTTCGACCTCGGCCGCGCGGGCGAGTTCCGCTTTCTGGCGGAGCGCTTCCTGCACGGTGTCGGCGCTGGCGGATGCACTCCCGATAACCTCATCCAGCAGCGCGGCAGAAGTCTCCCGCGTCGCGGCAAGCCGCTGGCGGTAGCCCTCAAAGCCCGCTGTACCTACTGCGGCCGTAGCTGTTGCCGCTGGCACAGCGGTGGCGGCTGCATCCGGCGCGGGCGTCGCCTCCGGCGCGGAGGCGGGTTCCGGTGATGCGGTGGCCTCCTCCGCTATGGCTGCCCCCTCGATGGGTATCCGCTCGCTTGGCAGCGTCAGCGACACCGGGTGCGCGCCAAGTGTGCCCAGATAGCTCACCATCAGCATCAGCCCCACCAGTCCCAGCACGGCCAGGCCTTGCTTTCCAGCCCATTGTTTCCCACGTAGCGTCGGCAGTTTTTTCATCAATTATTCCTCCTGTCCCACGCCGCCCATTTTGAATACCTCCACGGCGTCCGCGTCCAGCCGCAAAAGCGTCTGCACCGCGCGCGCCAATTCCAACCGCACCCAAATATCGTCCGCGCCCTCCGCAACCACTACCACACCGACCGGCTCACCGTCCGCCTCAGGCGATGAGGACGAGGTGTCCAGCCAGCTTGTGGACGATGCTTGCACGCTTTTCTCGTAGTGGATGACGACCTCCACCCGGCCTGCGCCCTCCATGCTCGACAATACCGATGAGAGCCGGGCCTCCAGCGCGTCGGACGTCGACTGCGACGGCTGCGCGCCGGTGCCGGTTCCTGTGCCCGTTCCGCCGAAAAGCGACGTGCCGGATGACAGCAGCAGGCTGCCCGCCAGCCCCAGCACAATCAGCAGCATCGCCCACTCGGCGCCTTTCACACGCTTCATTTTATCCGTCAGGCCGCGCATCATGCTCATCACGCTACCTCCGCAAGCCAGCCGAGCAGCGGCGAGGCCAGCATCCACATCGTTATCAGACCGCCCGCCAGCCGCGCATAGCGCCGCATGTCGCCATCGGGCAGCAGCAGGTCGCACACGGCGACGAGCATCACCACCGCCGTCAGCCGCCTCAGCAGCGTAAAGAGCGCTTCTACCATTGTGCTTTACCTCACCGCAACATCACCGTCATATTGCCCACCACCAGCAGCTGCGTGACGAGCAAAAAGAACATCGCCGCGATGGACAGCTGCGTCGTCGCCAGCATCACCAGCGCGTTTGACGCGTCGCCCATGCAGCGGACGATCCGGCTATCCGCCACCGGCTCCAGCACCGCCGCCACCAGCCGCAGCGCCAATACCGTCGACAGCACGCGCAGCAGCGGCGCCACCAGAATGCTCACCAGCAGCAGCACGCCCGTCACACCCAGCGCGTTCTTCACCAGCAGCGAGCAGCCCACCAGCGTGTCCATCGTATCGGCAAACATACCGCCCACCACCGGCACAAAGTTGTCGATGGCGTACTTTGCCGTGCGGATGGATACGCCATCCATCGCCGCCGCGCCGAAGCCCTGCACCGCCATCACGCCGATGAACACCGTAAAGCAGATGCCCAGTGTCCAGCTCGACGCGGTCTTGATCAGGCCGGACAGGCGCGAGAGCGAGAAGTTTTCGGAGATGTTGTCCACCACCGCGAGCACCGCGTACGCCAGCGCTAGCGAAAAGCTGACGTTGCGCACGAGTGTGGTCATCGTGCCGCTGGCCGCCACCACCGCCGGCTGGAAGAACGCCGCCGAGGATGTGCCGCCCACCGCCACCAGCAGCGTCAGCAGCAGTGGAAACAGCGCCTGCATGCCCGCTGCCATGCCGTCCACCGCGCCGCGCGATATCTGCACCTGCGCCGCGCACTCCTGCACGATCACCGCAGCCACCCACAGAAAGCATGCCCAGTGGCTGATCTCCGCGACCGCCTTGGCCGAGAAAGCTTCCCGAAGACGCGACAGCAACCCGCACAGCAGCGCCGGGGCCAGCAGCCGCAGCATCAGCCCGCGCCTGTCCAGCACCTGCGCGCGCAGCATGTCCAGCAGCGACTGCAATAGCGTATCGGCGGAGATGACCGCCTCGCCGCTGAGCGCGCGCGTGAGCAGCTCCCGCACATCGAACTTGCCCTGCGTGCTCAGGCCGTCGATCGCCTGCTGCCACTCGCCCAGCGGCAGGCTCTCCGCCACCGACCAGACGGTCGGAGGCTCCTCCGCGCGGGCAAGCGCTGGAATCATCAGAAGTGTTAGCAGCAGCGCCGCAAGCAAAACACGCGCCCTCATGATGGCAAAATCCCCAGCACCAGATCCACCAGCGCGAGTGCCACCGGCATCGCCATCACCAGCACCATCAGCTTGCCGCCCAGTTCCACTTTCGCGGCGATGCCGCCCTCGCCCGCGTCGCGGCAGAGCTGCGCGCCCAGTTCGCACAGCGCCGCTACGCCGATGATGCGCAGCAGCAGCGGCAGCACCGAGCCGGTCAGCTCCGCGCGCTCGGCCAAACTGGTCATCGCGGTGATCACATCGGATAGCTTGCCCACCACTGCGGCAAATAGGCAAAGTCCCGCCGCCAGCGACACCAGCAGCGCCATCTCCGGGCGGGATTGCCGAAGCGTCAGCGCCAGCATTGCCGACGCGACGCCAAAACCTACCAGCTGCACGATCTCCATTACAGGTTGAAGATGCTGCGCACGCTCTGGAAGAGCTGCGAGATCAGGTTGATGACCATTAGCAGCACAACGACCAGCCCGGCCAGTGTCGTCAGCATGGCCATATCCTCTCGCCCGGTGCGCGTGAGCACCTGCCCCAGCACCGATACCAGCACCCCGATGCCGGCGATGCGGAAGATCAAATCAACATTCATGGCCGCGCCTCCTTTCGCTATGTAGTACGACTATAACAGGAACAGAAACACCATCAGCCCGCCGATGCCGCCGAGCGACAGGTACAGCCGCCGGTTCTTTTGCTCATCCTGCGCAGCGGCGTCCACCTGCGCCGCGAGCGCCGCCCGGACCGACCGCAGCAGCCCTCGCTGCGCGTCCTCATTGCCTTCGCCCAGGCCCGCCCACAGCGGCGAGAGCGCCGCCAGGTCCGCATCGGTCATGGCTGGCAGCTTATCCGGGGTAATGGCATCCGCGAGCGTCAGCATGGGGTCCTCCCGCATGCGCTCCGCGCACGCCCAAAGCGGCTCGCACACGTCGCGGCAGACCTCACCGTCCGCCGCGCGGGTGATGAGTCCTTCCAGTGTATGCGCGCGCCAGCCAAGTCCTGCCTCTATTTTAGAAAGCACCCGCGCCCATGCGGTGAGCGCGTGCACCCGGCGCGAGAGCGTGCGGGCGTATAGCACGCCCATCAGCACGCACCCGACCCCGGCAACAACTGCAAACGTTATGCTATCCAAGCCGTTTCCCTCCACCATCGTATACCGGGCCGATCCGCCCAATTGCCGAGAGCGCGACGATCCTATCAAACACCCCCGCCGCGAAAACGGCGCGCAGCATCGGGCGGGCCGCCGCTTCGCTGTAGGAGCGGCCGTGCGCGGATGCGATCACCGCAACGCCGCAGCGCGCCGCCTCGCGCACCGCCAGCGCGTCCTCCGGGCGGCCCAGCTCGTCGGTAACGATTACCTCCGGAGCCATCGCCCGCAGCACCAGCCGCATCCCCTCGGCCTTGGGGCAGCCATCCAGCACGTCGGTGCTGTCACCCACCGGCAGCGTTGGCACGCCCGCCGCACAGGCAGCCAGCTCCGACCGCTCGTCCACTACAGCGACCGAAAACCCCTTCGCGGAGAGCTGTGCCGCCGCGTCGCGGAGCATCGTCGTCTTGCCAAGGCCCGGGGGCGAGACGATCAGCGTGCTGCGGGGCCTGTCCGCGTCGAGTATCCAGGGGAGCAGCGCGTCCGCCGCACCGGGCATCGCCCGCGCCACGCGCACCGCGATCGACGCGATGTCCTGAAGCCCTGTGAGGTGGCCATCTTTCACCACCGCGCGCCCGCACAGCCCCGCGCGGAATCCACCCGGCAGCGTCACGAACCCCTGCCGCAGCTCCTCCTGGCGCGCGTGGGCGGCATGTCCCAGCATTGCGCCTGCCATCGCCTGGATGTCCTCCGCTGAGGGCGGCGGTGCGGACAGCCGCACCTGCGTCCGGCCCGTGATGACCACAGGGCGCTCTGCCCGCAGGCGCAGTTCGGTCGCGCCGTCCGCCGCGTCCTGGGGTATGTTTTGCAGCGCCGTGCGCACCGCCGGCGTCAGGGATGCCGAAATTCTATCCCGCCAGTCCGTCATTCGAACAGAATAACCCCCATGGCCGCCCATGTCGCCTGGTCAATCTTGTCGGTGAGCGGCATCCCCTTGTCCTGCTTGAACCGCTTCAGCGCAGCCGACATGCCCGCGCCATAGATGCCGTCGAGCGAGCCATCGTAGTATCCCAGCTGGCGCAGCTGCTTCTGCGCGGCCTGCACCTGCGAGCCCCGGGATGTGGGCCCCAGCGTCGGCAACGACCATCCAAGGCCACCATACGGCCCATCCTCGATCACCACGCGCGTCCAGTTGGGTACCAGCTTGTACAGTGCCTCCACGTCCTTGTTAAACATGCGGATGCATCCATGCGATGCCCGACTGCCGATGGAGCCTGGCCTGTTCGTCCCATGAATGCCGAACTGCCCCCACGGTACGTTCAGCCCCAGAAACCGGGTGCCAAAGCCATTCCCATCCGGCATGAACCGCCTGTTTACCCGAAATACGCCAATTGGCGTCGGCGTAGACGATGTTCCTCCGGCAATCGGCCATCTGCCAATCTGCTTTTCGTTCTGATAGAGCGTCAGGCTCATCGACTGCAGGTCGATCCAGATCAGCATGTCCGCGGCGGAGGCCGCCGGAACGGAACCCGCCGGGGTCGCCTGCAGCCATAGCAGCAGCGCGCTGAGCATCAGCAAAAGAAGCAGCCGTCCGCGCATGGGCACCTCCTTGGGCCGGTTGAAAAAAAGAGCTGCCCCGGGTGGAACAGCACTGTTCCATTGCCCAAGACAACCCTTTATATGTTCTGGAAATTCCGTTTATCCCTCGGATGAAATCCCTTCCGCCCCGGCGCGAATTCGAAGATATCGTGCCATCAAGGGATTTCGCCAGAAATCCCTTCCACAATGCGTCCCTCGTACAGCACAACCTTCTCCGCGCCGTCCACGGACGCCTGGAGCAGCTCTTCGAGTTCCTCGCCCAGCAGCGCCTCGGCCTCATGGATGCGGTCCAGGCGCGGGTGCGTGGCCGGGTGCTTGGGCGTGAAGACGGTGCAGCAGTCCTCGTATGGCAGCGACGATGTGACAAACGTGCCGATTGCCTCGGCCCGGGCGATGATGTCGCTCTTGTCAAAGCCAATCAATGGGCGGAACACGCTCAGCCCGCACGCGTCGTCGGTGCAGCCCAGCGCTTCCATTGTTTGGCTTGCCACCTGGCCGATGCTCTCGCCCGTCACCAGCGCCTGTGCGCCGTTCTGCCTGGCGATGCGCTCGGCGATGCGCATCATCTGGCGGCGCATGATCAGCGTGCCGTAGGCATCCGGGCAGTTCTGGTGGATGCGCATCTGCAGCTCGGTAAAGGGCGCGACAAACAGCTCCACCCGCCCGCATGTTTCTGAAAGGATGCGCGCCAACTCCACGACCTTATCTCTCGCGCGCTCCGACGTATACGGGAACGAATGGAAGTGCACGCACATCAGCTTCACGCCGCGCCTGGCGACCATGTAGCCCGCAACCGGGCTGTCGATGCCGCCGGAGAGCAGCAGGCACGCCTTGCCATTGGTGCCCATCGGCATGCCGCCCGCACCCTCGATGCGGCCGATGTGCAGCGTCGCCGTCTCGCGGATTTCGATCTCCAGCACGTGCTGGGGCTTTGTCACATCCACAATCAGCTGCGGATTCGCATCCAGGATGTATCCGCCCGTCTCGACGCAGATCGCCGGGGAATCGAGCGGATATCGCTTGTCGGACCTGCGCGCCTTGACCTTGAACGTGCCCGCATACCCCTGCATCATCCGCGCGGCCTGGCGGCCTACGGCGTCAAAGTCCGCCTTGTCCATCTCCACCGCAAAGCTCACCGAGTGCACGCCGAACACCTTCGCCACCTTCTGGGCGCAGGCGGGCGCGTCGTTCATATCGCTGACATAGATGCGGCTGTCCGACAGCCAGACATGCCCGCCGAACGGGCGCGCGGCGCGGCGGACGTTATCCACCAGCGCGCGCAGAAACTGCGGGCGGTTGTTGCCCTTGAGGTGCACTTCGCCAAAGCGGACGAGCAAAAGATCTCGCATCGTGGTTCTATCTCCTTTGGAACGGTTTATACCGCTGCCAACAGCGGAGCGTGGCCTCGACCGCCGCTTCCGCGTCCTCGATTGTGTTCATCAGGCCGAAGCTGAAGCGCACCGCGCTTTCCGCCGCCCAAGCAGGCGCGCGCATTGCCGCGAAGGCCGCGCTCATCTCCCGTTTCTTGGACGAGCAGGCCGCGCCGGTGCCCACCAGCACGCTTTCGGCCTCCAGCGCGTGCAGCAGTACCTCGCCGCCAACGCCGGGGAGCGATACGTTCAGGATGTGTGGCGCGGCCACGGCGCTATCCGGCGCGGGACCGTTAACGCGCAGCCCGGGTACCACCTCCGCTAGGCGAGTGTACAGCGCCAGTTTCATCGCCAGTAGGCTTGCTGGCACGTCCTGCTGCGACGAAACCCAGTCCGCCGCCGCCGCAAATGCTGCGATGCCTGCTGTGTTCTCCGTGCCGGAGCGCAGGCCCATCTCCTGCCCGCCGCCCGCGGTGCGCGCTGCCAGCTTTATGCCCCGGCGCACGCACAGCGCGCCGACGCCCTTGGGGCCGTGCACCTTGTGCGCGCTGACACTGTAGAGGTCCGCGCCCGTGCGTTCCATATCCAGCGGCAGGCGCAGAAAACCCTGTATCCCATCCACATGCAGCAGCGTGCCGGGGGATTTTTCGTCCAGAAGCCTGCGAATCTCCGCGAGCGGCTGCACCGCGCCGGTCTCGTTGTTCACCTGCATGCAGCTGATGAGCGCTACGTCTTCCCCAAGCGCTGCCGCAAGCGCGTCCAGGTCCAGCACGCCCTCGTCCGTCGCGGGAATGAACTCTGCAGTATGGCCCATCTCGGCAAGCTGCTCGGCAGTCCTGCGCACCGCCGGGTGCTCCCCGGCAAACAGCAGCACGCGCCGTTTGCCTCGAAAGCGGGCTGCCGCGCCCAGAATGGCCAGTGAGTCCGCCTCCGTGCCGCTGCCGGTGAAAATGACACCGTCCCTTGAAACACCAACAAGCCCCGCGATGCGTGACCGCGCGGCCTCTATCTTTTTTTCCACGCGCACCGCCGGGCCGTAGGGCGCGGAGGGGTTCTGCCACGCCTCCTCCAGCATTTCACGTATGACAAGCACCGACGCGGCGCAGGGCTGCGTCGTGGCGCTGTTGTCCAGGTAGATCATCAGTTGAGCTGGAAGACGCCGCGTGCCAAGTAGACCTTGATCATCTCCACCATCTCGGGGCTGGGCTCCATGACGATCATCGTCTTTTTGCCATCCTTCTGGAAGTAGAAGTACAAAAGATCCGCGTCCCGGTTCAGGAACCAGTTAAGCCGCTTGACGCCGGGCATCTTCAGGTAGCGCTGGAAGCTGCCGCTGGCAACCATGCCGCACGCCTCCACGTTCTTCACCCGCATTGAACCCAGCGACTTGCGCTTTTTGTTCCCAAAGACGCAGGCGAAGTCCAGCTCGCCGTTGGTGAATGTGTACTCATACTCCATGCGCAGGATATCTTTCTTCCACCAGATCAAAAACGCGACGCCGCCGTACACGACCGTCCAGATGATGGACATGATCAGGTTCTCGCTCAGTTGCAGGCTCGCCAGCGACATCGCTGCCAGCAGCGCGCTGAAGACCATCACCACGCACAGCAGACCATGCAGGAACGTGTTGACCATCCTGTTCTTTTTGACGACGATCTCCTCGCGGTAGTTATCCAACCAACAAACCCCCATTCTCTTCAGGGAAAAATTTTTTTCATTATAGCATGGCAAGCGGCCCTAAGGCAACAAATCACGTAGTAAAACCGTCTAATGATTGGCAGGAAATTCGTTTTGATGCACGAAATAGTCCTGGCATACAGAGACAGGAGGGTCGTGCGCATGAAATGTCCCCGCTGCGGTCACTGGAACAAGCCGTCTTTTCCACGCTGCTTCCAGTGCGGCGAGCCGCTCAGCGCCAAAGATGCAAAGACGCCCGCATGGCGGGAACAGTTTGAGACACCAAAGCCTCAGCGCATGCACGTCATCTATGACGATGCACAGCCTACGCAGGAAGACATTGTCGAGGAGAAGCCCCAGGAGGCCAAGCCGAAGGAAACCGTGCCCCAGAACGAGAGCCTTGCCGCTGAGATGAACCGGCTGAAGGACCGCCGCGCGCGCGGCACGGTCTATCTGGAGCAGTTCCGCAAGAACGCATCCGAGCAGGGTATTGCCCCGTCAGGGTCGGGCGTTTCCATCCGGCGTGGCGGCGGTTTTTTCTCCGATGTGCCGGACAACCCCAAGGAAACGGTGCAGACGCCGCCCGAGCTGCGCGACCGCCGCCGGGATGCCGCTGCATCGACTGCACCCGCCCACTCAGTGGACGAGCTGTTGGAAGAGGACGGGGCGTTTCTGCCGCTGGAGAGCGAGGAGCGGCCCTACGACGACGATCCGGACGAGGATGTTCCGATGTCCTTTGATTCGCCCATGCCGCTGGCCCCGCCCCGCCGCAAGAAAAGGCGCCGCCCGCTCGGACCGATGGCCGTGCCGATCTGGACGATGCGCATCCTGGCGCTGGCAGCGCTGGGGTTCATCATCTGGCAGGGCGCGCTGTTCCTTGAGGGCAGGGACACGCCGGCCGTTACCACTGCGGGGGAGGCGATTGATGCGACAATTACCCCTATCACGATGGATGGCCTGTCCGGCCACCGCATCCAGATCAAGGGCGAGGAAGGCACGCAGATCTATATCAGCGAGCTGACGCGCTCGTATGTGGTCATCGGCGGTATGGCGACGATCGAGGTCGTCGACCACTTTTTCTACGACAAGCTGCCCAATGTCACCGAGCCGCAGATGACCGTCACGCTGACCCCCACGGCGATCCGCTCGGGCGTCGAAACAAGGCTGACTCCGATCAACTACCTCATCGACATTCCGCTGTCGCCGCTACAGGTGCTCTCGCCCGAAACGAGCTATACGGAGGTGAACACCTCCATCTATAACCTGAGGCTGCAGGTGCAGCCGGGCAGCCGTGTCACCGTCAACGGCCGTGACATCACCGATACCGTGGATGAGGACGGCATGGTCAGCGACAACCCGCCGGTAAAGGCGATCGGCGAGAATTACATCGTTATCACCGCCAAAGCGCCGTACTGCCGCGAGAACAACGCAGCCATCACCCTCTACCGCGAGCCGCAGGAGATTCCGCTGGAGCTGGCCGCCGCCACGCTGCTAACCACCCGCGACCTGACAATGACCATCCGCGCGACGACGCAGCCCGGGGCCACGGTGACCATTGAGTCCCCGTACCAGAACCTGATCACCACAAACCTTGCGACCACCGGTGAGTTCAGCTTCGAGGCGATCATGCAGAAGACCGGCTACAACGTCGTGAAGATTCGCGTCTCCTACGAGGGCAAGGCCGACTCCACGCTGGATCACACCGTCTACCACGTGCCCAAGGCGGCCGACTACACCAAGAAGGCCTGGGCGCTGTCGGCGAAGGACTATTCGGAGCTGGTCAACAACATCAACCTGCGCGCCCAGGAAGCGCGGATCTACCTGTGCAAGGGCGTGATCAAAGAGGTGCTCTCCGCCAAACCGCAGCTGGCCATCATGGATACCGGCACAGACGGCAAGGAGCAGCTGGTGATGCTGCAGAACGAGTCAACAGAAACCTGGGAGGTTGGCCAGACATGGCGCGTCTATGCCGATGTAACTGGCCTCTACGATACGATACCGCGTCTCATAGGCCGCTATTCATACCCACCATGATCTACGAAAGGAGCGCTGAATTACCATGAAGAAAACCTTGATCGCCCTGACCCTGCTGCTGGCGCTTGTCGCCACAGCGCTGTCCGCCCCGGCCGCCACCTTGTGGGACGGATTTCCCAAGGGGATCGTGCGCGGAGGAAGCTATACGCTGCAGAGTGACACCTCCGCCACCAGCAAGTCCGTCGGCACCGTGAACGCCGGGGAGTCTGTGTACATCCTAGAAGTGCGCAGCGAGTGGTACCGCGTGATGCCCGTTGGCCGCACGACGGTCGGCTGGATGCCGTTTAACGCCGTGGAGTGGCAAGGCGGTTTCTCCACCGGCATGGTGATCAGCGAATCCGCGTCGCTCCGCAATGAACCCAAAACCACCGCCACCCGGCTGATCAACATCAAGAACGGTGAGTCGTTCTTCATTCTCAGCACGATTGACGACTGGTACTACGTGTGCTTCTATGACAGCAAGAGCGGCTCCCCCCTCTGGGGCTACATCCGCAACGATTTCATCATCGAAAACCCGTGGTACATCACCATGCCGCAGGCCACCTACGCTTATTCCATGCCCACCCGCGACTCCAAGAAGGTCGGTCAGCTCATCTCCGGCACACAGCTGCCGGTCATCGGCGAGTACGGAGATTTCTTTGTGGTGAACCTGCGGAGCGCGAGCGCGTTTATTGCGAAGAGGGATGTGGGGTATTGACGGGGGAAGGGAACGCCAGGGGGAGCTCTGCTCCCCCTGGACCCCCTCGCGAAGGGCGTTGCCCTTTCGAAACCCATGTTCGCCTGCGGGCGAGGGTGGGTTTTTTGTTTGCCTACAAATAGCTTTGCCGCGAAACAAGCTATTGTTCGTTCGCGGCGGAAGGGTTAACGAATGGTATGAATCTCAACCCTTGCCGTGAGGCCAACTTGGGATTCTTAAGGGCCAATGGCCCTTAAGCCGGGGGTCCAGGGGGCAGGCAGCCCCCTGGCGTTCCTCTCGTCTTCCTACCCCTGCACGATCACGGCCACGAGCACCAGATCCTCGCTGCCCGTGTTCTCGACGCTGTGGGAGTGGCCGCTGGCTGTGAGCATTGTGTCGCCTGCTTTGACGGGGATGCGCTCGCCATCGTCAACGACGGTGCCTTCGCCGCTGGTGAAGTAGAAGAGCTCGGCTTCGCCGGTGTGTTCGTGCTCGCCGATGGAGCTGCCGGGCGTGAGCGTTAGCTGGGCGAACAGACGGGCGTTCGGCGGCAGCGCCGCCTTCTCCAGGTGGCGGATCGTCACGCTGCCCGTGCCGCCGCGCATCTGGGGTCTGACCTCGGTGGGGTGATCCTGTTGATTGCGCACCATGGGCGTTCCTCCTTCTGGGGCGTGAAATCACATATTTCGCGCCATAAAGGGATTTCTGACGAAATCCCCGCTGCTATTGCTGGTTTCTCTCGTAGATGATCCGAAGGCCCTTGAGCGTCAGCAGACCGTCAATAATGTCGATCGCCTTGGTATCCTGGGCGATCAGGCGGGACAGGCCGCCCGTGGCGATCACGCGGACGCCCGGCAGCTTCAGTTCCTCGCGCATCTTGGCGACGATGTGGTTGATCTGGCCGACATAGCCGTAGAAGATGCCCGACTGCATGTTGGCCACGGTGTTGCGGCCGATGACTGTCTCGGGCTTGATGATCTCCACGCGCGGCAGCTTGGCCGCACCGGACACCAGCGCCTCGGCCGAAAGCTTGATGCCCGGGCAGATCGCCCCTCCGAGGAACTCGCCGCGCTCCGATACCACACCGAACGTCGTTGCCGTACCGAAATCGATAAAGATGCACGGCCCGCCGTAGATCGCATAGGCCGCCACCGCGTTGGCGATGCGGTCGCTGCCCAGCTCGCGCGGGTTTTCGTACTTGATGTTGATGCCGGTCTTGATGCCTGGCCCGATCAGCATCGGGTCACGGTCGAAGTACGAGCGGCACATGTGTTCCATGGTGAAGTTGATCGGCGGTACCACGGACGACATCACGATGCCCGATACGTCGCTCATCGCGAGCCCGGTATGTCCGAAGAGGCCTGCCAGCTTGATGCCGACTTCATCGCTCGTGGCATTGATATCGGTGTTGAGCCGCCAATACTGCAGCAGCGTCTCGCCGTCAAACACAGCGGTTTTGATGTTTGTATTGCCAATATCCAGCGTCAGGATCATCTATCTGTCACCTAAGCCTTCTTTGCCTGAATTTTCCATAGCGCCAGCACGATGGGCGTTACCACGATCGCCGCAACGACCGATTCGCTGCCGCCCGCGATGAGCCCCGTACCGCCGATGACCACCAGCACGCGGGCGAAATCCAGGCCCGTCATCCAGTAGAACAACAGCATCAGGCCCAGGTATAGCACCGTGTTGGTAATCGAGCCCGCAATCGCCGCAAAAGGCAGCGCCTTGGGCGAGCGGTCGGCCTTGCCAGCGACCAGCCGGTAGACGAAATGCGTCGTCACAGGCACCACCAGGCGCGGCACAAAGCACATCACCAGCGCCAGCAGCGGGCTTGCCGCCACCAGCCCCGATGCCAGCGCCGAGGGCGGCGTCAGCGTCAGTCCAAACGCGCTGAGTGCACTGGTCGCGCCAAAGCATGCGCCAAGGATCAGCCCGGTCTTGAGCCCCAGCACAATCGTTCCCACGAGCACGGGGATGCATAAAATCGTTACATTGATAAAGCCAAGTGGGATCAACCCCAGCGGCGTCATCCCCAGCACCACGATAAGCGCGACAAAAAGCGACGTGAAAACCAGGTCCTGTACTTCTTTGCGTGTCATGTCATTTCCTCCGTTCAAGTTCCGGCGGTGGTGGATACCTGACGTACTATGGCAGCGTGTCATTTGTCCGGTTCGGCTGGCGATACCGGCGTCATGGGACCAAAAAGCGTTCAGGCATCCCGGACTCGTGGCACGGGCCCGAACGCTTGGTGTTGCTTGGAGTCTGTACGCGAATAGGCCCTTACTCCTCGTCTTCGCCCGTCTCGTCAAACAATGCCTTGCCACAGCTGGGGCAGTTGTGATCCTCGGACAGGTCAAACGACTCGGCGTCGAAGTAGATGGTGTTGCCGCAGTGCGGGCATTCGCACTCGATCAGGTCGTCATCTTCTTCATCGTCGTCATCATACTCGTCATCATCGTCAAAGAGGGCTTCTTCGATTTCGGCAAGATCATCGTCGATCGACTCGACATATTCGTCCAGCTCCTCGTGCTCGTCCACCAGATGCTGGATGGCTTCGGCCGTATCGCCCAGCGTATCGATAATAGCCAGCACCAGCTTGCCCATCTTGCTATCCTCGCCGATCTCCATACCCTCGGCAAGACCCTTGAGGTAGGCTACGCGATCAGACAGATTGCTCATGCACTTCCCTTTCTCGCTTACACGCGCTCCATGTACTCGCCCGTGCGGGTGTCGATGCGGATGCGGTCGCCAATGTTGATGAACAGCGGTACGCCCACCGTATAGCCAGTTTCGGTCGTGGCGGGCTTGGTGGTGTTGGATGCGGTATCACCCTTGAAGCCAGGCTCCGTATCGGTGATCTCCATCTCAACGAAGTTGGGCGCTTCCACGGAGAATGCGCTGCCCTTGAAGAAGCGAACGGTGACGTTCTCATTCTCACGGATGAACATGATCACGTCTTCCACCTGATCCTTGTTCAGCGGCAGCTGCTCGAAGGTCTCGACGTCCATAAAGTAGTACAATTCGCCATCGTTGTAGAGATACTGCATCTCTTTGGTCTCAATGTGCGCGCGCGGCATTTTGTCGGTCGGGTTAAAGGTGCGCTCCACCACCGCGCCGTTCATGATATTCTTGATCTTGGTGCGCACAAACGCCGCGCCTTTTCCCGGCTTGACATGCTGGAAATCGGCGATAACCCATACGCCGTTATCCCACTCAACAGTAACACCCTTGCGAAATTCCGAAGCACTAATCACACGCGGTCCCTCCAATGTTACAATATAATCAATTCTTTGCTCGCCAGCGTAAGCCGTCTGGCGCCATCCTGCGTCACCAGAACCGTATCCTCGATGCGGCAACCACAATTGCCGGGTAGGTAGATGCCGGGTTCGTCAGTGATGACGATGCCCTCTGCAAGCACCTGATCGCAGGTGGGGCTCAAGCGCGGGTCCTCGTGGATGTCCAGGCCCAGCGAATGGCCCAGGCCGTGACCAAAGCGGCCTTCATACCCCGCACCATGGATGAACGAACGGGCAATGTCATCCACTTCGCGGCAGTTCGCACCGGGCTTAATAGCGTCCAAAGCACGGAGCTGGGCTTCCAGCACCGTCTCATAGACGCGCACCTTATCCTCGGAGGGACTCCCCACCGCTATTGTGCGCGTAATATCCGCACAGTAGCCGTCGACGCGTGCGCCGAAGTCCATCGTCAGAAAATCGCCCGGGGCAATCGCACGCTCCCCAGGAATCGCATGCGGCAGAGATCCATTCGCCCCCGTCGCAATGATGGTGTCGAAGGCCAGCTTCTCCGCGCCAAAGCGGTACATCGCGCTTTCCAGCTCAAAGCGGACCGCAAGCTCCGTCATCCCGGGCTTGATCACGCCCAGAATGTACTCAAACGCCTGACCGGAAATCTGGCACGCCTTCTCAATCAGCGCGATTTCCGCCGCGTCCTTGTACACGCGCAGTTCTTCCACCTTGCGGTTTGCCGGCACAAGCCGCATATCCGGCATCGCTGTGCGAATGGCATCATAGCTGCGAACTGTGACGGCGTCATCCTCGAACGCCACCGTCTGCACACCCGCACCATCCAGCAGCGCTTCAACGATCTCGTACTGCGCCCCCTGCGACGCCATGTGCACCGCAAAACCCGGCGCCTGCTGTTCGGCCTGCTCCGTGTACCGGAAATCGGTCACGATTGCGCGAACGCCTTCCGCGATAACCAGCAGCCCTTCGCCCGTGTAGCCGCTCAGCCACCGGATGTTAGACGGCTTATGCACCAGTGCACCCTGTGCCCCCGCCCCCGCAAGCAGTGCCAGCAACTTATCCGTGCGCTGCGTCTGCATGGTTCAACACACCCTTTCTGCCAAATAAACAATGTATTATATCATGTGCAAGTTCCACTGTCAAAAAAAACCGGCAACACGTTGCAATTACTTGAGCAGATCGCCATACCCTTCTTTTTCCATGTCGGCCTGCGGGATAAAACGCAGCGCAGCGCTGTTGATGCAGTAGCGCAGACTGCCGAGTTCATCCGGCCCGTCTGGGAAAACATGACCCAGGTGCGCATTTCCGGCTACAAGATGCAAAATTGTACACACATCCTTCGTTTTAGTATACCGACGCGGGTTTAACGTTGCACGCACCAAACAAAAGAAAAAAGATCCTCCCCAACTTGTGGAGAGAACCTTTTCAAAACGACTTGCCAGGAAAAGATTGTTACTTCCCCGTGATGAAACTGGAGTACGGGATAAAATAGGTGCCCGCGCCACTCAGCAAGCAAGCAGCAGCTTGCAACTTGATCCACGAACCACTACCAACCGGCAACGGCTTGCAGTTAACACAGCCAATGTCCGCACAGTTATCGGCAGAGTAAGAATAGTCAAGAACGGGCACGATAACCCCCCAAACCTTTGCTTCCTTCCAATAAACCGTGACTATCCAGCCAGCCGAGCAATCACAACTTACACCAAAGCCACACACGGTGCAGCAAGGATAAGAACCCTTCTGGGTGCCCAGCGTGGGGGTCTCCTGCCAGATAAGCTTGTCGGGAGTTACCAGTTCCTTATGCGGTACGGTTCCGTACGGGCTCTGCGCAACGATCGCATCAGAGTTCTTTCCACCCTTGTCGCCCTCGTTAACGAGGCCAGCAGACGCTACGCTAGCGATCGACAGAACCAGAACCAACGCGAGAATCAGACTACCGAACTTTTTCATGATTTCCCCATCCTTTCTCTTTCCCCTCAGTATATGGCATTTATACCACCTTTTACCGTATTTGTCAAGCGCTTCATGCAGAATGATTCGCAACTCTTTTTACATTCTCTGGTGGATGTCCCGTGCTACCGAAATGCCTGTACAGCTAGCCTGCATAAGGCCCCGCGTAATTCCGGCACCATCACCGATAGCGTAAAGCCCGGAAATTTGCGTTTCAAAATTATTTTCCACGGGCACCTTCGATGAATAAAACTTCACCTCTACTCCATACAGCAGCGTGTTGCGGCTATACAGACCTGGCGCCAGTTTGTCAAACGCGCGAAGCGCTTCAATAATGCTCGTGAGATGCCGGCTGGGAATGACGAAACTCAAATCCCCCGGCACAGCGGTCGGCAGCGTGGGCACGGTGGTCGACTTGCGCAGGCGCGTGATGTCCGTACGGCGGCCCTTCAGCAAGTCGCCCAGGCGCTGCACCATAATTGGCCCGCCCGTGAGCATGTTGCCCAGCTGGGCAATATAGCGCCCATACTCGATCGGCTGGTTGAACGGCTCGGTAAACCGCGTCGAAACCAAAATGGCGAAGTTGGTGTTTTCCGTCCGCTTGGCCGGGTCGCCGTAGCTGTGCCCGTTGACGACGGCAATGCCGCCCTCGTAGTGCTCCTCGCTGACGACGCCGCCGGGGTTCATGCAGAACGTACGCACCTTATTCTCATATGTATCCGCGTAATAGACCAGCTTTGCCTCATAGAGATGCTTTGTCAGGTGGTCCATGATGGCGTTGGGCACCTCCACCCGCACGCCGATGTCCACCTCATTGTTGCGCGTGGGCAGGCCCAGCGCCTGTATCTGGCGCGTGAGCCATGCCGCGCCACCGCGCCCGGGCGCGGCAACGACGAACGGCGCTTCGCAGCGCACGACGTCGCCGTTCTTCCCCTTCAGCGTCACGCCGACGATACGCCCATCTTCGACAATCAGATCCTGCGCGGCGGTCTGCCCGGCAAACTCCGTGTTTGTGGTACCGATCAGGTGGTCGTACATCGCGCCGAGCACCTCGCCCGCGTGGTCGGTGCCCAGATGGCGCACAGGGCACGGCACCAGGCGGATGTTGTAGCGCGACGCCTCGTAGCGCAGCTCGTCCACCTTGGGGTCGTTGAGGCCATGCACCATCTCCGGCGCGCCAAAGCGCAGGTAATACGCATCGGCGTGCGAGATCAGCTTCTCCGCCTCATCCGTGCCGACATAGTCGGCGATATGGCCGCCCACCTCGGACGACAGCGACAGCTTACCATCCGAGAATGCGCCCGCACCAGCCCATCCGCTGACGATCGCACAGGGATCGCAGTTCATGCATTTGCCCGCGGTGCGCATCGGACAGGCACGGTTTTTGATCGCGCGCCCCATATCGACGATCAGCACACGGGTCTGCGGCCGGATCTCGGCCAGTTCCAGCGCGGTAAAGATGCCCGCCGGTCCCGCGCCGATGACAATCACATCATATTGCTTGCTTAACACGTTCCTACTCCCGTCTCCAGGTACTTGATCTGGTCGACCGTCAGCCGGAAGGTATTTGCCTCAAACGCCTGCTCCAACTGCTCGGTACTCGAAAATGACGCCAGCACGACGGCGTTCGCACCACGGTCGCGCACATAGGCGGTGGTGATCGCCGTCAGGCTCTTGCCAATGCTTTCGGATAGCTTGGTCAGCCGGATCAGGCGGCGATGGTTTTCCGGCAAAAGATCGTAATACTTATGCGGGCTTTCCTTGGGTTCCTTGCCCGCCGCGCGCGCCGCGAACCAGCCGCGCGCCTGTGCGCCAAAGCCCATCACCGGGAACTGGCTCTCGCGGTACCAGCCCAACTCGATGTCGTTCATCGGCACATGGGTGATATCACCGGTAATCGCCGCCGTCGTCTGCGCGAGGCTGAAATGCAGCTGGCAGCAGCGTAGCGGCTCAAGGCCGTTTTCCAGCGCATACTGATTGGCTTCAATGATACGGCCCACCGTCCAGTTGGATACACCAACGGCGCGGGCTTTACCGGCTTTGACCAGGCCGGAAAGCGCATCCACAATCGGCTCCACCGGCAGCCGCACGTCATCGCGATGCAGCAGGTGCAGGTCGGAATGGTCTATTTCCATGAAGGCCAACGACTCGTTTAAGTCTTGCTCGATCTCCGCGCTCGACAAACGGGAGCGGAACATATCGGCCTTATCGTAGAAGCTGCCCTTGGTGACGATGTTCACCTGCTCGCGCAGGCCGCGGCTCCTGAGCCACTTGCCCATCGCGCGGTCCGCGCCGCCGTCGTTGTAGGTGCGGGCAGAATCGAACGTGTCGCCGCCCAGCTCGACATAACGGTCCATCACCGCAAACGCTCTTGCCTCATGTTCCGGCACGCCGCGCTTGCAGTCCCCCAGGGCCAGCGCGGTAAACGCCAGCCCCTGTGCAATGTTGATCTTCTTCATCGGAAAGATCACCTCGTTTGTTTAGTACGCCTTGGCGAAGTACATCACCCTGTCGGCCTTCTTGCCGCAGATGACACAGGTATCGCCGCAGGGCGTCTGGTCAAAGGGCATGTTGCGGCTGGTCGCGTTCAAATCAGCCTTGAGCTTCTCCTCGCACGCGGTATCGCCGCACCACATCGCCTTGGCAAAGCCGCCGTTCACGACGGTCTTGAGCTCATCGTAGCTGTGCACGACAGAGGTATGCTCGTCGCGGAACGCCTTGGCCTGCTCGAACATCGTGCGCTGGATCTCCACCAGCAGCGCTTTCAGCGCGTCCGCCAGCCCTTCCATCGGCAGTGTGATCTTCTCAAACGTATCGCGGCGGGCGACCATCACCTGTCCTGCCTCCAGATCACGGGGGCCAACTTCGACGCGCAGGGGCACGCCCTTCAGCTCCCACTCGTTAAACTTCCAGCCGGCGGAAACGGAATCGCGGTCATCGAACTTGACCCGCAGGCCGGCAGCCGTCAGCGCGTCGGCGACGCTCTTTGCGCCCTCGAGCACGCCTTCCTTATGCTGCGCGATGGGCAGCACCACTGCCTGCACGGGCGCGACATTCGGGGGCAGGCGCAGGCCGCGCTCATCGCCATGGGTCATGATGATCGCGCCGATCAGGCGGGTCGACGTGCCCCAGCTCGTCTCGTGCACATACTCCAGCTTGCCCTCACGCGACAGAAACTGAATCTCGAACGCCTCGGCAAAGTTGGTGCCGAAGTTATGCGTAGTGCCCGCCTGTAGCGCCTTGCCATCCTGCATCATGGCCTCCATGCTGTAGGTGGCGCGCGCGCCAGCGAACTTCTCCTTTTCGCTCTTCTGCCCGATGTAGACCGGCAGCGCCAGGATGTCCTCGGCTACCTCGCGGTAGACCTCCAGCATCTTCAGCGTTTCTTCCTGCGCCTCCTCGGGCGTCTCGTGGATGGTGTGGCCCTCCTGCCAGAGGAACTCCGACGTGCGCAGGAAGGGACGAGTGCTCTTTTCCCAGCGCATCACCGAGCACCACTGGTTGTACTTCATCGGCAGGTCGCGCCAGCTCTGCACCCACTTGGCGTACATGGTGCAGAACATCGTCTCGCTCGTGGGGCGGATCGCCAGCCGCTCGGGCAGCGTTTCCATGCCGCCCTGGGTCACCCACGCCACTTCGGGCGCAAACCCTTCGACGTGTTCCGCTTCCTTGAGCAGCAGACTCTCGGGAATGAGCATGGGCATATAAACATTCTCATGCCCAGTCGCCTTGAACCGCGCGTCCATCTCCTGCTGAATGCGCTCCCAGATCGCGTAGCCGTAGGGCTTGACGACCATGCAGCCGCGCACCGGCGCGTAGTCTACCAGGCCCGTCTGCAGAATCACATCCGTATACCACTGCGAGAAATCCTCGCTGCGGGGCGTGATGTGCTGCACAAACTCTTGTTCCTTTTTCTTCGCCATGGGTACCGCCTCCTGTTCTGTTTCTAGCAAAAAAGAATACGCCCGCGCCCCACTGCTGGGACGAAGGCGCGCTTCGCGGTACCACCCGGCTTGACGCGCGTGCGCGTCCGCTCTTGGCCCGTATCGAGGGCTTCACGCTTCCCATACATGACAGGCCGGACAGCCGGACCGTTGCCCACGCGCGCTCGCAGCCGGTGGCGCACGCTCTCTGGATGGGACGGAAAAGCTTTTCCTGTCTGGGAAGACATATCATTATACTATGGCAGGGAAGGAAAGTCCAGCAGCATTTTCCGATCATTGGGAAGCTCGCCTTCGATCACCTTGTCCAGCAGCGCGTTCAAGGCTTCGCCTATTTGGGGGCCTACAAGGCCCTTTGCCGCCAGATCGTTGCCGTTTACAGCGAGCTGACCCACGCGCACGCAGTCTCCACGATCCAACACGGCTTGCAGCGTTTGCATCGCGGCAGCATTGTTTTGCAGGGTGAGCAGTTGGCGGGCAGCCTCCTCGCCCGCACGCCCAAGTAGGCGGCGGACAGACGGCGCTTCGGGCGAAACGGGCGTGTCCATCTCAGACACAAGGAACGCCACGCGTTCCGTCAGCGCACGGCTTGCCTTCAGCCGCATCAGGATATCCCCAGCAGGCAGGCCTCGCAGCAGCGCTGCCAGACGCACGGCAGGTTCTGCGGGCAACCCTTCCGGCACAGCCAGCGCGTTCAACTCCGGAATCGCTACCTGTAGTACAGGTAAAAACCTCCCCGGCACGCGCGCAAAGTCCATTCCGCATAACTCGTTGAGCACGCGCTCCACCGCGACATACGCAAGCAACGGTGCTTTCTCCAGCATCGCGCGCGCCGTCTCTTCCTCAATGGCAAACCCAAACCGCGACGCAAACCGCAGCGCCCTCAGCAGGCGCAGCGCATCCTCTTCGAACCGCTCCTGTGGCGTACCGACGCACCGGATAACCCCATCCCGCAGGTCGTCGCGCCCGCCAAAGCAATCGACGACCTCGCCTGTGGGCGAAAGCGCCATCGCGTTGATGGTGAAATCCCGCCGGGCCAGATCTTCCCGCAGCTCCGCGGTAAACGTCACCCCATCCGGCCGCCGATGGTCAGTATACACGCCATCCAGCCGGAAGGTCGTGATCTCAATCTGCTGCCCCCGCACAATCAGCGTTACCGTGCCGTGCTTGATGCCCGTCTCCAGCACGCGCGCATCGGTAAAACAGCCCTTCACCTGCTCCGGCAAAGCCCGTGTACAAATATCATAATCATGTGGCACAGTACCCATCAAAAGATCACGGACACACCCGCCCACACAGTAAGCCGGATACCCGTGATCCCAAAGCCGCGCAAGCGCCCATATCACATTTTCCGGAAGTTCCATCTTCACCCCAAAACCCAACCCGCCCAAAGGCGAAATGTCTCTACCCGTTCGCACCCAGCGACTCGTCGATCCCGCCCATGACCCGGCCTATCCGCACCATGCGGAACATCCGCTCCGCCGCGCTGTTGAGCAGCCGCTCCGCACCGGCGATTGCGTCCTCTACCGTCATTGGGCCGTTGACCGTGGTCATCACGCTGGCGTTTCCGCCGCAGAAGGCCATCGCCTCGTCCGTCATGCCGCCAACCATCGCGATCACCGGCACACCGAGCCTGCGGCAGCGGTGGGCCACGCCGATGGGCGCTTTTCCGTAGGCCATCGACTGCGCGTCCATGCGGCCCTCGGCGGTGATTACCAGGTCCGCGCCGTGCAGCAGTTCGTCAAACTTGATAGCGTCGAGCACCGACTCAACTCCGCGCGACATCTCCGCGCCGAGCACGCCGCCCAGCGCCGCGCCGATTCCGCCCGCCGCGCCCGCACCGGGCATGTCCGCCACCGAGTGGCCGAGCGCATGCGCCAGCACGCGGGCATAGTTTGCCATGCCGCGTTCCAGGCGATCCAGCATCTGGGCGTCAGCACCCTTTTGCGGGCCGTAGACGCGCGTCGCGCCACGCTCACCCAACAGCGGGTTGGTCACGTCGCACAGTACACGGATACGCGCCTGCGAAAGCCGCGGGTCCAGGCCGGAAAAGTCGGCGGCGACAATGTGCTCCAGCCCTTCGCCGCCCTCCGGCACGGGGTTTCCCGCCGCGTCGGTGAAGCGCGCGCCGAGCGCCGTCAGGAGGCCTGTGCCTCCGTCGTTCGTAGCGCTGCCGCCGATGCCCATCAGGATGTCGCGCGCGCCCTCACCCAGCGCATGCAGCAGCAGCTCACCCGTGCCACGCGATGTGGCCTTGAGCGGGTTTCTTTCTTCTACCGAGATGAGCGGCAATCCGGATGCCTGCGCCATCTCCAGCGCGGCGGACCCGCCGGGGAGCAAGCCATAGCGCGCCGTCACGGGCGTACCCATCGGGCCGGTGACGATGGCCTGGCGATACGCGCCGCCCGTCGCCAGCACGAAAGCGTCCACCGTGCCCTCCCCGCCGTCGGCGATGGGCGCGGGGACGACCGTGATGTCTCCAAAAACGCGCTCCGCCGCGCCGCTGACGATGCGGATGATTTCCACAGCCGTCAGCGAGCCTTTGAACGAATCGGGCGCGACGACAATTTTCATTTCATTTTCCCTTCGATAAACTGCGCCAGCTCGAACGCGTCGCGTTCAATCTCGCGCTGGTCGGGGCCTTCCACCATCACGCGCACCAGCGGTTCCGTGCCGGACAGGCGCACCAGCGTGCGGCCGCGATCCTTGTATTTTTTCTCCAGCTCCGCGATCCGCGCGGGAATCTCTTCGTCCTTGGTGTAGGCCTCTTTTTTCTGCTCCGCGATGCGCGCGTTGACCGTCGCCTGCGGCAGCGGCCGCATCACCCGCGCCATGCGGGAGAGCGATTGTTTGGCCTGCGCCACGATGCACATCAGCTGGATCGCGGTGACGATGCCGTCTCCTGTGGTGTTGTGGTCGGAGAAAATCACGTGGCCGCTCTGCTCACCGCCGAGCACCAGATGGTCCTCGAGCATCTTCTCCAGCACGTAGCGGTCGCCCACCTTCGTGCGCACGAGCGTAATGCCGTTTTCCTTCATCGCGATTTCCAGGCCCATGTTGCTCATCACGGTAGAGACCAGCGTGTTCTTGACCAGCTTGCCCTCTTTCTTCATCTGGATGGCGCAGATCGCCATGATCCGGTCGCCATCGATCAGCTGGCCGCGCTCGTCCACGGCGATCAAACGGTCGGCATCGCCGTCAAACGCAAGGCCCGCGTCCGCGCCCAGCTCGCGCACCAACTCCTGCAGGCGCGCCGGATTGGTGCTGCCGCAGTGCTCGTTGATGTTGGTGCCATCCGGCTCATGGTAAAACGCGCTAACCTGCGCGCCAAGCTCCGTGAACACCTGTGGGGCGACCTGCGACGACGCGCCATGCGCGCAGTCCAGCACGATGTGCAGCCCATCCAGCCGGCAGGCGGCCGTGCTCTTGAGGAAATCGATGTACTGCCGGGCAGCATTGACCTGCCGCACCGGGCGGCCGACGGCCTTGCCGGTGGGCTTGGGTGCGCTGTTCATGCCCGAGTTCATCAGTTCTTCAATCCGGTCCTCCAGCGCGTCGGACAGCTTATGGCCGTTGCTGTTGAAAAACTTGATGCCGTTGTATTCGACCGAGTTGTGCGACGCGGAGATAACGACCCCGGCGTCCGCCTCATAGAGGCGCGTCAGGTACGCGATGCCCGGCGTGGGCAACACGCCCAGCATCACCGCGCGTGCACCCTGCGAGCATAGGCCCGCCACCAGCGCCGCCTCCAGCATCTCGCCGGAAATGCGCGTATCGCGCCCGATCAGGATGGTCGGCCGGTGCACAGACGTTGCCAGCACTTTCGCGCCGGCCTGGCCGAGCTGGAAGGCCAGCTCGCACGTCAGGTCCTCGTTGGCAATGCCGCGCACGCCGTCCGTTCCAAAGAGTCTCGCCATCGGATTCCTCCTCAAAGAAATAAGTGCGGCCTCGCTGGCTTACGCGAAACGAATGCCTTCCGCCGCCTGCTCCTTATGGTATCGCTCCAGCAGGTTTTTGATGCGGTCCAGCGGGTTCAGCAGGTTATTAAGGCTGTGGTCGTGGTTGAGCGTCGCGATGATGAACGAGACATACTTGGACATGTCCACCTCGATGAACCACGGCGCGCTGCGAATTTCAGGCGTCAGGTAGTTGAGGTTGGTGCACAGCACGCGGTTGATTGCGCCCTCTTCATACGCCTTGTTAAACGCCTCCACTCCAGATGTGAAGAACCCAAACGTGCTCGCGCAGAACACGCGGCCCGCCTTGCGGGCCTTCAGCTGCCGCGCCAGGTCCAGGATGGAGTCGCCGGTGGCGATGATATCCTCAGCAACGATGATATCCTTGCCCTCGACATCGTCGCCCAGGTATTCGTGCGCAACGATCGGGTTTCTGCCGTTGACGATGGTGGTATAATCCCGCCTCTTAAAGAAAAGGCCCATGTCCAGCCCAAGCACCGTCGAGTAGTAAATATTCCGGCCAATCGCGCCCTCATCGGGCGAGATGATCATCATGTTCTTTTTATTGATATTCAGGTCACGGATGTTTCTGCACAGCGCCTTGAGCATTTGGTAGGTTGGGTGTACGGATTCAAAACCGGTAAGCGGAATGGCGTTTTGCACGCGCGGGTCATGCGCGTCGAAGGTGATGATGTTGGTGACGCCCATGTTCTCCAGTTCCTGTAGCATGATCGCGCAGTCCATTGACTCACGGCTGGTGCGGCGGTGCTGGCGGCTCTCATACAGGAAGGGCATGATCACATTGATACGCTTGGCTTTTCCGCCCACTGCGCCGATGACGCGCTTGAGGTCGGAATAATGATCGTCCGGCGACATGGGCACCATGCGGCCGTACATCTTGTATTCTTTGTGGTACGCGGTTACGTCGGAAATAATGTACAGGTCATACCCGCGCACGCTCTCCCGCAGCAGCGCCTTGCCTTCGCCGGTACCAAACCGGGGACAATCCGCCTCCAGCAGGAAGGAATCGCGGTTATAGCCGGGTGAAACATACAGTTCTTCGCCCATCGAATCCTCACGCTCTGTCCGCCAGAGCTTGAGGTACCCATCTATGCGCCCGCCCAGTATCTCGCAGCCCGGCATTGCGATGATCCCAAGGGGCGCCACTGGCGCGGTCGTGAATGCATCCCGATCCGTTCCCTGCAGCTGACTTACCATTGTTCCTTCAACCCTTTCCATTTGCTGTACTCCTAGTATACCATGTTTTGTCTTCGCTGGCACCACATTTGCAAAAGAAGGGGTTTTTTGTCATTTTTGCCCCCTTACGCCTAAAAAGCCCGCTTGATTGTGCAAGCGGGCGGAGGTGTTTTTCCGGTGTCATTCACAGCAAAGGCCGACATTGCGCGACCCGGAGCCGCTCAGCGGGATATCTTCCTCCGGGATGTTGTAGAGCGCCACGCTCCACGAGGACGCAACCTGGTCGCTATAGAGGGTGAGGGGCTGGGAAGAACCGCCCGTGCCCGTCGTCACCTTGACCTGAACAGCCTGCTCCTCTTCGTCAACTTCCGGTGTTACTTCATTATAATATATGGTCACGGTCAGGTCGGTGGCGAGCATCAGTCCATCGCCAAACGACCAGTGGTTGCCACGGTCGTCCGTGGAAATGGTCGCGTACTTGGCTAGGTACGGCTCGGGGATTTCATCAAAAGCCGCAGGCCAGTAGTAGTAACGGTCAAACGGCCAGAGCCACTGGGTCTGCGTTTCGGCAACCTCCACCTCCGGGTCGCTGCCCTCCAGCAGGTGCCGTATGGTGAAGAGGTATTTGTGGTCCCACAGACCGTACAGGTCCAGGTTCGCAGTGCCCATCTCGGTTGCTTTATAGCGGGTTTCGCCCTGCGCGTCAACCGTCCAGAACGCGAAGCGCACTTCGTCCGCATCCGCCCAGCCAACTTCCGCCGCCGTCTTGGGCGTGAACGCCTCACCCTCCGCGTACCATGCCGTATCAACGATCGTTTCCGCGCCGTCCGCGCCATCATAGTGGTAGGTCACGCTATAGAGCTGCGCCCACTGGGCGTATAGGGAGATGTCCGCATCGCCCATCGTGAAGTCGGTCACATACGGGGTCTCGCCGGCAGCGTCCGTCGTCCAACCGATGAAGCGCAGGTCGGCACGCGCCCAGCCTTCACCGCCGCGGTCATATACCGAATACGCTTCTCCGCTGGCATACTCCTCGCCGCTGGAATAGACAGTGCCATCATCCTGCGTAAAGTTGCGGTAAAATGCGACCGTATGGGTAAGCACGACGGGGTCCTCCCCGCCTGGCGCCTCATTGCTCAGGACTCCGCTTGCCAGAATGCCCTCCAGCGGGCTCTTGCCCGGTGAGCTTATCATCAAGGGATCGTCCGCCGCAAGCGACGGCAGCGCGCACAGCAGCAAAACTGCCGCCAGCAGGGCCGCAAGGGCCGATTTTCTTGCCTTCCTCATAGAGCCTTCCTCCCTGCCTCGCGCTGATTGCTTACGGCCACACCGTGGCCGTCACCCGGTACACATAGGCGACATTCTCGGAATTGGTGTGCAGCGTGTAGGATTCACCGGTGGCGCCGTCGATATCCCGCCAATCGCCGCCGGGCGTTTTCACCTGCCACTGGAGCGTCACCACAAGGCCCTCAAAGCCATCCAGCACGCTGGTAAACACGATATCGTCGCCGATGGTGAAACCACCTGGCACGTACATATGGAAGTTGATGACCCACGCGCCGGTATCCAGCGGCTCACTGGGTACGTCTTCGCTCACCGGGATCTGCGCAGGGCCGGCCAGCGGGATCGGGTCATCCTCAATGACGATGATGATCAGCCCGGGCGCTTCCTCACCATCGGGGTCGCCTTCGCCTTCGGTTTCGATGATCGGATCATCCTCTCCCGCCGGCGGAGCCACGAACAGCGCACGCAACACCAGATTCTCGGTCGCGGCCGTTTCGAACAGGAACGGCGTTTCCGCCGCGCCGCGCGCATCGTACCAGTGCGCGAACACAAGTCCTTCAGCCAGCGGCTTATTCTCCGGCGCGGAAATGGGCGCGCCTTCTTCTACCTCATGCACGGCAAAGACCGTCTCGTCCTCCCCTTCACCCACCAGGAAGCGAACGGCGTACACCGGCGCGGGGTCGGGATCGGGACTCGGATCGTCCTGCGGGACAGCAGGCTCCGCCTGCGCCGGAATGATGAGCGCGGGCGGCGGCAGCGGGTCCACTGGACCGGCTGGATCCGACGGTTCCACCGGGTCGGACGGATCACCCACGCCCGGGTCGGACGGATCTCCTTCCAGGACAATGATCTCCGGCAGATCCCCTTCGCCGGGTTCTTCCGCCATCGCGAGGACGCCCGTCAGCGATAATGCCAATAGAAGCGCCAGCAATGCGGCCAGCCTTTTCGTCTTTTTCCCTTTCATCTACAATGCCTCCCTTGCTCTTACAGAAGCGCAAATGCGCTGTATTCCGTCCAGTTGCCAAAGTATACCTCTCCAGGCAAAATCAGTATACCATGGAAAGCTTACATTTGGGTTACATCAAGCGGTTATTTCGGCTTTTATTTTCGTTCCCGGGCAATAGAAAAGGCGTGGGCAATTCCGCCCACGCCGGTATACGCTTTTTCCTTACGCCGCTTGTTTTATCTTGGTGAAGATCATTCGTCCGGCACTGGTCTGCAGCACGGTGGTCACCACCACGTCGATGGTGGTACCGATGTAGCGCTTGCCGTTGTCGACGACGATCATTGTGCCATCATCCAGGTAGCCAATGCCCTGGCCGTGTTCCTTGCCCTCGCGCAGCACCTGCACGCGCATCTCCTCGCCCGGCAACAGCACGGGCCGCAGCGCACTGGCCAGGTCGTTGACATTGAGCACCTTCACACCCGTCACATCCGCCACCTTGTTGAGGTTGAAGTCGTTGGTTACCACAAGTCCGCCGGTGTCCTTGGCCAGCTTGAGCAGCTTTACGTCCACCTCGCCGATGTCTTCATAGTCCGCCTCGGTGATCGTCACCTCAATGTCCAGCTCCTTCTGGATACGCGCAAGCACGTCCAGCCCGCGCCGACCACGGTTGCGCCGGAGCGAGTCGCCGGAATCGGCGATATGGCGCAGCTCCGCCAGCACAAACTGCGGGATGACCAGTGGCCCTTCGACGAAGCCGGTCTTGCAAACATCGAAAATGCGCCCGTCGATGATCACACTCGTATCGAGTATCTTGCCCACCGCTTCCTGCTGAGCGTCCGCCGCGTCCGGCACGAAGGTCTTCGACCTGGCCGCACCGAGAAAGGATGGCAACTCCCGCCAGCGCTTGTAGCCAATCGACGCGCCAAGATAGCCAAGCATCAGATGCACCACCGCCGAGAGTCCCGCCCACAGCAGGTCCGGCAGGCCCGCGCGGAACAGCTGCGAGATCAGCGAGGCAATGGCCAGCGCAAACACCAGCCCCAGCGCGCTGGCGAGCAGCTGCCACAGCGGCGTTTCGCTCAGCGACACCTCCACCATCGCGGACCAATGCCGCACCTTAGCAATCATCCTGCTAAAAAAGAGCCAGGAAAGAAGCGCCGCCAGCACAGTCGTAATAACACAGGTCCACAGCATTAAGGATGTAGAAATATCAATAGTTTCATCAAAAAGTGCGTATACGCGCATGCCAAGCGCGGCAAGCCCGCCGCCGATGGCAGCCCCAAACAGGGTAAAAACAGGGCGTAAAATCTTCTCGATGTTCGGCTTTCTCATGCACAGTCCTTTCTCAATCTTCAACCCAATAACAAGGCGACAGCCTGTCCCACGGTATCCACACCGCGCAGCGTCATCCCCTCCGGCGCGTGCACCCCGCGCAGGTTTTCCCGCGGCAGCACGCATGTGGAAAATCCCAGCCGCGCGCATTCGGCAAGCCTCCGGTCCGCCTGGGCGACGGCGCGCACCTCGCCCGAGAGCCCTACTTCGCCGAACACCACAGCATCCGGCGGCAATGTCCTGTCCCGCAGCGACGATGCTACGGCCAGGCACAGTGGGAGGTCTGCGGCGGGCTCGGAAAGCGTCATGCCGCCCGCCACGTTGATGTAGACGTCCTGATCAAACAAGCGCAGCCCAGCGCGCTTTTCCAGCACCGCCAGCAGCAGCGCCACGCGCGCGCTGTCCAGGCCATCGGCCATGCGGCGCGGCATGCCAAACGGCGTCCTGGATACCAACGCCTGCAGGTCCACCAGCATCGGCCGCGTGCCCTCCAGCCCGCAGGTAACCACCGAACCGGACGCGCCGCGCGCCCTGCGCGAGAGCAGCAGTTCCGACGGGTTGTCCACCGGAATCATGCCCGCTTCGCCCATCTCAAAGAGGCCCAGCTCGTTCACCGACCCGAAGCGGTTCTTCACCGCGCGCAGGATGCGCCAGGCGTGCTGACGGTCGCCCTCGAAGTAGAGCACCGCGTCCACCATGTGCTCCAGCACGCGCGGCCCGGCGATTGCGCCTTCCTTGGTAACATGGCCGACCAGGAACATCGCGCAGCCGCTGGTTTTCGCCATACGGGCCAGCTGGGCGGCGCACTCGCGCACCTGGGACACGCTGCCCGGCGCGGCGGATAACTCCGGCCGGTAGACGGTCTGGATGGAGTCGACGACCATAAAATCAGGCCCCAGCTCGGTAAAGCGGGTCTCGATATCGCTCAGCGCGTTCTCAGCCAGCACCCACAGCCCGTCCGCCGCAACGGTCAGCCTGCGCGCACGCAGTTTGATCTGCCGGGCGCTTTCCTCGCCGGTGACATACAGCACCCGCGCGCCGGACGCGGCGAGGTTGCCGCACGCCTGCAGCAGCAGCGTAGACTTGCCCACGCCCGGATCGCCGCCGACCAGCGTGACCGACCCTTCGACGATGCCGCCACCGAGCACCCGATCCAGCTCGCCGATGCCGCAACTGCGGCGCTCCTGCGCGGCGTCGTCAATCTCAGAAAGCTTCAGCGGCGCAAGTCCCGCACCCCCCTGGCGCTTGAGCGGCTTTGCGCCGACAGCCGGGGCCGCAGGCTCAGGCACAAACTCCTGCAACGTATTCCACGCGCCACAGCCGGGGCACTTGCCCAGCCAACGGCTCACATCATAGCCGCAGTCGCCACAGACAAAGACCGTTTTTACCTTCGCCATACTCTTTTACCCATTTCCTTTTGCATTATAACAGGGCGCGCCGCACTTTGGGAATCGGCCATCTTGTCGTATTATGTCGGATATCAAGACAATCGTGCGCCATTTTTTTCAACCCACTATAAAAAAACGTGTGAGGCATCGAAAACCATGCCTCAAAACCGCATCTTCTTTCGTTATATACCGATAGAGGGGAGGTTTGGGTATGCGAAGACGGGGTGGGGATGTTTTTGCCCGGCGGAGCCGGAACATTGGACGGATGATTGCGCTGGGGGTAGCGATATTCATCGCGCTGTGCGCGATTTTTACGGTGATAGATGATGGACGGGTGATCGTCCGCACGCAGAAGGTGTTGGTGCCGGACCTGCCCAAGGCGCTGGAAGGCTTTACAGTGCTGCACATATCGGACCTGAGCGGCATTCGCTTCGGCCCGAACCAGAAGGTCATACAGGGTGCGCTGAAGAGCAAGAAGTACAACGCCGTCTGCCTGACCGGCGATATGGTCGGCAAGCGCGGCGATGCGCATCCGCTGATGGAGCTGCTAGCCGCGCTGGACACGACCAAGCCTGTCTTCTTCATCGCGGGCGACAGCGACCCTGCGCCAGTGGGCAGCCAGGCCTCGGGCTACTATACCGTGCTCGCGGACTGGGTCAGCAGCGCGCAGACGCGCGGCGCGACCTTTCTGGACGCGCCCGCCTCCATGACAGTGGGCGGGGCGACCGTGTGGTTCAGCGACGCGTCGCAGCTCTCGCTGGACCTGGACACCGCCGAGACCGCCTACGCCAACTCCAACACCCGCGAGGGCACATACTACGCCGACGCGATCATGCGCACCAAGATCGCGCGCCAGCAGATGAGCGATACCAACCTGCACATCACGCTGTCGCACAACCCGGTGGGGAGCGACATGGTGCTCAACATGCTGAACATGGCCGATTCGGACGGGAACGCGTTCCTGCGCACAGTCGACCTGATCCTATCGGGCGGCACAGTCGGTGGCCAATGGCGATTGCCGCTGATCGGCCCGGTGTTCGCGGGCACCTGGTTCCCGGGCAGCAGTATGCCGCAGGGCTACTACCGCTCGGGCAGCCTGCTGCAATACACCAGCGCGGGCCTGGGCACATCTGGCATCTGCCCGCTGCCGGCCTTCCGCCTGTTCAACACGCCGGAGATCACGCTGATCACGTTTACGTCGCAGTTGGGGGACGATGTGGAGTTTATTTGAGGGATGGGAACGCCAGGGGGAGCGCTGCTCCCCCTGGACCCCTCGCCAGGAGGCGCTGCCTCCTGGACCTCCGCGAAGGGCTTCGCCCTTTCGAAACCCATGTTCGCCTGCGGGCGAGGGTGGTTGACTATGTTATGTCTTCAGCCATACAGCAGGCCGAATGCCGCCTACGCTGGTTATGTTGTTGCCATTAATGCCTACGCAGCCGCCTGATGAATCCAGTTGATTCGGTGCGAGACCGTGAATATATGCGGCAACGCGATTCGTGCGGCCAGGTGACCGAAGCCACCATGAACTGTTTGTCAATCGCTTGCTGTTATTCTCATCTTTTCTATCAAACCAATACTTATATTTCTGATTTCCAGGGTTTTGCAGTATTGCGCTGCTGTCCCCGAAATATCTGCATACCACTTCCTCGATGCTTAACAGGAAAATACTGTCCCGCGTATTTGCGCCGCCTTTTGCGCCATACCACGGATTATCGGGGTTTGTGTTCAGTACCTGAATAATCCTCGACTTGTCCGCTGTGCTAAACCTATTATAAAACTCACCGTTAAGATATTCCCTTAGCGCACTATCTGCCCATGTCGTATCCACAGAAGAATTGTGATAAGCCCGTTTTTCTATTGCTTTTTCAGTTATAATCAGCGCCGCATCGATCCGAACGTCAAGCACACGCCATTCATAGTTGCTGAACTCTATTTTATCTCCTGCCTGCATATCTACCCCTTGTGCACTATATGTGTTTTTGGCATAGCAATAATCCAGATAAAAAGACCGCCCAAAGGGCGGAAATTGGGAGTCAAGAGGGGCATGCCCCTCTTGTGGGGTTCTAGGGGCAAAGCCCCTAGCGTTCCTCTTCCGTCTCCTCCACCGCGCCCCACGACCCAATCCTCAGGAAAAACTTCACCCACGCGAGGATTTCGCGCCCGTTGTTGCGCAGCCAGTAGGCGCGGATAGACGGGCTGCCCGCGCCGGTGGCCGGGACGCGGTAGCGGCGGCAGATGGCGAGCGAGCGTCGGACGTGGTAGTCGCTGGTGACGACGAGGGCACGGATCAGGCCGCGCCGCTCCATCAGCGCCTTGGCATAGCGGATGTTCTGCATCGTGTCAAAGGAACGGTTTTCGCTAATGAGGTGTTCGTCCGGGACGCCGCGCTCGCGGAGCCAGGCGCACATGAAATCGCCCTCAGCAGCGGGTTCGTTCTTGCCCTGTGCGCCGCAGCAGATGATCGGCACAGGGTGGGCAGTGTAGCGCTCTAGCGCAAGCGTAAGGCGGCGCCTGAGCGCCTCGGACGGCTTCCCTTCCGGGCGCACCTGCGCGCCCAGCACCAGGATCACGTCATAGGGTTCATTCGTCGTCATCGTCAATCTCATGCATCGCGCTGGGTCCGCGCTTCCTCGCTCGTTTGGTATCGGCCGCTTTCGGCGTACCCTGGGCCTCAAAAAGCGGCGCGATGCGCTGAATTTGTTGCCACTGCGCCATACTGACGCACTCGCCATCGGCGTAGATCACATGGTCGAGCACGGCGATGTCCACCGCGCCGAGCGCTTCGCGCAGGATGTCCGTGGTGCGGATGTCGGCATCGGACGGCTCCTTCACGCCGCTGGGGTGGTTGTGCGCCAGCAGCACGCCGTGCGCGTTATGGTCCAGCGCGGCGGTAACAATCGTGCGCGGGTAGATCGGAATCTCGTCGATCGTGCCGACGATGGCCGGCACCGCGCGAAGCACGCGCCCCTGCGCGTCCAGGCAGATCACATAGAGCACCTCTCCCTTTGTAACGGAAAAAAGGTGCCCGCAGTATTCCTTTGCCTCACGGTAGTTGGTCACAACGGCGCGCTCCTGAGCCCGCTCACGCTGGGCATAGCCGTGAAGCGCCGCCACCAGCGCGATCAGCGACGCAGCGCGCTCCCCGATGCCGGGTACCTGGCAGAGACGCTGAGGCGATGCGCTCAGCACCGCCTCAACCGATCCGAAATATTGGATGAGCTGATGGGCCAGCGGGTTGACATTGCGGCGCGGAATCGCGTAGAAGAGCAACGTCTCCAGCGCCTCATGCGGCGCAAAGCCATCCAATCCTCCCTGCAAAAACCGGGCGCGCATCCTCTCGCGGTGGCCTTCGTGCTCATGCTCCGACATGAATTACTCCTTGGGTTCGGCTTTCTTGCGGGCCCGCTTGGGCTTCTCCGCAGCGACTTCTTCGGCGGGGGCAGGCGCTTCTTCCGCTTTTTTCTTCGCGGGCGCGCGCTTGGCCTTGGGTTTCTCGGCGATCACCGGCGTTTCCACGGCCACAGCCTGCTCCTCAACCTTTTTCTTCGCCGGGCCACGCTTGGCCTTGGGCTTTTCTTCGGCCGCAGGCTCTTCTACAGCTGCCTCTGCCGCCTTTTTCTTCGCGGGCGCGCGCTTCGGCTTTTCCGGCGCGGGCGGCGGTGGCGGCGCCAACAGCTTTTCATACAGCCGCAGATACTCGCCAGCGGATTTGCCCCAGCTGTAGTCGCCGCCCATGCCGCGAACCATCAGCTTGCGCCAAACCTCGGGCTTTTCATTATAATATGCCACCGCACGGGTGAGCGTGCTGAGCATGTCATGCGCGTTGTAGTTGAAGAACGTGAAACCGTTGCCCTCGCCGGTGTACTCGTTGAAGGAGAGCACGGTATCGCGCAGGCCACCCGTCTCGCGGACGATCGGGATGGTACCGTAGCGCAGCGAAATCAT
>JAVBQK010000001.1:0-3883 GCA_031549105.1 Eubacteriales bacterium
TTGCACATAGGGCCCAAGCTTTACCCATTCTTTGGCCTTTTCTGCGTGTATTCCCTGCTTCAGATTCCTCCCAATCCACCTTTTTCCTTTACACTGCTTTGCTTATCGCCTCAGACGTGATCTTACTTTTTCATTCAACCCATTTTGAAATTTCAGAAAAAATAATGCAGTTTTTCAAATTTGGAGGGAAGGTGGATACTCACGGAAAAACAGAACCCTGCCTGAAAAAAATATTGACATTTGTCCGCGAATGCTGTATAGTCCATTGCAATCGATATTTTTCGGGCGATGACAAGGCCAAGACGTATCCCGCTCACGTACAGAGAGCCGCCGGTTGGTGCAAGGCGGTCGGGGCTGACGCGTCACTCCCCTTGGAGCCTTCCCGCTGAAAGGCCAGTAGGCGGAACGGTGTCCCCCCGTTACCGGGATAGGCATTTCACTGATGCCGATAAGAGGGCGCATTGCGCCAAAAAGAGTGGTACCGCGAAGTAAACCTTCGTCTCTTTAGCGATAATAGAGATGAAGGTTTTTTGGTACAATCGGGGAGGGTTGCAAGTGGAATTAACAGGTGCAAAAATCATCGCGGAATGCTTGATTGAACAGGGTGTGGATACCGTGTTCGGCTATCCGGGCGGGCAGATTATCGACACCTACGACGCGCTGTACGCGTATTCGGACCGGATTCACCATGTGCTGACCGCGCACGAACAGGGCGCGTCGCACGCGGCGGACGGGTATGCGCGTGTCAGCGGCAAGGTCGGCGTGGTCATCGCCACATCCGGCCCCGGCGCGACGAACCTGGTCACCGGTCTTGCGACGGCGTTCATGGACTCGGTGCCGATGGTCGCGATCACCGGCAACGTCTCCAAACCGCTGCTGGGCAAGGACAGCTTCCAGGAGGTCGACATCTTCGGCGTCACCATCCCCATCACCAAGCACAACTATATCGTCCGCAACGTCGCGGACCTTGCCGATACCATCCGCCGTGCATTTCAGATCGCGCGCTCGGGCCGGCCCGGCCCGGTGCTGATCGACGTGCTCAAGGACGTGCAGCAGGCCAAGTGCGATTTCACGCCCAAGACGCCTGAGAAGGTCTCTCCCATGGTGGAGAAGATCACTGAGGCGGATCTGGACCGTGCCGTGCAGATGATCGACGCCGCTGAGCGGCCCGTGATCTTCGCGGGCGGCGGCGTGATCCGCGCGGACGCGTCCGCGGAGCTGTACCGTTTCGCCGCGCGCACCGGTGCGCCGGTGTCGCTGTCGCTGATGGGCCTGGGCGCATACCCGGCCAGCAAGCGGCAGTACCTGGGCATGCTGGGCATGCACGGCAGCCGGGCATCCGCCGCCGCCGTCAGCCAGGCAGACCTCTTGATCGTGTGCGGCGCAAGGTTCTCTGACCGCGTGATCATGAATGCCAAGACGTTCGCGCCGCAGATCAAGATTCTGCACCTGGACATCGACGATGCGGAGATCAACAAGAACATCGTCTCCCACGGCAGCGTCTGCGGCGATATCAAGGTCATCCTCTCGCAGTTGAGCGAGCGCATCCAGGTGCAGCACCGGGGCGAATGGCTGGCGCAGATTGCCGAGTGGAAGACGCAGGAACCGCGCCCCACACCCGGGAAGCTCACGCCCCAGGCGCTGATTGACGCAGTGCAGGCCGCCATGCCGGACGACGCAATCGTTGCCACCGACGTGGGCCAGCATCAGATGTGGGTCGCGCAGCGCTACAGGTTCAAGTTCCCGCGCACGCTCTGCACCTCCGGCGGCCTGGGCACGATGGGCTACGGCATGGGCGCTGCTATCGGCGCGCAGTTTGCCGAGCCAAACCGGCGCGTTGTTCTCTTCACCGGCGACGGCAGCTTCCATATGAACTTTAACGAGCTGGTCACCGTCGCGACGAACAACCTGCCCATCGTCATCGTGATCCTCAACAACGGCGTGCTGGGCATGGTGCGCCAGTGGCAGAAGGTGCTCTACAACCAACATTACAGCCAGACCACCACACACCGCCGCACGGACTATGTCAAGCTGGCCGACGCGTTCGGCATCGCGGGGATGCGGATCACCAGCCGCGCCGAGCTATCGCGCGTGATCCCCGAGGCAGTCGCGCTGAACAAGCCCGTCGTCATCGAGGTGCGCATCAGCAAGGACGAAAACGTGCTGCCGATGGTGACGCCCGGCAAGTCCTACAACGACCAGATCACCGAGATCGACAAGCAAGGAGGGGCCAAATGACGACGAAGCGCTACGTTTTCTCCGCGCTGGTGGAGAACCGTCCCGGTGTCCTCAGCCGCGTGTCGGGCCTCTTCACCCGCCGGGGGTATAACATCGATTCCCTTACCGTCGCCGAGACGGAGAACACCGCCTATTCGCGCATGACCATCGCGCTGCGCTCGGACGAGAACACCGCGATGCAGATCAAGCACCAGCTGGAAAAGCTGATCGATGTGATCGAGATCAAGGAGTTGAAGCCCGGCTCGTCCGTCACGCGCGAGTATGTGCTCATCAAGATCTCCGCAGCGGCAGAGCATCGCAGTGAGATCATCTCGCTCACGAACATCTTCCGCGCGAACATCGTCGATGTATCGCCGGAAAACATGATCATCGAGCTGACGGGCGACAGCACTAAGACCGGCGCGTTCATCGAGATCGTGCGGCCGTTCGGCATCCTGCAGGCGGTCCGTTCCGGTATCTCCGGCCTGGAAAGAGGCGTTCAGATACAACCATCCCAGGAAGACCAATAATTTTTTAGGAGGCACTCACCATGGCAAAGATGTACTACGCGGAAGACTGCAACCAAAAGGCGCTCGCGGGCAAGACGATTGCGATCATCGGTTACGGCAGCCAGGGCCATGCCCATGCGCTGAACCTGAAGGATTCCGGCCATACGGTCATCATCGGCCTGTACGAGGGCAGCAAGTCCTGGAAGATCGCCGAGGAAGCCGGCTTCGCCGTCTACACCGCCGCCGATGCCGCCGCGAAGGCCGATATCATCATGATCCTCGTCAACGACGAAAAGCAGGCCGCGCTATATAAGGAAAGCATCGCCAAAAACCTGACGCCGGGCAAGTCGCTGGTGTTCAGCCATGGCTTCAACATTCATTTCGGCCAGATCGTGCCGCCCAAAGACATCGACGTATGGATGATCGCGCCCAAGGGTCCCGGCCACACCGTGCGCAGCCAGTTTGTGGAAGGGCGCGGCGTGCCGTGCCTGATCGCCATCCAGCAGGATGCCACCGGCAACGCCAAGGAATACGGTCTTGCGTACGCGGCGGGCATCGGCGGCGCGCGCGCCGGCATTCTGGAGACGACCTTTAAGGAAGAAACCGAAACCGACCTGTTCGGCGAGCAGGCAGTTCTCTGCGGCGGCGTGTGCGAGCTGATGAAGGCCGGGTTTGAAACCCTGGTGGAAGCGGGCTACCAGCCCGAGAGCGCGTACTTCGAGTGCGTGCATGAGATGAAGCTGATCATCGACCTGGTGAACGCGGGCGGTCTGTCCTGGATGCGCCACTCCATCTCCGACACTGCCGAGTACGGCGACTACCAGATTGGCCGCCGGATCATCACCGACGAAACCCGCAAGGAAATGAAGCAAGTCCTCAAGGAGATCCAGGAAGGCGACTTCGCCCGCGAATGGATCCTCGAAAACCAATCCAACCGCCCGCACTTCAACGCCCGCCGCCGCGTAGAGCAAGGCTCGCAGGTAGAGACCGTGGGCGCCGAGCTGCGCAAGATGATGAGCTGGAAGAAGTAGGGGAACGCCGAGGGGCAAGGAACGCCAGGGGGCGCTGCCCCCTGGACCCCCGGGAAGGGCGTTGCCCTTTCCAAACCCAACATTTCGCCTGCGGGCGGGAGGGGTTTTACACAGATGTTCCACCCG
>JAVBQK010000107.1:0-11628 GCA_031549105.1 Eubacteriales bacterium
GCCAGTTTTCTGTGCAAAACGATGCTCAGCCTGCTCGAGGATGCGCCCTGCATCGCCTATCGCAGTTTCTGGGACACCATTCCCGCCCTGTCTTTCCTCGAAGACACCTACTATTCAACTTCCGGGATGATTTCAAAAAAAAGAATCCCCAAGCCCACGCTTCACGCCTATACGCTGCTGTCAAAGCTGGGCCGAATGCTGATCGCGCACAACGATCAGTTCATCATGACCTGCAACTCCGCCAACCAATATCAATTGCTGATTCTGAACTATGTCCACTTCAGCCAGCATTTTTGCGTGAACTCCTGGGACCCCGTGAAGCTCGAGAATACCTATGATGTCTTCGAACCCTGCGAGCCGGACGACATCCACTTTGTCATTGGCAACATACCGGCAGGTCGCTATAAGGTGACAAAACTGACCTTGAGCCGCGGTTATGGCAGTGCTTTGGACAAATACCTGCGCATCCTCAGGCAGGGCACGACTACCTCTGCGGAATTGCTCACCACCATCCTGCATTTTACCGAGGACGAGGCGGCGTACTACCGTCAAACCTCCGTCCCACGGCGGGACATTTACCACATGAGTTGTGATGGCCGGCTGGAGCTCACGCTCAGGCTCGCTCCCCACGAGATCCAGTTCTATGAGTTCACCAAAATTCTGTGAGTCATACAAAAATGGGGCGCCGCATACACGGCACCCCATAATGATTCGACCCTTACTTCGCGGCCAGCCATGCATCCAGCTGTGTCTGATACTCCGCAAGCACCTTTTCGATCCCGGCGGCCTTCAGCTTCGTGCAGAACTCGGCATATGTGCTCTCATAATCCACCGAACCGGATGCCAGTCCGCTGCGGTACTGCTCGCCGACGTTGAAGCATGCGGTCAGTTCCGCCTGGACGTTGCTCGTATCTAAGCTGAATCCCATGAACTTCGACACCGGCGAGGCCTTCATGCTGGCCATCTGCTCATCGCGGAAGTTCTCCACCGCGCCGGCCCACGGAATGGTGATGAACTGATTGCCGTTCAGGAAGTCTGCGGTGTGATACAGCGCAGTCTCCGCGGTCACGCCCTCAGGATAGGTCGCTTCACCATTTTCAGTTCTGACCCAGTCGCGGCCTTCCACGCCCCAGGCCAGTGTGTTTTCGAGGTCGGCGTTGGTGTACATCAGGTTCAGGAACTTCACCGCCGCCTCCGGTTCGGTCGCCGTGACGGGGATGCCAAATCCGAACTTGGTGCAGGAGTTGGTCGACAGCATCGACTCCGTAACCTTCAGCGCCATGATGTCATAGCCCGTCTGTATAGACTTCGCATTCTCCACGCCATACTCCGCACCCGTGCACACGGAGAATGCCGCGCCGTTCTTAATCAACGTCTCGCCCAGGTCATTGTTCGTCGCGGAATCCTTGTAGACCAGCCCGGATTTGTACCAGTCATTGACGCGCTGCATCATCGCCTGGTATGCCTCAGAGAAGTAGTAGCAGCCAACCTGATTCGTCTCTTGATCCACGTAGATCATGTTGAATCCGTCGCCCAAGCCGTCATAGGAGTAGTTTTCCGAGAAGTTGTCGCTCTCAAAGAAGTACGGTTGCGCACTGATCACAGTGCCGCCGGCATCGACGTTGGCGATCCCGACCAGGTCGGTCTGCTCCACGACCTCTGTCAAAATCGCTTTCAGATCGGACCACTTTGTCGCGGCCTGCGCCTGCTCGGTCAGTCCCAGGTCATTCAGCACATCGCGCCTCATTAAGAAGTACACGGACGAGCCCATGTCGCGGTAGCTGGCGACGCCGTATACGCGCCCGTTAACTGACGTGCCATCCAGAATGTTGCCCAGCGTTTCCTTGACCGCAGGCGCATATTCATCCATCAACTCGCTGATGTCCATCAACTGGTTCTGACTCTGGAACGAAGGGAACCCGGAGCCCGGAACCGGCGTATACATGATCATATCCAGCTTCTCGTTCGCCTGGATCATCATCGGCACCTGCGTCGAATAGGTGTTGGGGTCGTACCAATGAATGTTGACGTGGGTGTTGATCTCTTTCTCGGTGATCTGGTTGATCGCTTCCTGTACAGCGTCCGTCGCGTCGGTGGACAGCGGGCTGAACGACAGCCAAGCGACCACGATCTCAGCCATGTCTTCCTCTTCCGCAAACGCGGTGAAGCCCGCCAGCGCCAAGACCAACATGCAGCCAGTCAGCAACAGAGCAATCAGTTTCTTCTTCATATTGGGTTGCCTCCTCCGTTATTTGGTGACTTCATTGTATCCTTTTTTGTAAAGTAACGCACCCGCATCCGCGTTATACTATCGCCAAATCACCTATTATTTTTTGGCTAAAATCACAACATCCGTCCACAAACCGCATAATTCGTAAAAAAGCTTGCTCGTTTTTAATATTACTCACAGGCACCAAGTATCTTGACATTTGCTGCCAGGTCTGCCAAATCCTGATCCAGGTCAAGGTACAGCTTCCGAAAAAACGGATATAGCGCTTCATACCGCCGCACCCATTGCACATTGGGCTCGATAACGCGCTCCGTTCTCACAATTTCCGCAATGCTTTTGCTGACGTCCTCATAGATTCTGGCGGCGCTGCCCGCGATCAACGCATCGCCAAAGGGCACGTCTCCCGTTTTCGCATCCAGCACCAACACGGGTACATTCAGCACCGAAGCCTTGATCCTAAGCCACGTCTCGCTTCCCGCGCCTCCCCCAACACAGCGCAATCGGTCAATCCGCGTGCCGTTCCGCTTAAACTCCTCGATGACACTTTTTAGCGCGAACGCGGTTCCCTCAAAGATCGCGCGCACCATGTCCGTCCTGCCGGTGTCCGCTGTCAACCCAATGAACATGCCCCGCGCATGTCCGTTCCACAGAGGCGCGCGCTCCCCCATCAGATAGGGGAAGAACATCAGGCCGTTGCTGCCGGGGGGGCTCAAAGCGGCCTCTTCATTGAGCACATGGTACACATCCACGCCCTGTTCGTCCGCCATGCGGGCCTCGTGTTCGCCGAAGGCCTGCAAATACCATTTGATTGAGGCCCCGGTTGCACTGATGGGCGCGTTGAACACATACGGAATCCCTTTCAAGGCACAGGCATGCCCGCTCACCGTGTGATAATCCTGTGGCAGGGTATGTGTCCCTGCAAAGACAAGAGAAGAAGTCCCTGACACCTCGGTGGCTTCCCCCATTTGTGTCATGCCTGAAGCATACATCGCTGCAATGGCGTCGCTCGTGCCCGCCACCACCATGATACCCTCCTGCAATCCTGCCTGATCTGCCGCCTCCTTGCTCACGCGACCGATCACTTCGTTGTTTGGCATTGGCCGGGGAAAGTAGTCTTCGACATCGATCCCGATTGCAGCCCCGATCTCGCCGGAGAACCTACCAGCATTGATATCCAGCAGCTGCGTCAGCGAAGCCTGATCCATGTCCATGCTCAGGTTTCCGGTCAATCGGTAGTTGATGAAGGAACTGGCCTGCAAAAAACAGGCCGTCTTTTCAAACAGTTCCGGCTCATGGTGCCGATACCACAGCAGCTTGGCCGGCAGGAAGGACGCATCCGGCTGCATGCCCGTAATGGCAATGTACCGTTGCTCTCCGATGCGCTCCAGGATCCGGACCAATTCCGCTTCCGCGCGCCGATCCATCCAGATGATCGCGTTTCGAAGCGGCGTCCCGGCCTCGTCCACAGGGAGTAAAGTGGGCGTCTGAGCACTGACGCAGATGGCCTGGATTTGGGCCCGGATCTCAGTCGATACGCCCCCTGTGATCTCGCGGAACACCTCTGTCGCCGCATTCCACCAGTCGGAGGGGCGCTGCTCCACACCATTCCCCGGCTGATAGATCGTTTCATAGGTTCTGCTGGCGGAGGCGATTTTCTCGCCATCTTCGCGATACAGCACACCCTTCAAGTTCGTTGTGCCCAAATCCATCCCGATCAGATAGCGCATTTCATCACCTTTATTCTTTGTCAAAGTCAAACCCCTGCCAGCAGGGTACGCCCCGATATTGCTTCGCGCGCTCCTGACCGCTCAGTACACGAATCGCGCCAGCAGCCATGGCTTCCATCTCAAATTCACCGGGATAGGCGCTCACCGGTGCCATCCATCCGCAGGCTGCCTGAATCTTAGATACCAGGTCGTCGTTATACACCATGCCACCGCCAAGCAAAATCCCGTCGATCTTGCCATGCAGCACGACAGCCATGGATCCGATGCATTTGCCAATTTGATAGATCATCGAGTCCCACACCATGCGCGCTTCAGGATCGCCATCCTGCGCCCGCTCAAACACCTGCTTTGTGTCAGAAATTCCCAAATGGCTGACAACGCCGCCTGTACTGGTGCATAGCTTCATCAAATCCTTGGTGTCTTTTCCTGCGCTGTACCTGATGAAATCTGCCAGGGAAACGCTGCCGCAGCGGGTTGGCGCCATCGGGCCTTCGCCGCCGACGATATCGAATCCATCGATCATCAGGCCCTGACGGTGAGCGGATACCGAGATGCCGCCGCCAATATGACACACCACGAAATTGCATTCCTCGTACCGTTTTCCCAGCGTGCGGGCATGGCGCATGGCTGTTTCCTTGAGGTTCAGGGCATGCAGGTGGATCACCCGATTCACGCCCTTGATCCCCGTCATCCGGGCCAGATCCTGAAGCTCGTCCACATCCGGCGGGTTGACGACATAGGCCTTTGCATCGCCCGCCACGGCAAAGGCATGGGCCAGCTGTGGGCCCAAATTCGCTGGATGATCTACCCCATTGGCGGACGATTTGGCATGGGCCAGCAGCAACTCGTCTATTTCGTATGTGCCGCCCGCCATGGGCAGCAGACCGCCGCCCCGACCCACGACCGCGTCCACATCGTTCAAGGACACGTCCGCCGCCCGCAGAATCTCGCCGATCATCCGGCTGCGATACGCAAGCTGGCCGGTCAGCCCTCCGCAGGCCGCAAGCTCCGCCGCGTCATGGCTCACATTTTCGGAAAACCGCTTTCGTTCCCCATCGAACAGTGCGATTTTCGTGGACGTAGAGCCCGGATTGATCGTCAACACGCTATAGCTCATGGCAGGATGCCTCCACACTTCCCGCCCGGATGATCAGCATCACCACATTGCCGAACATCTCATCCACAGGCGCGCTCCGTGAAAAGTCGCACACCGGCTGGGCGAATCCCTGCAGCATCGGCCCATAGGCGTTGGCCTGACCAAATATCTGAATCATCTTGACGCCGATGTTGCCCGCGTGCAGGTTTGGGAAGATCAGCACATTGGCCCGACCGGCCACCTCGCTCTCCCGCGGCACCTTTTTCGCGGCGACGGCGGGCACGATTGCCGCGTCCATCTGAAATTCACCGTCGATTTTGATGTCCGGCCGCTGGGCGCGCACCAGGGAAATTGCCTCGCGAATCGGCTCCAGACTCTCGTGCTCGGCGCTGCCGCATGTGGAATAGGCCAGCATCGCCACGCGCGGCTCCCAGTTCAGCAACGCCCTCACCGTATCGGCTGACGCGGTGGCGATGCTCGCCAGATCCCGCGCGTCCGGTTGCGAGGTGATCGCACAGTCCGCCAGGCCCAGCATCGTGCCCTCCGGCCCGGCGAACCCGGGAATCTCCGCCAGCCCCAGGCTGGACACGCTCTCCACGCCCTGCTGCAGGCCGATGATGCTCATCGTTTCAAAGATCACATCGCCCGTGGATCGCTCCTTCCCGGCGGCAACACAATCCACGCGATTCAACTTCAACAGAAACAGTGCACAGCGGATTGGGTCCTTGGCCTTGCGGACGACGGATTTTTCCGTAAAGTCCTCGAACCGCGCTGTGTAAGCGTTCGCCAATTCCCTGCGAACCGCCTCATCCGCACAATCCACATAGGAAAAGCCTTCGATGCTGACCCCATGCGCCGCGGCGAGCGCTTCGATCTCTCGCCGCACGCCAAACAGAACCGGACTGCCCACCCCTTCGGCCACCACCCGCGCACAAGTCTCTAGAATCTCCGGATTCATGGACTCCGGAAAGGCCACGCGCTGGGGTGCCCTCTTCGCCCGCGCGACCAAGGACCTGATAAATGTGCTCATGTCAGCCCTCCGCCAACTCGGCCAGGAAGTCCGCCGCCTCACCAAACGTCTTGCAGCGCTTGAAGCCGATGTAGGGCACCTCCATGTCAAACGCGTCCTCCAGATAGGTGGTCATCTGAGAATAATGGATGGACTTGGGGTTCAGTGTAGCGAATGCGGTGTCCTCGCTGTATGCGCCGCTGCCCCAAATCTTCTCTGCCCGTTCGATGATCTTTGCCAATGCTTCCTCTCTCATGGTGCTTCTCCTTTCAACTTATCGGATAATGATGTCCCCGTCCCGGAATTTCGGCGGGATGACAGGAATCTGAAGATAGGACGCATGCTCCCCGCCCGTGTAGATCACATGATTCCCCCGGTTGTCGGTGTCCCAGAACAGCGGCTCAAACCAGTCCTCGCGGATGTATCTTCCGGCAATCTGAACCCGAATCTGCTGCCCTTTGTGCCAGAACCTGCTGTGAGGCACAATCTCGATGTCCACCGGCACGATCTGGCCCGGCTCCAGCTTCTCATCTGTGGTGTGCGCCTGCACCGGGTTGTAATCGGTGGACAGCTTCTCATCCAGCTTTCGCCTGGACACCCGCATCTTGCCCCACGCGCCCGGATGGGGCTCGCCAAACAGTGTGACCGGCAGAAAATCTCCGCCCGTGCTGAGCTTCTGCACGTTGATGAACAGATCCATATCGTCGTAGCTTTCGGCGGCCACATACAGCCTCAGCTTCATGTACCCGGTCAGTTCGGTGTCCTCACTGAAACGATAATCAAACGTCGCCTGCCCCTCTGCGCTGTCGTAGCTGACGCTGGCAGACTCAGCCACCGGCTGCGCGCTCATGGACGCATCGCGGGCGTCCAGGTACAGCTTCTGATACTGTGTGCGCTTCAGCGGAAAGGCCTCCTCCGGGCGGTTGGTCTGGTGGTTGAACTCGCCCACGTCCTGCACCTCGAGCCGCACCCTCGGCGTCAGTTCCCAGCCGTTGCGCTCCAGCTTCAGATATCGGGCGTAGAACCGCTCCAGATCCTCCAGGTTTTGATTGCTGTACGCGTCCGGCCATTCGAAATCGCGGTGCGCCCTGAGCCACTTTTTCGCCGAGCGGATCTTTCTGAACCCGTTGATCGAACCCCGCAGGTGAAAATGGTTCCAGCAGGCGGTGACATACACTGGGATCTTAATGTTGCTCCAGACCGGATCCTTGTCTTTCCAGTACGCGCAGTCGATGAACGGATATTTCTCCACGTTGTCAGGCGTGCTATCCATGTAGTTTGGACCAATCGCCTCCCGCATCACAAAGCGCACAAAGGAATGCGCCGGAATGCCGCCTTCACACAGTGATTCCCTGTACAAATCACTGGTTCCTTCCCACGGCGCGATGCAGGTCAAGTGGGGTGGATTCTGCGAAGCGATTCGCCACTGCGTCATGGCGACGCAACTGTTTCCACCGAGCGCGCAGCGCCCGTTGCACCAGGGCTGTCCCGCCGCCCACTCGATAAAATCATACCCGTCCTTGCCGTCCTGGGTGCCAAACTGAATGAAGTCGCCTTCCGAATGTCCGATTCCGCGCGGATCGACATTGGCCACGGCATAGCCCCGCCTGCACCAATACCCGGGATCCGGGCTCTCGAATTTCGACATATTCGAAACCGTCTGTGGCGGAACGCCCATGATCTGCCAATCGCTCTGTCCATCGAACGGGCGCTTTCCATAAAAGCTCCAGGAGATGATGAGCGGGTATCTGCCCTCCTGAACCGGTTTGTAGATGTCCGCATAGATGGTGATGCCATCCCTCATCTTGACGGGCACGTCCTGCGTGCACTCGATGCCCTCCTCCGCGATGTAGGTGCGCTGATGCAAGGGCGAAAGAAAACGGGCGTGCTCCTTCTCATCCGGTGTCATGGCGTCCAGTTCCTCTTGGGTGCTGGGACGCATCATTTTGGTCATATAGACCTCAACTTGTTCCCCACCCATCTCCACAATCCTCGTCACGCGCTCAATCTGTTTCACTTTCTACCTCCTGCTCCGATAAAACGGAAAAATGAATAATGATGCTACGGCCTGAACATCCCCGCCCGGATCATCCGATCGGGCAGTTTTGGCATTCGTGAATCCGTTTTCACGATGGCCCGCTCCGGGCAAGATTCGATGCATATCCCGCATTTCGTGCAATCAAGGTCATACAGCAGATGAATGCAGCCCGGTTTGCCATCAATGCAGTCCACAGGGCAGCTGCCAACGCAAGCCCCGCAGCCCGTGCAGGTCTTGGGATCAATGTACACCGCCTCACTGGATATGCAAATGCCGCCGGGGCACTTGCGCTTCTTGATGTGGGTCAGGAATTCATCTTCTCCTGCTTCCATTGCGTGCAACCAGCTTTCGGCCGCGGCCGCGCCCAATGTGCAGACCGCGCTGATTCGCATCGCATCCGCAATCTCCCGCATCAGCGGAAGGTACGCGGGTCGCCCCTTGCCCATCGCGATGTCCCCTGCCATGGTGTGCAACTGAATCAGACCCTCGCGGCAGAACACGCATTTTCCACAGGATTGCTTGCGGTAGCCAAGCAGCCGCTCGACCATTTCGTGTACGATGCACTGACCGCCCGCGATCGTCCGAATGATGCCGCTGCGCAGCCCAAAAGACTCAATCGGCCTCTCGAGCGCGGAACTGTCATACAGCACCCCATCGATCTCCAGGTAATCGAAAGACTCGGCTGAATCGCCCAAAATATCGCTCACCAATGATCCATATTGTATCTTCCGCAGCGCTCCGTCATTGACTGAAACATAGGTAAACCCAAAATCTTCGCCCGTCAGCATGCATGCGATTCGAACCGCATCGGGCAGACTGCAAAAACAACTGTTCTTGTGTGCCCTTCTGTCAATAAAGGCGCGTTCGACCCGGATACCCGCAGCTTCACAGGCCTTTACGAATCCTTCATCGCCAACATGTCGCATTCGCTCAGACAGTTCCGGCAAATACAGCGTCATCCGCTCCACGCCGGCCGCATATCCAAGTGCCAGAATGCCACCGATGAGCTTTTCCGGTTCCATCTCAAGCAGCGCAAGCCAAGCGCCGTCCAAATCGCTGTTGTATAGCCCCGCAATCACTTGCTTGGGATGCCCTGGGATCACCGCAAGTTCGGCGGCTGCAATGCGCGCCATCGATTGCTCGCGGCCCAGTTTTTCTGCTGCCAACAATGCGCTCATGATTGTACCGCCTCCTTGCAATAGTCAGACCACAATCTCGGCTTATGAATCCGCGTGCGCAGATCACATTGGAGACACCGGCCGCTTTCTTTGCAAATCCTGTCGCCGCATATCCCTAGGTCTACCAGGCCGAAATTGTCCTTGCGGTCCTCCGCCGTTTCGAGCACCGGGTCAACGCGCTGTTGAGCGCTGAATCCTTCGATACAGCCGATGCGATCCTGTTTCTCCTGCTCAGGCGCCAATGTTTCTGAGATGTCGCCGTCGCCGCCCAGGAACCGGTCAATTTCTTCCGCCGCCTGCCGCCCGGATGCGATGGCCTGTATCACGGATTTCGTTCCATATACGGCATCCCCGGCAGCGAATATGCCCGCTGCGCTGGTCGCCAGCGTCTTTGGATCGGCCACAATACTATTGCCTCGACCAAGAATCAGCCCGCACGTTTCCGCGATATCGCATCGTTGCCCCACCGCGAAGATAATCGTATCGGCTTCGATGGTCTGTTCAGACATTTCCTCTTTCACGATGACGGCCCTTCTGTTCTCATCGAACGAAAAGGATTCCACATTCATCGTCACAAGCCCGCTGACGCGATCATCGCCCAGAATCCGTTCAAAGGTTCGGGCAGGGTGAACATGGATGCCCTCCTCCTGCGCCTGCCGGATCTCCTCTTCATCGGCCAGCATCACATCCCGCGCCTCAAGGCAGGCCAGATGAACCTCGCCCGCTCCCAGCCGCTTCGCGGTGCGCGCGCAATCGAAGGCCACATTGCCGCCGCCCAATACCACCACGCGGCGGCCCATGCCGGTCTCCTTGCCCATGGCGGCACTCTTTAGAAAGTCAATGTTCATTAGCACGCCCGGAAGCGCGTTCCCATTGATGGGCAGCTTGACGCCCTGGTGCGTGCCGATGGTCATCAGCACCGCATCATACGCCCTCAGCAGGTCTGCCGGATCGTCCACCCTAGTATTGGCCTCGATGATCACGCCCGCGTCCGCGATCACCTTTGCCTCCTCTGCGACCACCATCCTGGGCAAACGGTACGATGGGATTCCATACGACATCATGCCGCCGACCGTAGGCATGGCCTCTTTCAATGTCACCTGATGCCCCTGTTTGCGCAAGTAAAACGCTGCTGTCAACCCAGCAGGGCCACCGCCCACAACGCAGACATGCTTCCCTGTTTCGGGCAGCTGCTTCCCCTTTTTCCGCCACAGGCGTCCGGTATCGTGCTCCGCCGCATAGCGCTTGATGTTGCGGATGGATATCGCCTCGTTGACCTGCAGCCGCTTGCAGTCCAATTCGCAAGCGTGGTTGCATATATGACCAAGCACTTTGGGGAACGGCGCTTTTTCACGGATGACCGCCGCCGCCTCATCGTACTTGCCTTCCTTCACAAACCGAATGTACCTGGGCACATCCGTGTGCGCGGGGCACGCGTTTCTGCAGGGCACCAGGTTCTCTGACGCCCCTTCCATCTTGTCCCGGATTGTGCCCGTTGGGCAGACCTCCGCGCACGCGCCGCAAAACCGGCAATCGGCATCCTTGAGCAGCCTGTCATGCAGCGCCCCGATATAGGGCTCCAGCCCCTTTTTCTGATACTGCAGCACGCCAACACCGCGCAGGTCGTTGCATGCCCGCACGCAGCGGCCGCAAAGCACGCAGCGGTTCATGTCCTGTAGCAGCAACGGGTTCTTATCCTGCACTTCAAAACCCTTGTTTCGAATCCTCATCCGGGAATTGTTCGACCCGATGTATTGAATCAGGGACTGGAGTTCACAGTTGCCGTATCTGGGACACGTGGTGCAGTCCTCCGGATGCCCAGCCAACAGCAATTCCAGCGCCAGGTTCCGAAGCTTTGAGACCCGCTCGCTGTCCGTGTGAATGACCATGCCCTCCCTGGGCATCAGCGTGCAGGATGTCACCGCCTCCGGCTCGCCGTCCACCTCGACGACGCACAGCCGACAGGAGCCCAACTCAGGCAGGTCTGGATGGTAGCACAGGTGCGGGACATAAATCCCCGCCCGGAGCGCACATTCCAGCACATTTTGATCCTCGGAAACCTGAATTCGTTTTCCGTCAATGGTGATCTGAACCATGATGGCCACCTCTCTTCCAATATCAATAGGTGGATTCAAAATTGCGATACGGCTCAAGCAGCTTGGGCAGCGTGTCCTTGTTCGCCTCAAGCTTCGGAATGATGACCGCCATCATGTCCTCCAACTCGTAATAGTGTTCATACAGGCCGACCAATGTGTTTCTGGCGCGCTGCTTTTGCTGCTCGGAAAACGCCACGCGAATCGCACCGTCTTGGATGGAGAGCTCACCCAGGATGCCGCAGATGGGGCATTCC
>JAVBQK010000152.1:0-8507 GCA_031549105.1 Eubacteriales bacterium
TGGGGTTTTTGTTTTGTTTGATAATGAATCGTGTTCTGACCCTTGCGTGAGCAAACATGGGTTTCGAAAGGGCAACGCCCTTCGCGAGGGGTCCAGGGGAGCAGAGCTCCCCTGGCGTTTCCCTTCGTTCCCGCTTGACAAATCGCCGGTTTCATGGTATATCCGTAACCAACGGCAATGAAGGAGACAACGCCCGCAGCAGCGCTGCCTGTAAAGAGAAAGCGGCCTTGGCTGAAAGCCGCTCAGGATGCGCGCGGGAAATTCACTCCGGAGCTGCCCCGCTGAACAGGACACGGGTCCGGTAGGCGGGGCCGGGACACGCGCCCGTTATCCCGTAGAGGCCGTCAGTCCACGGTGCGAGTTCGAAGATATCGCGCCATCAGGGGGATTTTGCGAGAAATCCTACCGCTGTGCGGCAAAGAAGGGTGGTACCACGCTGCGCGCCTGCGTCCCTTTGCGGATTGCAGGCGCGTTTTATTATCTTCCGGGCACAGTCCCGGGCCAAGGAGGGAACACCATGCAGGAACAGATCGATGCCCTGGTTGCCGGTGCACGCGCGGACATATCCGCATGCGAAGGCACCGCGGCGCTGGAGGGACTGCGCGTCGCGCTGCTGGGCAAGAAGGGCAGCCTGACGCAGCTCTTGCGCGGCATGGGCCAGGTGGCGGCGGAGGAGCGGCCCAAGATGGGCGCGCTGATCAACACCGCGCGCGAGGCGATCGAAGAGATGCTGGCCGGGCGGGGCGATACGCTGCGCCGCGCGGAGCGGCTGGCGGCGCTGGCCCGCGAGGCGATCGACGTGACGGAGACGCGCGCGACGCCGAAGACCGGCACGCTGCATCCGATAACGATGGTGCAGCAGGACCTGGTCGATATCTTTGTCGGGATGGGATACGAGGTCGCCGAGGGGCCGGAGGTGGAGCTGGACACCTACAACTTTGAGCTGCTGAACCTGCCCAAGAACCACCCGGCGCGCGATGCGCAGGATACGTTCTATGTCGAGGACAATATCGTGCTGCGCACGCACACCTCGCCCGTGCAGGCGCGCACCATGCTTTCGCGGAAGCCGCCGATCCGCATCATTTGCCCCGGCCGCGTCTACCGCGCGGACGAGGCCGACGCCACGCACTCGCCGGTGTTCCACCAGATGGAAGGCCTGCTGATCGACAAGGGCGTCTCCATGGCGAACCTCAAGGGCACGCTGGACGCGTTCGCCGTCGCGCTCTATGGCGAGGGGATCACCACACGGTTCCGCCCGTCGTTCTTCCCGTTCACGGAGCCTTCGGCCGAGGTGGACCTGACGTGTGTGGCGTGCCGGGGCGCGGGCTGCCGCGTCTGCAAGGGCACCGGTTGGATCGAGGTGCTGGGCTGCGGCATGGTTAACCCCAAGGTGCTGTCCATGTGCGGCATTGATCCCAAGGTTTATTCGGGCTTTGCGTTCGGCATGGGGCTGGATCGCATCGCCATGCTGAAGTACGGGGTCAACGATTTGCGGCTGATGTTCGAGGGCGACCTGCGCTTCCTCGGCCAGTTCCGCTGAAAGGGGTGTTTTTACGATGAAAGCATCCATGCAATGGATTTCTGATTACGCGAGAATATCGCTGGACCCGGCCGCGTATACCGCCCGCATGATCATGACCGGCACCGGCGTGGAAGGGCATGAGACGATCGGCGAGGGCATCTCAGGCGTCGTCACCGGACGGATTTTGTCAATGGAGCGCCACCCCAATTCCGACCATCTGTGGGTTTGTCAGGTGGATGTGGGCGGCGAGAAGCCGCTGCAGATCGTCACTGGCGCGCAGAACCTGTCCGGCGGGGAACTGGTGTCCGTCTGTGTGGACGGCGCGACACTGCCCGGCGGCAAAGTGATCAAGGCCGGCAAGCTGCGCGGCGAGACATCCGAGGGGATGCTCTGCGGCGGCAGCGAGCTGGGCGTGGACGATGCGCTGTACCCCGGCGCGGGCGTGGACGGCATCCTGGTCTTCCGCGAGGATCACCCACTGGGGATCGACGTGCGCCCGCTGCTGGGCCTGGGCGATACGGTCATCGACTTCGAGATCCTGGCCAACCGGCCCGACTGCCAGTGTGTCTGGGGCGTGGCGCGGGAGACTGCCGCCGCGCTGGGCGTACCGTTCGTCAAGCCTGAGATCACCGTCGTGGAGGCGGGCGGCGACATCAACCGGGAGGCGCGCGTGGACGTTCGGGACGCGGCGCTCTGCCCCCGCTACGCCGCGCGCGTGGTGAAGAACATTCGCGTTGGCCCATCGCCGCTATGGCTGCGCGCATACCTGCACGGCGCGGGCATGCGCTCCATCAACAACATCGTGGACATCACCAACTTCGTGATGCTGGAGACCGGCCACCCGATGCACGCGTTCGACCTGTCGAAGGTTGCGGGGCGGCACATCATCGTCCGCCGCGCGAACGAGGGCGAAATGCTGCGCACGCTGGACGGCAAGGAACACACGCTTACGGGCGACATGCTCGTCATCGCCGATGAGGAACGCGCGACGGGCCTTGCGGGCATCATGGGCGGCGAGGAGTCCGAGATCACCGCTGAAACGCGCGAGATTCTCTTCGAGTGCGCGGCGTTCGACCGGGCCTCCACGCGCGTGACCGCTCGCTCACTGGGCATCCGCACCGAGTCGTCCGCGCGGTTTGAGAAGGGCGTCGCTCCGGCTACCGTGATGGACGGCCTAAACCGCGCATGCCAGCTGGTGAACCTGCTGGATGCGGGCGACGTGGTCAGCGGCGTGATTGACCTGTACCCGGACCCACAGCCGCCGCGCGTGGTGGAGGCGAGCGTCGCGCGCATCCAAGCGCTGACGGGCGTCGCGATGCCCGCGGAGGATATCGCGAATATTCTGACGGCGCTGCACTTTGGCGTCACGCTGAACGGCGACCGGCTCACCGCCGTAGCACCGGATTTCCGCCAGGATATCGAGATGGAGGCGGACCTTGCCGAGGAAGCGCTGCGCTATTACGGCTACGGCAAGCTGGCCTCCGTGCTGCCGCACGGCGACACGATGCGCGGCAAGCGCTCCGCGCGCATGCTGCTGCATGACCGTGTGAAGGCGGTGCTGACATCGCTGGGCGCGCACGAGACGATGACCTATTCGTTCACCACCCCGCAGGGCGCGATCAAGCTGGGCCTGCCAGGCGGCGACCCGCGCCTCTCGCCCGTCGTCATCCGCAATCCGCTGGGCGAGGATACCAGCGTAATGCGCACCACGCTTGCGCCCGGCATGCTGACCACGCTGCTGACCAACCTCAGCCAGCACAACGACGGCGCTCTGCTCTACGAGTGCGGTGCGGTCTTTGACGGCCACAGCCGTCAACCCGGTGAGCTGCCGGTCGAGACGCAGACGCTGTGCATGGCCGCGTACGGCCCGGACTGGGACTTCTACCGTCTGCGCGGTGTGATCGACGAGATTCTGCGCGTGCTGGGCATTGACGCCACGATCACCCCGGGCGCGGACTGCTACTACCACCCGGGCCGCAGTGCGACGCTGTCCGTCGGGGACGAAACCATCGCGCAGCTGGGCGAGTTGCACCCCGACTGCGCCGATGCCTTCGGCCTGGACGTGCGCGCCTACCTTGCCGAGGTAAACCTTGACGCCCTCGGCCGCCTGCAAGCCCCGATGGGCAAGATGAAGCCCCTGCCGCGCTACCCGGCCGTCACGCGCGACGTAGCGCTCGTCCTCCCCGAAGCTCAGCCGGTTGGCCCGGTCCTGGCCGCCATCCGCCGCGCGGGCGGCGCGCTGCTGGAAGAAGCCTCGATGTTCGACGTGTACCGTGGCACCCAGCTGGGCGAGGGCAAGAAGTCCGTCGCCTTCGCCATGCGCTTCCGCGCGAGCGACCGCACGCTGACCGACGATGAAGTGGGGAAGGCATTCGAGAAGATTGTCAGGAGCTGCGGGGCGCAGTTCGGGGCGGAGATACGGAAGTAGGGGACGGGGGGAACGCCAGGGGAGCTCTGCTCCCCTGGACCCCTCGCCAGGAGGCCAGCCTCCTGGACCTCCGACATTTCGCCTTTGGGCGGGTTGGTTTTTTTGTGCGAAGGGAGACTGCTGCACATGCAGGTACGCAGGGCTACGGCGGACGATGATTTTGCCGCCATTGCGGAGATTTATGCCCGGAGCTGGCAGGCGGCTTACCGGGGCATTGTGCCGCAGGAGTATTTGGATGGGTTGACCGGTGAGCGGTGGGGGTGGCTTTCGGCCGAGAGGGCCGGAGGCACACTGGTTTTGATGGATGGCGGGCGTTACGTGGGCACGTCGTTCGTCTGCGCTTCGCGCGATCCTGCGATGGCTGGGTGGGGCGAGATCGTTTCGCTGTACCTGCTGCCGGAATACTGGGGCAGCGGAGGTGGCGCGCCGCTTTTCGCGGCGGCGGTGGATGCGCTTGGCGAGATAGGGTTTGCTGATATTTACCTATCGGTGCTGCGGGATAATGCGCGCGCCCGGCGGTTTTATGAGAAAAACGGGTTTGCCGCGACGGGTGATACGGCGAGCATCACCATTGCCGGGGCGATGCTGGAGGAGGTACGCTATGCAAGAATGCGGGCGGATTGAGGGGATGTATGTCGCGCGGGATACGCTCTCCGTGCGCATCTCGCTGCATGACAAGTATAGCGTCAACCGTCAGGGTTGGCACAACTGGGTTTTTGAACAGTATGCTTTTGCGCCCGGGGCGCGGGTGCTGGAGATTGGCTGCGGCAATGGCCGGGTATGGCAGGGCCGGGAAGGCCTTCTGCCGGAGGGTGTGCAGGTGCTGCTGACCGACTTCTCTCCGTTGATGCTGGACAAGGCGCGTGCGGCGCTTTCCGGCAGTTCTACCTTTTCGTATGCGCAGGCGGACATCCAGGCGCTACCGTATGCGGACGGCGCGTTTGACGCGGTGATCGCCAACCACATGCTCTACCATGTGCCGGATTTGGCAAAGGGTTTGGCGGAGGTGGCGCGCGTGCTCCGGCCCGGCGGGCAGTTTTACGCGAGCACCTTTGGCCAGGAGTCGTACCGGGAGCTTTCGCAGGTGTACATGGCTTTCCCCGGCGGGGAGAGATTTGTGCGCATGGAGAGCGCCACGTTTACGCTGCAAAACGGCGAGGCGGTGTTGCGGTCGTACTTCGCGGATGTCAAGCGGCGGGAGTATATCGACGCGCTGGATGTTACAAGCGTCGACGACATGATGGACTATATCTATTCCTATAATGATGTGATGGACGAAGAACGCCCCGCGCTGCGCGCGCTGGTCGCGTCGCAGTTCGTGGATGGGGTGTTCCATATCACCAAAGAGCAGGGTATTTTTGTTGCCAAGAAGGCATAACGTTCACCTTCTGCCCGGATTTTTTACCATAAAAGTCACATTCGCGCCCCATCAACGCCACAGACGGCGCGCACAATGCCCCCATGCCAACCGCGAAACGGTGGCAAATACAACCAACAGGGGGTAAGTGCATGAAGAAAAACCTAACGAAGGTGATGGTTCTCCTCGCGGTCGCATGTCTTATGATGTCTTCCGCGGCGATGGCGGCGGATGGTGCGTCGGTCCCAAACCCAGTGCGTGAGATGCCGGAAGCGGACATGAGCGCGGAAGTTGGATTCACATTTACGGTGCCCGAGGGTGCCGAAGAGCGGATATACGCGCTGATTGACGGCACGGACGGCGTTCCCCCGGTTGCGCAGATGACATTCAAGCTGGGCGAGAACACCTTCACCGCCCGCATGCAGACCGCCGAGACGGCGACCGATATCTCCGGCATGTTCGATACGTGGACGGAGATCAAGGAAATCGCCCTGACCGACACGCAGAAGGCGATGCTGAACCTGATCCCCGGCGAGGCGGGCATGCTGACCTGGTACGACACGGACCAGAAGATCATCTACTGCGTGAGCATCGACAAGGGCGCGAGCGAAGAGCTGCTGACAAGCACCGCCAAGGCCCTGATGCCCCTGCCCAAAGAGGAAGGCAACGGCTGATTGTCCGCCTGAACATAGCAAACGGGGCTGCCGCAACTGCGACAGCCCCGTTTGCTATGTCCGGGTGCTCAGTAGTTCTTTGTCAGCTCGACGAAATACGCCTGCGGGTGTGCGCAAACCGGGCAAGTGAGCGGCGCGGCGTCTCCGTAATGGATATGGCCGCAGTTGCCGCAGATCCACGCCTCCACGCCCGCGCGCTGGAAAACCTGGTTCTGCACCACATGCTGGTGTAGCTGGTTGTAGCGGGCTTCATGCTCCTTTTCGATCGCGCCGACGCCCTCAAACAGCACCGCGATATCCTCAAAGCCCTCCTCGCGTGCCTCTTTGGCCATGCGCGCGTACATATCGGTCCACTCATAGTTCTCGCCCGAGGCGGCGGTGAGCAGGTTCTGCTCGGTATTACCGATGCCGTGGAACAGCTTAAACCACAGCTTCGCGTGCTCCTTCTCGTTTCCGGCAGTCTCCTCAAAGATCGCGGCAATCTGGTTATATCCATCCTTGCGCGCCTGGGAGGCAAAGTACGTATACTTGTTGCGCGCCTGCGATTCGCCCGAGAATGCCTCGGCCAGGTTCGCGTACGTTTTGGTGCCCTTTAGGTCTTTCATTTGAATCCTCCTTGTGATATCGATACGTATATCATACCCCTTTTTATTCGAATGTAAACGGCTTTGCTCAGGAAAAACCCAGCATTCTGCCAATATTATAGACCGTAAAAGCGCAAAGCCATGCCACCGCAGTCTGAAACGCAGCCGCCGCAAGCGCGTGGCGTATGCCGCCCAGCTCGCGCCTTGCCGCCGAAAACGCCGCCACGCACGTGGTGTACAGCAGCGTGAACACCAGGAACGATACCGCCGTCAGCGGCGAGAACGCAGTGGGCAGCGCCGCCGTCAGCGCGCCGCCCTCCGGCGCGGCCAGCAGCACCGACAGCGACGCGAGCACGCCCTCCTTCGCCATCAGGCCGGTGATGAGCGCCGTCACCGCGCGCCAGTCGCCAAAGCCCAGCGGCAGGAACAGCGGCGCAATCGTGCGGGCAATCGCCGCGAGCGCGCTGTCGTATGGGTGCGCCACCGGGTTCAGCGAAAAGTCGATGCGCTGTAAGGCCCACACCAGCATGGACGCCACGAGCAGCGTCGACAGCGCGCGCTTTAGAAACCCCACGGTGTGCGTGCGCGCCAGCATCAGCGCGGAGCGCAGCGTGGGCAGGCGATAGGCAGGCAACTCCAGCAGCAGCGGCGGCGCCTCCCCCGGGAAAGCCGTGCGCCGCAGCAGCAGCGCAGCGGGGATTGCCATCAATATGCCGCCCAGGTACAGCGCCCCCATCACCAGCGCGGCGTGCGCAGGGAAGAACGCCTGCGAGAAGATCGCATAAATCGGCACCTTCGCGCTGCACGAGAGGAACGGCACGAGCATCACCGTCATGCGCCGGTCGCGCTGGGTGGGCAGCGTCCGTGTGGCCAGAATTGCCGGCACCGAACACCCCAGCCCCAGCAACGCCGGCACGAACGAACGGCCCGACAGGCCGATTTTCCGCAGCGGCCTGTCAAACAGGAACGCCATGCGCGCCATGTAGCCGCTGTCCTCCAGCAAGGACAGCAAAAAGAACAGGGTCAGGATCGTCGGCAGGAACGTTAGCACACTGCCCACGCCCGTGAAAACGCCCTGCGTGATCAGCCCACGCAGCCAGTCCGCCGCGCCCATGCGCGCAAGCGCGCCATCCGCCCACGCGGAAAGCGCCGCCATGCCGCCCTGGAACAGGTTGCTCAGCGTACCGCCCACCGGCCCGAACGTCAGGTAGAACACCAGCCCCATCACCAGCGCAAAAATGGGCAACGCAAACAAGCGGTGCGTTAGCAAAACATCCGCGCGCTGGGAGCGGCGTTGCGCCGCGCTCTCCCCTGCTGCACGCACCGCCGATGCGCACACCGCCTCAATCCGCCCGTACCGCCGGATCGCCGCCGCTTCGCCCGTCTCCCCCTGAGGAATCCGCACGCCGCCCGGTCTGCCCGCCGCCAGCGCAGCATACGCAGCCTCCAATATCCCCTCGCCCCGCGACGCCGTCATCCCCACCACCGGCACGCCCAGCTCGCGCGACAGTGCGGCGAGGTCAACCTCGCCGCTGCTCGCCCGCACCTCGTCCATCATGTTCATGCCCACGGCCATCGGGATGCCCAGCTCAATCAGCTGAAGCGTCAGGTACAGCCCGCGCTCCGGGCTTGTCGCATCGACAACATTGAGCACCGCATCGGGTCGATGCCGCGTCAAGTAGTCGCGCGCGACCTCCTCTTCCCTGGAAAACGCGGTCAACGAATAGGCGCCCGGCAGATCCACCGCCGTGACGCCCTCCACCCCGCGCAAAGCCCCCTGCGCCCCCTCCACCGTAACCCCAGGAAAGTTCCCCACATGTTGCCGCATCCCCGTCAGCCGGTTGAACACCGTCGTCTTGCCGCTATTGGGGTTGCCGAGAAGGGCGAGGGTGCGGGGGATGCCAGGGGGACTTTGTCCCCCTGGACCCCCTACCAAAGGGCC
>JAVBQK010000048.1:0-18174 GCA_031549105.1 Eubacteriales bacterium
GGGGGTTGTTTCTGGTGGTTTAGGTGGTGTCTGTTACGCTGGGGGCGGGGGTTTTGGCAACTCGGCGGGTATATAAACGCCAGGGGGCTGCCTGCCCCCTGGACCCCCGGCTTAAGGGCCATTGGCCCTTAAGAATCCCAAACTCGCCTGCGGGCGGGGTATTTATACCTTTATTGCGGCTCCGCTTGCTTCCAGCGCTTCATAGCGTTTAAGGCACGGGGCCACTTCATTTTCTAGAAACTCTTCGGTTTGACGGGCAGCCCTGCCGGTGAATGCGGCCGGGTCAAGGGTGAGACCGACCTCCGCCATGTCAAACGCGGGATCGGCGGCGATGCGGGCGAGCAGCGCGGGGTCTTTGCCTTCGGCCTTGAGAGCGTAGGCGGCGTCCATCGCGTGCACGCGGATGCGCTCATGCAGGGTCTGGCGGTCGCCGCCGCGCTTGACGGCGTCCATCAGGATGTTCTCCGTCGCCATGAACGGCAGCTCTTCGGCAAGGCGCTTTTCGATCACCTTGGGGTAGACGACCATGCCGGAGGCAATGTTTGCGTACAGGTTCAGGATTGCGTCCGTGGCAAGGAAACCTTCCGCGACGGCGATGCGCTTGTTCGCGCTATCATCCAGCGTGCGCTCGAACCACTGCTCGGCAGCGGTGAGCGCGGCGTTTTGTGCGTTTACGATGACAAGCCGGGCGAGCGAGGCCATCCGCTCGGCGCGCATGGGGTTTCGCTTGTACGCCATTGCGGAGGAACCGATCTGAGCCTTTTCAAACGGTTCTTCGATTTCTTTGAGGTGCGCTAGCAGCCGCAGGTCGTTGGAGAATTTGTGCGCGCTCTGTGCCACGGACGACAGCGCGGCCAGTGCCCGGCTGTCAATCTTGCGCGAATAGGTCTGGCCGGATACGGCCACCGGGCGCGCGAATCCCATCTTTTCGGCGATCATCTGGTCCAGCCGCTTGACCTTTTCATCATCGCCATCGAACAGCGCAAGGAAGCTGGCCTGTGTGCCGGTGGTGCCCTTGCAGCCAAGAGGTTCCAGTGTGTCCAGCACGGATTGTATCTCGCCAATGTCCAGCATCAGATCATGCATCCACAGCGTGCAGCGCTTGCCCACGGTGGTTGGCTGCGCGGGCTGGAAGTGCGTGAACGCCAGCGTCGGCTGCGCTTTGTACCGCTCGGCAAAGTCCGCGAATGCGTGGAGCACCGCTACGAGCTTTCCCTGTACTAGTGTCAGCGCGTCGCGCAGGATCAGCATATCGGTATTGTCGCCCACGTAGCAGCTTGTTGCACCCAGGTGGATGATCGGCCTTGCCAGTGGGCACTGGTCGCCGTACGCGTGCACATGCGCCATTACGTCGTGCCGCAGCGTATGTTCGTACCGCGCCGCCGCGTCAAAGTCAATATTGCTTATATGCCCGCGCAGTTCGTCTACCTGCGCCTGCGTGATCGGCAGGCCCAGCGCCATCTCGCACTCGGCGAGAATGCACCAGAGCCTGCGCCACGTCTCAATTTTATGCTGCGCGGAGAAAAGCCGCTGCATTTCCGCGCTGGCGTACCGCGTGGAGAGAGGGGATTCATAGCCTTCGTAGTCGCTCATCGGGCCTCCTTATCGGGGAAGAGCAGGCGTCACCTAAAGTACCCCACGGCCCCCCGGAACATCGGGCTTTCATAGCTGCCGGGTACGTTCTTATAGAGGTACTTGCCGACGCGCTCGCTATGGGCCATGCGGCCGAAGATGCGGCCATCCGGGGAGGTTATGCCCTCCACAGCATGGGCGGAGCCATTCGGATTGTAGAGGATGTCCATCGTCGCCACGCCGTCCGCATTGACGTATTGGGTGGCGATCTGGCCGTTTTGCGCCAGGGTCTGCATCAGTGCGTCACTGCAAACGATGCGGCCTTCTCCGTGGGAGACAGGCGCGGTGTGGATATCGCCAGGGTTGGCGTACATCAGCCACGGCGACAGGTTCGACGCGACGCGCGTGTGCACCAGGCGCGACTGGTGGCGTCCGATGCGGTTGTAGGTGAGCGTCGGTGCGTCCGGCGCGGGGTCGTGGATCTCGCCAAAGGGCAGCAGGCCCAGCTTGATCAGTGCCTGGAAGCCATTGCAAATGCCGCCAATCAGCCCGTCGCGGCCATTGAGAAGGCCGTCCAGCGCCTCAAGCACGCGCGGGCTGCGCAGGAATGCGGTGATGAACTTGCCAGAGCCGTCCGGTTCGTCGCCGCCGGAAAAGCCGCCCGGCAGGAACAGAATCTGCGATGCCGAAAGCCTTTGGGCAAAGCGTTCCACCGATTCGGCAACCGCCTGTGGCGTCAGGTTGCGCAGCACAAATACCTCGGCATCTGCACCGGCTTTTTCCAGTGCACGGGCGGAGTCATACTCGCAGTTCGTGCCGGGGAAGACGGGGATTAATGCGCGGGGTCGGGCAATCGTCGTGCGGGGCCGCGCTGTCGTCTTGGCCGTATATGTATACGTTTCCACGGGCGTGTCGGGGTTCCCCGCCTTGGTGGGGAAGACAGATTCCAGCTTGTCCGCCCAGATGACCTCCAGCTCCGCCATGTCCACGCACGCATCCCCGGCATGGATCACGTAGTCAGCGGTGGTATGGCCGAGCGTGACGCCGACAGGCTCATCCGTCTCCAGCAGGAACGCGCCATACTGCCAGTCGAAGCAATCCAGCGGATCAATGCCGCCCGCAAAAGCAAAGCCCAGCCGGTTGCCTAGCGCCATCCGCAGCAGGCCAGCGGCCACGCCGCCATAGCCCGGAGTATATGCGGAAGCGACCTTCCCCTCGCGGATCAACCGCGTGACCAGCGCAAACGTATCGGTCAGCGAATCGCCAGGCGTCACCAGCGCGATGCGCGCACCCGCACGCTTGAACTCGGGCGAGATGATATCCTTCGCATCCGCCGTGGTCACGGCAAAGGAGACGAGTGTTGGCGGCACATGCAGGTCTTCAAACGTGCCGCTCATCGAGTCCTTGCCGCCGATCGCCGCAAGGCCCAGCGCCTTCTGCGCTTCCAGCGCGCCCAGAAGCGCCGCCAGCGGCTTGCCCCAGCGCTCCGGGCCGGTCATGCGCTCAAAGTACTCCTGGAATGTCAGGTGCGCCCTTTCAAGGCCCGCACCGGTGGCGACCAGCTTCGCCGCCGATTCCACCACGGCCAGGTACGCGCCTTCATACGGGTCCTGCTCCATCAGGTAGGGGTTGAACCCGTATGCCATTGCCGATACGGTCGACGTATCGCCCGTCAACACGGGCAGCTTTGCGACCATCGCCTGCGGGGGCGTCATCTGCCGCGCGCCGCCGAAGGGCATCAACACGGTACCAACGCCGATCGTCGCGTCAAACCGTTCGGAGAGCCCGCGCTTGCCGCAGATGTTCAGGTCGCCCGCCAGCGCATGCAGCCCTTCGGCTAGGGTAACGGGTCTTTCCGGCCCCTGGACAGCTGCCGCTGGTACATAGGCCGTCGTTCCGCGCGGCGCACCATTGGAGTTTAGAAACTCCCGCGAGAGGTTCACAATCTCCATGCCGCGCCAGTGCATCACGAGCCGTGGCTCCTCGGTCACCTTGGCGACGATGGTCGCCTCCAGATTTTCACCATCAGCCAGCGCCATGAACGCCGCGACATCTTCGGGCGCGAGCACCACGGCCATGCGCTCCTGTGATTCGCTGATCGCCAGTTCCGTGCCGGTCAGTCCCTCATACTTCTTCGGCACCGCGGACAGGTCGATCATCAGTCCATCGGCCAGCTCGCCGATGGCCACCGACACGCCGCCTGCACCGAAATCGTTGCAGCGCTTGATCATCCGGGTCGCCTCAGGGCTCCGGAACAGGCGCTGCAGCTTGCGCTCCTCGGGCGCGTTGCCCTTCTGCACCTCCGCGCCGCACTCGCTGAGCGATTCCACCGTGTGCGACTTGGAAGAGCCCGTCGCGCCACCGCAGCCGTCGCGCCCGGTGCGCCCGCCCAGCAGCACCACGATGTCGCCCGGGGCCGGGACCTCGCGGCGCACATGGCTCTCCGGCGTTGCACCGACCACCGCGCCGATCTCCATGCGCTGGGCGGCGTAGCCCTCGTGATAGATCTCGTCCACAAGGCCCGTCGCCAGGCCGATCTGGTTGCCGTAGGCGCTGTAGCCGGCGGCAGCAGTGGTGGTCAGCTTGCGCTGCGGCAGCTTGCCGGGGATCGTCTCCGCGACAGGACGCAGCGGGTTCGCCGCGCCGGTGACGCGCATCGCCTGGTAGACATACGCACGGCCGGACAGCGGGTCACGGATTGCACCGCCGATGCAGGTCGCCGCGCCGCCGAACGGTTCAATCTCGGTGGGGTGGTTGTGCGTCTCGTTTTTGAACAGCAACAGCCACGGTTCCTTCTTGCCGTCAATATCCGCCTCAATGCGCACGGTACACGCGTTGATTTCGTCTGATTCGTCCAGGTCGGTCAGGCGGCCGGTCTTTTTCAGGTACTTCGCGCCGATTGTCGCCAGATCCATCAGCGTGATGGGTTTGGTGACACCCAGTTCCGCGCGGAGCGCGAGGTAGTTCTCATAAGCGGCCTGCGCCTTGGGGTGTTCGAACGTGGCGCCAGCAATCTCGGTGAGGAATGTCGTATGGCGGCAATGATCGGACCAGTAGGTGTCGATCATCTTCAGCTCTGTCAGCGTCGGGGCGCGGCCCTCGCGGATGAAATATTCCTGGCAGAAAGCGAGGTCGTTCTCGTCCATCGCCAGGCCAAACGCCGTGCGGAATGCTTCGCGCGAGGCGGCATCCATATGCCGGAAGCCTGTCAGCAGGGGCACATCAGCTGGCGTTTCCGTGCGCAGCGCCAGCGTCTCGGGCTTGTCAAGCGACGCCTCGCGGCTCTCCACAGGGTTAATCACATAACGCTTAATCCGGGCGATGTCTTCCTCCGGCAGGTCGCCGGAGAGCAGGTATACCCGCGCGGTAGCGACGGTGGGCCGCTCCCCCTGCGAGACGAGCTGCACGCACTGCGCGGCGGAATCGGCCCGCTGGTCAAACTGCCCGGGCAGATACTCCACCGCGAACATCTGCGCGTCCGTCGCGGGCAGTTCCGTATAGACCTCGTCCAGCGGCGGCTCGGAAAAGACCGTACCGGTGCACGCGCGCAGCAGTGCCTCGTCGATGTTCTCAATATCATAGCGATTTAGCAGGCGCAGGCCGGTGAGGCCTTCGATGCCCACGAACGAGCGCAGGTCCGATAGCAGCGCCGCCGCCTCATGGTTTTCTTTTTTCTCCACGTATAGCCTGTAGACCATCTTATGCCTCCAACGCCCGCCGGCCAATGTCGCGGCGGTAGTACATTCCCTCAAAGCGCACGGCGTCCATCGCTGCATAGGCCGCGTCCACGGCCTCGAGAAGCGTGTCCTTAGCGGCGGTGATGCCCAGCACGCGCCCGCCGGCGGTCACCAGGGTGCCATCCTTGACCTGGGTGCCGCTGTGGTAGACGGTCACATCCCCGGGCAGCGGGCCGATTGTTACGGGCAGGCCCTTCGCATAGGTACCCGGGTAGCCGCCCGAGACGGCCATCACACAACAGCTCGCCTTCATCGCGAAGCGCACATCGACATTGGCGAGCCGCCCATCCGCGACGGCCCCCAGAATATCCAATAGGTCGCTTTCCAGTAGCGAAAGCACCGCCTGCGCCTCCGGGTCGCCAAACCGGCAGTTATACTCGATCACCTTCGGGCCATCCGTCGTCAGCATCAGGCCAAAGTACAGGCAGCCCTGAAATGGCCGCCCCTCCGCGCACATTGCGCGTGCTGTGGGCAGGAATATCTCCTCCATGCACCGCGCGGCAACGCTCTGCGTATAGAAAGGGCTGGGCGCGATGACGCCCATGCCGCCGGTATTTGGGCCTTGGTCATCGTCTAGTGCGCGCTTGTGGTCCATGGACGACACCATCGGCACGACGGTTTCGCCGTCCACGAACGCCAGCACCGTCACCTCCGGGCCGATCAGGTATTCCTCGACGACCACGGTCCGCCCGCTCTCACCGAACAGCCGCCCGGAGAGCATTTCCCGCGCCGCGCTTTCGGCCTGCGCGAAGTCCTCCGCGATCACCACGCCCTTGCCCAGCGCCAGGCCGTCGGCCTTGATGACCACCGGATACGCGCAGTCACGCAGGTAGGCGATAGCCTCGCCTTCGTCTTCAAACACCCGGTATGCGGCTGTGGGGATGCCGTACTTGCGCATCAGTTCCTTCGCGAATGCCTTGCTGCCCTCGATTGCCGCAGCGGCCTTGGAGGGGCCAAAGGAGCGAATCCCTGCCTCGCGCAGCGCATCCGCAGCGCCAAGCACCAGGGGGTCGTCCGGCGCAACGACTGCAAAGTCGACCGCCTTTTCCCGCGCAAACGCCACAATACCCTCTATGTCCGTTGCCGCGACCGGCACACACACCGCGTCCGCCGCAATGCCGCCGTTGCCCGGCAGTGCGTACATCTCTGTTACCTTTGAGTTTTCTTTTATCTTGCGGATGAGCGCATGCTCGCGCCCGCCGCCGCCAACCATCAGGATGCGCATGGCTACCTCCTTAGTGGTGGAACAGTCGGACGCCGTTGCACGCCATCGCGATGCCGTGCGCGTCGCACGCTGCGATCACATGGTCGTCACGGATGGAGCCACCGGGCTGCACGATGTAGGCGACGCCGCTGCGGGCGGCGCGCTCAATATTGTCGCCAAAGGGGAAGAACGCATCGGAACCCAGCGAAACGCCGGTCAGCGTCTTCAGCCAGGCTTTCTTTTCGGCAGAAGTGAAAGGCTCGGGCCGCTCAGTGAAGAAGGTCGGCCATGCGGCATCGGATAGCACGTCGTCCGCGTCATCGGAGAGATAGACATCAATCGCGTTGTCGCGTTCCGGACGGCCCAGGCCCTTGATGAAGGGCAGAGACAGCGCCTTCTCGTGCTGGCGCAACCACCAGAGGTCGGCCTTGTTCCCGGCCAGCCGCGTGCAGTGGATGCGCGACTGCTGCCCCGCGCCCACGCCGATGGTCTGGCCATCCAGCGCGTAGCAAACGGAGTTGGACTGCGTGTACTTGAGTGTGATCAGCGAGAGAAGCAGGTCGCGCTTTGCGGACGGGGGCAGCTCCTTCTTCGCGGTGACGACGTTTGCAAGCATATCCTCACCGATTGCGAGGGCGTTGCGCCCCTGCTCAAACGTGATGCCAAAGCACATCTTGCGCTCGATCGCTTCCGGCTCGTAGGAAGGGTCAATCTCGACGACGTTGTACGCGCCCTTCCGCTTGGCCGTGAGAATTTCCATCGCCTCCGGCTCGTACCCCGGCGCGATGACGCCATCGGACACCTCGCGGCTGATCAACTTTGCCGTGGAGGCATCGCACGGATCGCTCAGCGCAATCCAGTCGCCGAACGATGACATCCGGTCCGTGCCGCGCGCCCGGGCGTATGCGCACGCCAGCGGGGACAGCGCCGCGCTGCCGGTGAAGTACGCCGCGCGCAGCGTATCGCTCAGTGGAAGGCCCACTGCCGCGCCCGCCGGGCTGACATGCTTAAAGGACGCCGCCGCGGGCAGGCCCAGCGCGGCTTTCAGTTCCCGCACCAGCTGCCAGCCGTTCAGCGCGTCCAGAAAGTTGATGTACCCAGGCCGCCCGCTCAGCACGCGCAGCGGCAGATCGCCTGTGGAAATACAGATACGGGCAGGAATCTGGTTGGGGTTACAGCCGTATTTGAGGGGAAGCTCGCTGGACATTGGGAACCTCCTTGAGGATATTTGTACGTTAGGATAGCTTGTTGACGATGCGCGTGTCCCACTCGCCAGTAGCGACGTTAATGTACCGTACAAAGAGCGCGACCTTGTTTTCCTCATTCAGCGAGGACCAAATCGCGTCTGTGGTGGCGTCGATATCGCCGGTGATTGCCACGATCGTCGGGTCGCCGACATAGGAGGGCAACGGTTCGCCATCGCCCATATACGTGTGGCCAAAATGGGCGATGCCCGGCAGAGGCGTATCGTTTTCGAAGAAGCAGCGCAAACATGCCGTGGGGTGGCCTTCGACGCGCTTGAGCAGTGACAGCTTGTAGGTGAAGGTGCCGTCCGCAAGTGTGACCATGCCGCTGATGCGCGGCGTATAGTTTGGCGCGTCCGGCTCAAAGGTGCGCGTGCGCAGCGCCGATTCAAACGAACCGCCGGCCCACAGATGCTCGCAGATGGTATCGGTCTGGTCTCCGTTGGTGACGATGGTGTGGTTGTCCATTACGCGCACAGGCGCGTAAATGACCAGCGACGGATCGGTCAGCTTTGCCGGATCAAAGGCCTCTGTGCGAATGCCGTCCACTTCTTCCACAAAGATGCGGTTGCGGCTGTTGATGCTGCGGCCCATGATGAAGTAGACGACCACAGCGGACGCCCCGTCCGCGCTGCACCCAATGACAATACCCCTGCCCGGATAGCTTGTTACAGAGACGGCATCTTGCAATGATTTCATAATAAATTACACCTCATGTATGTGTCGTAGCGCTTCTTTTGACCACGTCTTCACATATCCGCTCTACCGCTTCAGGCAGCAACACCCACTCGGCCTGCTCCATCACGCGGCGTTGCAGCGTTTCCGGGGTATCATCCGGCAGCACGGGCACGGCTTTCTGGGAAAGGATCGGCCCACCGTCGGGTACTTCGTCCACCAGGTGTACCGTCGCGCCGGTGACTTTCACCCCGCGCGCAAGTGCCGCTTCATGCACCTTCAGGCCGTACATCCCCTTGCCGCAGAAAGCGGGGATCAGCGCTGGGTGTACGTTGAGGATGCGACCACGGTAACGCGCGATGAACTCCGCGCTGAGGATCACCAGGAACCCTGCCAGCACCACGACCTCTATGCGGTGTTCCGCGAGGGCCGCCAGCGCTTTTTCCTCAAATGCCGCGCGCTTTTCGGGAATCGCCAACGCGGGAATGCCGTGCAGCCTTGCCCGCTCCAGCGCGTAGGCGTCCGCGCGGTTTGACACCACCAGCGCGATTTCCGCAGACGGCAGGTCCGCGTCCAGGATCGCCTGCAGGTTCGTGCCGCCGCCGGTGACAAACACCGCCACGCGCGCCTTTAGCATAGAATGACGCCCTCGTCGCCGGGGACGACTTCGCCGCACACGTAGGCATCCACGCCCGCGCCGCGCAGCGCCAGGATCGCGCGGTCGGCGTCTTCCTTCGCGACAATCGCGCTCATGCCCACGCCCATGTTGTAGGTGTTGAACATGTCGCGCGCGGGGATGTCGCCCATCGTCTGGATCAGCCCGAAGATGGCCGGCGTTTTGACTGCCGCCGCGTCGATCTTCGCACTGAAGCCTTCCGGCAGGCTGCGCGGGATGTTCTCGTAGAACCCGCCGCCGGTGATGTGGGACACACCCTTCACCGTCACCGCCCCCATGAGCGCGAGCATTGGCCGGACATAGATGCGCGTGGGGGTCAGCAGCGCTTCGCCAAGCGTACCGCCCAGCTCGTCATAGGGCTTCATCAGCGCTTCGCGCGTGTCGCCGAACACCTTGCGCACCAGCGAAAAGCCGTTGGAGTGCACACCGGACGACGGCAGTGCGATGATCACATCGCCCGCCTTCACGAGACTGTTGTCCAGCAGCTTTTGTTTGTCCGCGATGCCCACGGCGAAGCCCGCCAGATCGTATTCGTCCGGCGCGTACATGCCCGGCATCTCGGCGGTTTCGCCGCCGATCAGCGCGCACCCGGCCTGCACGCAGCCCTCCGCGACGCCCTTTACAATCGCCTCAATCCGTGCGGGATCGCTCTTGCCGCAGGCGATATAGTCTAGGAAGAACAAGGGCTTTGCGCCGCTGCAGATGATGTCGTTGACGCTCATCGCCACGCAGTCGATGCCGACGGTGTCGTGCTTATCCATCGCAAACGCAATTTTCAGCTTCGTGCCCACGCCGTCGGTGCCGCTGACCAGAACCGGTTCCGCCATGCCGGTCAAATCCGGCTGGAACAGTCCACCAAAACCGCCCAGGCCTGACACGACGCCCGGCGTTTTGGTGCGGGCGACATGCGCGCCCATGCGGCGCACAGCCTCGTACCCCGCAGTGATGTCCACGCCCGCCTGGCGGTAGCTATCGCTCTGGCTTTTCATGCGGTTTCCTCCGGTAGCTTTTCTTCGTATTTGGACTTGCCGGGGTGTTTGGGCGGCTCTACCGGGTATTGCCCGGTGAAGCACGCAGTACAGAACCCTTGCGAGTTATCCGCCAGCTTGACCACGCCCTCCCAGCTGAGGAAGCCCAGCGTGTCCGCGCCGATGATGTCGCGAATCTCGGCGATGGTGTGGTTGGCGGCGATCAGCTTGTCCTTCGAGTCCACGTCCGTGCCGAAGAAGCAGGGGTACATGAACGGCGGCGAAGCCGAGCGCACGTGCACCTCACGCGCACCGGCGGCGCGCAGCAGCCGCACGATCCTCGCGCAGGTAGTACCCCGGACGATCGAATCGTCGATGAGCACGACACGCTTGTCCTTGACGGTGGCGGAGATCGGGTTGAGCTTGATGCGCACCTGATCTTCTCGATCCGCCTGCGTGGGTTGGATGAACGTGCGGCCGATGTATTTGTTCTTGATGAAGCCTAGCCGGTAGGGGATGCCCGACTGGTGGGCGAACCCGATCGCGGCGTCAATGCCCGAATCCGGCACGCCGATGACCATATCCGCCTGTACCGGGTGCTCCAGCGCCAGGAACGCGCCCGCCCGCTGGCGGGCGGTGGTCACTGCGCTGCCGTCAATGATGGAATCGGGCCGGGCGAAGTAGATATACTCGAACACGCAGGTGGCCTTGGGACGGCTGTCACAATGCGCCTCGATGGAGTGCATGCCGTACCGGTCCGCCACAACGATTTCGCCGGGCTTCACATCCCGCACAAACGTCGCGCCAACGCTGTCCAGCGCGCAGCTTTCGGATGCGAACACCACGCTGTTTCCGATCTGGCCGATGCACAGCGGGCGGAACCCATGCGGGTCGCGGACGGCGATCAGCTTCTGGGGCGACATGATGACCAGCGAGTACGCGCCGTGCAGCCGGTGCATCGCGGCTTCCACCGCCGTTTCGATCGACGGTGCGGTGAGCCGCTCCTGCGTGATGATATAGGCAATTACTTCCGCATCGCCTGCGCCGTGGAAGATGGAGCCGCGCAGCTCCAGCTCCTCGCGCAGCTCGCGCCCATTGGTTAGTGCGCCGTTGTGCGCTACCGCCATGCTGCCCTTGATGTGGTTAACGGCCAGCGGCTGTGCGCTGAAACGGTCAAGGGCGCTCTTCGCGCCATAGCGCACGTGGCCGATCGCCATCTTGCCCGTGCCCAGCGCGTCTAGCACATCATGGGTGAACACTTCGCCCACCAGGCCCACGTCCTTGTGGCAGCGGATCAGGCCGCCGTCGTTAACGGCGATACCGCAGCTCTCCTGACCCCGGTGTTGCAGCGCGTACAGCGCGTAGTAGCAAGCGGACACCACGTCCATGCCATTGCGGTTGTAAACACCAAACACGCCGCATTCCTCCCTAGGCTTGTCATATACCATACTTATCGCTCCCCCAGCAGACGCGCCAGAATCTCTTTATAAGCGTCTTCTACGCCGCCCAGATCGCGGCGGAAACGGTCCTTGTCCAGCTTTTCACCCGTTGCGCTATCCCAGAAGCGGCAGGTGTCCGGCGAAATTTCATCGGCCAGCACGATGGTTCCATCTGCCGTGCGGCCAAACTCTAGCTTGAAGTCGATCAACTCAATGCCCAAATCCCTCAGGTATCCGCTCAGAATCTGGTTGATCTTCAGCGCGTACTCCGAAACAAGCGCCAGCTCCTCTTCCGTAGCATACCCCATCGCAAGGATGTGATAGTCATTGACCATCGGATCGCCCAGTGCGTCGTCCTTATAGCAGAACTCCAGCACCGTGCGGGACATCCGGGTTCCTTCCGCAAGGCCCAGGCGTTTGGCGAGCGATCCGGCGGCGATATTTCGCACGATCACTTCCAGCGGCACAATCGCCACGCGTTTTACGGCCGTCTCCCGGGGCGAAATCTCCGCCACATAGTGCGTGGGCACGCCGTGCGTCTCCAGCAGGCGCATCAGGTGGTTCGTCACCCGGTTGTTGATCGCGCCCTTGCCTGCGATCCGGCCCTTTTTCAGCCCGTTAAGCGCCGTTGCATCGTCCTTGTAGTGGACGATCAGCAGGTCATCGTTCGTGGTTGCGTAGACCTTTTTCGCCTTGCCTTCGTAGAGCAGCGCTGTTTTTTCCATCGAATGTCCTTTCTTCAGCGGAACTTCTCCTGCACAGCCGCGTCGCTCTTTGCCGCCTTTTCCGCCATCTCCACGCGCATCGCATCTAGCTTTGCGGCAAGTTCCGTGTCGGTCACGGCAAGTATCTGCGCGGCAAGCAGCGCGGCGTTCTGCGCGCCGTCGATGGCGACGGTGGCGACAGGGATGCCGGAGGGCATCTGCACGGTGGCGAGCAGCGCGTCCAAACCGTCCAGCGTGGAGGACTTAACCGGAATGCCGATGACCGGCAGTGTGCTGCCCGCAGCCATCGCCCCGGCGAGGTGGGCCGCCTTGCCTGCGGCGGCAATGATAACGCCGAACCCCTCCGCGCGTGCGCTGGTGGCGAATGCGCGTGCGGTGTCCGGCGTGCGGTGCGCGGAGATTACACGGACCTCAAAGGGGATGGAAAGGCCCCGCAGCGTATCCATGCACGGGGTGACGACCGCAAGGTCGCTCTCGCTGCCCATGATCACGGCGACTTTCAACATTCTTCTCGCTCCTTGCCGACAAAAAATAGAAACACGCCGGTATTATACCCGTAAACACGAACAAAAACAATCCCGAAACACAAATCATTCGGGAAAAGAAAGCAACCTTTCGGTTTTGCCCGAAGGTTGCGTGTATGTTTTGTGGATTTCGGTCAGGAGAAAATGCCGGCGAACAGCTCCACGATCCAGGTTTCCAGGGTAGGGTATGCGGTGCGAATCAAATCCCGCACCTCCTGCCGTGTGACGAGTGCGGTACTCAGCGAGCTGCCGCCTATGCTGATCGCGTAAGGGCCGGCCGCATCCCCGCCGATGGCGACCGTGGCGTGGGCGATTCCGCCCACAGCGATGCGTGCCGCAACCGCGATCCCGCCAAATGAGTACAGCCCTACGGCCAGCCCGCCTAAAGCAAACATGCCCACTGCGCCGCCGCCGATGGCCAGCAGCAACCCGATTGCCAGCCCGGCAAAGCTGAACAGCCCCAGCGAAACGCCGCCGAAGCAAATGCCGCCCAGCGCAACCCCGCCCATCGACACCACGCCGATGGAGACATCGCCGATGGCCAGAATCCCCTTCGCCACCCGCACGCCTGCGCCGCGCGGGCGATAGTTGCGGGTCAGGTTGACATGCACCAGTGGCAGGCCGAACAGCGTGCTCTGGCTCTTGTATTCGTATCCCGACATATGACGGATCTCCGCCCGGGCCCGCACCAGCTCGCCGATCACCCGCGCTTTGTCATCATATAGCGTGTCGGACAGATCCCGCGCCATCGACTCCGCATCGCCCATCCGGCGCAGGACATCGCGCGCATCAGCATCCTCGGCCGCCGACTCGATGTGGCTGACCAGGTCCTCACGCAGGCGCGCCTTGGTGCGTTCATCGGCGGTGATGCGGCTGAGCACATCGTCCACATACGCCTGAATGCCGTTATCCATCGGATAATTCCTCCCCCATAATCGATTGAATGCCGCGGATCAGCCCGGCCAGTTCCTGTGCGGCCAAGCGCAGATGCTGGCTGCCTGCCGGGGTAATGGCGTAATACTTGCGGGGCACGCCGCGCCTTGCCGTATCCTGCTCCCAGCGGCTCTCCACATGGCCCGCGTCTTCCAGGCGGTACAGCACAGGGTAGAGCGTGCCTTCCTTGGCGGCGAAAAAGCCGTCCGTGCGGCGGTTTAGCTCGGTCATCAGCTCATAGCCGTACATCTGCCCCTGGGCGAGTAGCCGCAGCAGCAGGATGTCCAGCACGCCCTTTTTGAGCTGGCGGCTTACATCCTCCATGCAACACGCTCCTTTGCTTAATACTTTGCATTACAAAGTATATGGTACAGCATGATGCTATGTTTGTCAAGGCGGATGGAGATAAAAAAGGAAGGGCCCTTACCCTTCCTTCCAGCGGCGTTCGTACAGCCATCGATACCCGTAGATTGCGGCCACCAGCATCAATGGGTAAAAGTGCAGCAGGTAGCGCGCCCGTGTTTCCCAGATCATCAGGAACGCGGTCAGTCCCGCCACCGCCAGGCTTACCAGGAAGTGCATGCGATTTTGCGGTTTGAACAGGAACGCCGCAAACGACAGCATCACACCGATGACGAGGATGCAATGGTACACATCGCAGTACCACTGGAACGCCGGCTGGGCGTCGCCGCCTTCGGCGAAAAGCTGGGTCACGGCATAGTCGTGCAGCGGCTGACGGGAGAGCTTGTTGGAGGAGGTATACGTGCCGTCCGTCCAGGTAAAGGCGATCTTCTCATTCTGGTGGCGGATCAGGCCGGAAAAGCCGTATGCCCTTAGCCGCGCGTTGATGTTGAGCTTGGTGGCGGCAGCTTTTTCCGAATAGGTGGGGAAGAAGGAGGTAAAATCCACGTCGGCCTGGTTCCAGCCGCCGACATCCTTCAGACCCATCATGATCCAGTGCGTATAGGGATAGCGGGCCTGATCGGATTGCGCGGGGTCATACACGCGGGCCGCCTTCATAATCCCTTCGGAAATCGTCATCGTCAGCAGGAGCGCCAGGATGAGCGTCGCGCCGCGCAACAGCCACTGTTTCAGCCTGGCACGGTCCACAAATGCAACGAACGACAGCACAGCCGCGATCGCGATGATCGCCACCGATGCCTTGACCTTGAAGCCCAGGCCTATGATGACACCCTCCAGCACGGTCAGCAGCAGCATCCGGCGCAGGCTCAGGCCTTCTTCCTTCGACAGCGTTGCCTCAATCAGCAGCGCGCCGCAGACGAATAGCAGGCTGAACGTGTCCGTGTAAGCGATGGGTGCATACGCCAGCAGCGGCGCAAAGGCGAACGCGGCCAGCGACGCCCATAGCGCCGTGTGCGCATCAAACAGGCGCCTCAACGCTGCAAACAGCAGGCACAGCGAAGCGTCAATTACTACGACATTAAAGAACAGCGCGTACAGCGGCGCCGGTGTGACGCCCGCGCGCAGCAAGGCCCCGTAGTACAGCGTGCACACGTAGGTAAACAGCGCGTTATGCGGGAAGAGATTTACATACGCGCTGGGCTGTACCTCGCCGGAAATAGCGGTGTTGTAAACCGCGCCAAAGTCCCAGGAGGGCGTCACCATCAGCATTGGGCCGACGATCAGCTGCACGCCCAGGTACGCAAGCAGCGCGAACATGAACGCCCGCTGGTAGTAAAAATCACTGCGGGGCGCGGCGGACAGCCGTGTCTCCCGTGCGCTGCGGCGCATCAATACAAACGCGGTCACCACCGCCGCCACCCCGCACAGCAGCGTAAAGCCGCCCGCCCGGCCCAGATATACCAACAGCACCCACGCCATCGGCACGCAGGCCGCTCCCATCAATAGCTTGGCAAACCGACGCGACATCCAGATCACCCTTTCAGATCGGTCATGAAAATGCCGCTTGTGTCGCCCCAGGGGTGGTACCCTGTGGCAATGCGCGCAAAGCCATAGTGCTCATAGTAGCCCACGTGGTCGCTGGCCAGATAGAGGCGCGGGAAACCAAACGCCTTCGCATCCTCTTTCACACGCTCAATCAGCATCGAGCCAAGCGCCCGCCCGCGGTACTCTGGCTCAATGATCAGCGCGCAGAGCCATGGGTACAGATCACAGCGGCTGATGAAGTCGTTGGCGATCAGTCCCGCGCCGCCGGCGATGGTATCGCCATCCAGCAACAGATACCACTGCGGAAGTGGAACGGCACAGTGGCGAATGCAGTCGTCGTACACCATCATGCTGTTTTCGCTGGCCCAATGCTTCTGGAAGAACGCAATGGCCCGCTCCAGATACTCCGGGGCCTCCAGCACCGATACAACCCTCATGGCCTTCCTTCGCCCTCTTTCTTGTGTAGTCTCAGTGACCCGATTGCCGCGCCCAGCGCGATGGCTCCGACGGCGAACAGCGTCGTCAGCCCCATCGTCAGCGCGCTTTGGTACTCGCCCAGCAGCAGCTCGCGCATCGTGCGGTACAGGCCAAGGCCTGGAACCAGCGGGATCAGCGCCGCGCAAAGAAAAACCGTCGCAATCATCCGCATACGCCTGGCAAGCGCCTCACAGAGGACGGCCACAGCGGCCGACGCGATGAACAGCGACATCGCCTCACCCATCAGCAGCCCGTCGCGCATAAACAGGAAGCCCGCGTATGCCAGCGCGCCCAGCAGCGACGCGGGCAGGATGGAAGACGGCGGGGCCTTCAGCAGCGGGCAGAAGAACATTGTTGCCACGCCCGCATACGCTACCGCAAGATACCATGGGGGCGGCGTGGCGAAGACCATATCCACGTCAGCCGACAGGTAAAACTGCAACATCAGGCTGATGCCCAGCGCCACCATAATCGCGACCAGCAGCGCCTCCATGCCTCGCGCCAGCCCGCTGAGCAGGTCGCCCCGCAGCGAGTCACGCACGGCATTGGTCATCATCAGCCCGGAAATCAGCGGCATGATCGCACCGGCCAGCGTGGTCTCCACCCCGGCGGGCGTCAAGTGAAAGATAAAGTATCCGGCCATCGTCAGCAGCGAACAGAGCATCCCACCCACAAGACTGACCAGCACCAGCGAGTTGTCTGCCCGGCGGATCGCGCCGGAGATGACCTGCACCAGCACACCGCAGAGCAGCGCGATGCCCATTTCGATCAGCCCACCGCCGAACATCAGCGTAAAGCACCCGGCCGAAAGGCCTGCCAGCGCAGCCTCGCGCCAGGCAGGAATCGTCTCGCTCCGGCGTATTTTTTGCAGCAGCGCAAGCGCCGCGTCCATCGGCACCGCGCCCTCGGCAATGCGGCGCGACAGGTCGTTGACCGCGTTCACCCGTGCAAGGTTCAGGTTCCGCGTGCCGACGCGCCGCAGCGCGGCCTGACTGCTGCCCCCGTCCGCGACGGAGATAAAAACGCCCGTCGACAGCGCGATCACGTCCGCCCGCACAAAACCATAGCTGTGGCACAGGCGCATCACCGTATCCTCTACGCGGTATGTTTCCGCACCGTTTTCCAGGATGATCTGCGCGGCCAGCCCGGCAATCTCCAGCATCATGCCCGGGTTTTGGGTCTCTTGCATGGTTCCTCCCCGTCAGGCGGTGGTCAGGTCTGTGCATACCGCGCCGGTGTAAGCGATCAGCGCTTCGACCGACACGCGCACCATCGCGCCGCGCGCGCCCGCGCTGATGAGAATCGTCTCGCACAGCACACACGTCTCATCGATGAAGAGCGGGTATTTGCGCTTCATGCCGATGGGGGAGCATCCTCCCCGCACATAGCCGGTTGTAGCCAACAGCGATTTCTGCGGCAGCATCTCAGCCTTCTTGTCGCCAGCGGCGCGGGCGGCCTTGCGCAGGTCAATCTCCTCATGACAGGGAACGCAACAGATGAACACCCCCGTGCGCTCGCCGGTCAGCGCCAGCGTCTTGAACACGCTTTCAGGCGGTACGCCCAGCACCCGCGCGGTACGCTCCCCGGAGAGATCGTCCTCGTCCACGTCATACGCAAGCGCCTCATACGGGATGCCAGCCGCATCCAGCAGGCGCATCACATTGGTCTTCGTCATTCGGCCTCCCGCAGCCAAGCAAAGCGCGGCCCATCATACCCATCGCGCGTCACCCGTTCCATCCACATGGCAAGCGGCCGCACCCACACGCCGCGCTCTCCGTATAGCGCCCGATACACCACCATTGCCTCGCCCGTCTCTGAATGGGTGGCGGTATGCAAAACCTCGTATATGTTCCCCTTAAAGTGCCGATAAATCCCCGGCCTCAGTTCATTCATTGTATAGCCTCCACCCACAGGATAACGGTTCAGGGAAATATTGACAAGCGAAAAGGAACGCCAGGGGGAGCTCTGCTCCCCCTGGACCCCCACGCGAAGGGCGTTGCCCTTTCGAAACCCAACATTTCGCCTCACGGCGGGCAGGGTTTCATTTTTATTGAAGAAACCAACCCGCCCGCAGGCGAAACTATGGGTTTCG
>JAVBQK010000108.1:0-14317 GCA_031549105.1 Eubacteriales bacterium
ATATCATTTCTATTCATGATATTCTACCCGCCCGCAGGCGAAATGTCGGGTTTCCAAAGGGCAAGGCCCTTTGGTAGGGGGTCCAGGGGGACAAAGTCCCCCTGGCGTTCCCCCGTCCTTTTCTCTATAAAACCTTCTCCAACCCCTCCACCCGCACATCCCATGCCTTGGGAAAGCCCGGCACTTTCTCGCTTGATCCGGCGTACCCGGCGGCCATCATCGCCACTGCTGTCAGCAGCCCGCCGTTGCCCGGAAGGTAGAGCGGTAGGTCGGCACGCTGGTAATTGTGCCCGGAAGGAAGGTAGGCGTTCTTGGGTGCGTCCTTTAGCAGCAGGTCTACGGCTTCTTCGCCCCGGCCCAGGCGCGTGGCGCACATCGCCAGCACCGGGAAGTCCCAGCCCCAGGCGCGTGAGAAGTTCCAGGAGGACATCACCTTGTCCAGTGTGCGGCTCATGGTCGCGGGATCGACGCCTTCGCCATCAAGCATGCCCAGCGCGCATAGCATGCTTGGGTGGTCGACCGCATTCCGCGTGAATGTAGTGTTCTCAGATGCGACGGCGGGGTATAGCCCGTCCATCACCGGCAGCGGAGCCATCTTTTCGAGCACCGTGCGCCATGCATCCGGCACGGGCCTGTCCATCGCCTCCATCCAGCTGATCGCGCGGCGAAGGGCAAAGCGCCAGTAGGCCAGCTCAAACGGCGGATCGCAGGTGGTCTCGGCAGCCCAACATTCCTGTGCGGGGATCAGCGGCGGGCCGAGGTGGTGGAAACCATCGTCGCCAAGGTGCGCATAGTCGGCCATGAATTCCGCTGTTGCGTATACGATCTCCGCATAGCGCGCGAGCGTCTCAGGCCCGGGCCGCAGCGTGCGGCACAGCTCCGCATAGTAGATGGGGTGCGGCTGCTGCCAGCAGAGCATCGGCCCGATGGGCGAGGGCGAGTCCAGCCCACTGGCGTCCGTCATTTTCGGCCAGCGCGCGCCCTTATACCCCTGGCTTGCGGCAATCTCCCGCGCCCTGGGCAGAATATCGCGATAGTAGGTAAGGCTCTTTTCAAACAGCGCAAGCCTACCCCAATAGCCGAAGTGTACGCCATGCCACCAATGCATCTCCAGGTGGAACTTGCCATACCAGCTGTTGCAGGTGAGGCCTGTTTCCTGCGGCGGCAGCGTGTCCGCACACTGAATCGCGAGCAGGTACTGGGAGAGCACCACCCGGCGCTCAAGCTCCAACGCGCGCGGGTCCTCATTGTGGGCGATCTCCAGCGCACCGCCCGACTGCCAGAACGCGGGCCAATGCGCCTCGCAAGCGCTGAACACAGCTTCCGCTGTTGGCGGGACGCCTGTGCCGCTTGGTGAGAACAGCAGCACCGCGGTGCTAGGCAGCGAAAATGCGTGCAGGCCGGTTTGCGCGGCGCCTTCCACAAAAACCTCGTAGGAGAAGGTATCCATTGCGCGGCGGATCACCCCGCCATCGAGCGTGGACGCGTGGCGGCCCGGCAGAATGAACTCGCCCGCTGGCATCGCCTCGCTGGCATATGGGAAGTCGACCGACAGGGTAAGTGGGGCGTTCGTCTCCACCTGTATGGCCAGCGCATCCATCTGCGGGTGAACGGCCGTTTTGACCGATACCGGCTGCCCATCGACGGTGAATTCGCTGTGCAAGACGCCTGTCCATAGGTCCAGCGTCTGGCGGATACCGGCGATGTTTTGCACCGGCACACCTTCCTTTAGCAGGCGCACGCGGCCCAGGTGGAACTTGTGCGGGTTCATCCGCAGGCCGTTGTACAAAGCCGGCTGCTCGCCGTTATCCAGCAGATAGGGCACTTTCCGGCCCTGCACGTCGAAGGTCGGCATGCGGTAGGCGGCGCGGTTATACGCCTCGGGAAATCTGTGCCAGCCCCACCCGGCCATGGTGCACAGCGGACAGCCACGCGCATACGCGGCGTCCAGGGACTGTGTGCCGGTGATGTCTGCGGTAAAGCAAAAGCGGCCATTCCCCACGGTCAGCGGCGAAAGCGTCTCCGCCTCCCGCAGCGAGGGGTTATGCCGGGTTACCAGCCTTTTGCGGTCGATCATGGCAGGTTCGGCGCTCATGGTCCCTTCCCCCTTTGCGTGTGGTACATAGTCACTGTGCCCCAAAACCAGAGCGCAGGAACGAGAGATTTTTTCGCAGAGCGAGGAGCCGGAAGGAGGCGTAGCCGGCAGCTACGTCGACTGGAGAGCGACACAGCTATGCGGAAAAAGATACGTTCCTGCGCTCTGGTTTTGGGGCGCGGTGACTATATGTCACTGCCATCATATTCCAGCGGGAAAGGGTTGTCAACGCTGGAATGAAAATGCGAGAGGGGTGGCGCTCAAGGCCGTTTTCCCTTGAGCCCACCCCAGTTGAAACAAGTGCATTCCCCCATCATAGCCCCGTTGCAATCTCCCGCATCGCCCCGCCGATATCCCGCCAGTAAATCATGTTGTTGCGCAGCTCATCCCCGATGCAGAAATGCCGCACGCCCAGCGCGATGTACCGCGCGGCCTCATCGGGCCGATTGATTTCGCAGCGCGGCTGGACGCCGTACCGGAGGGCGACACGGATCATTTCCGCTTCGATCTCATACAGGGCTTCCCGGTGTTCCGCCATGTTCCAGCCCATGCTCAGTGCATAATCCGATGGTCCAAACTGCACCATGTCCACGCCCGGCACGGCGCAAATCGCCTCAATCTCCTCCATGGCCTGCCTTTTTTCGATCATCACCGCCACCACCGCCGCGGACAGGTTGCCCGCGTAGTTCATCTGCGGCGCATCCGGCAGGTAGCCGATCCAGCGGCGGGACGGATAACCAAAGCGGCCACCCGCTGCCGGCGTATCTGGCCGTATAGCCTGGATGGATTCCCGCACCTCCGCCGCCGTATGGTGGTCGGTGAAGAGGATGGCCTCAAACCCGCTGGCCAGCGCCTTCTGGGCCACATAGTGCCGGTTCTGAAAATCGATCTTGATCATGGATCCCACGCCGTGCAGTTCCAGCGCCCGGGGGATGTTCTCCAAATCCGCATGAGAGAAAGGCGCGTACTCCGCCACAAACTCTACGTAGTCAAAGCTGCCCGTGGCCGCGGCTGCCTCCGCGATGGTGGGCCAGGCGCTGAGAATGCGCGTGGCGACGGAGGGCCTTTTCTCCTCCAGCAGGCGGCGCAGTTTGTTTGTATGGTCTGCCATCTCTTTACACCCAGCCGCAAGTCTTGCGGAAGTCTGATTCCCGGTGGAAGGTGATGTAGTTGGAATCGTGGAAGTTGTTGGCGCGATTGAACGCAGTGCGCGATGCGTAGACGATATCGTCGCCGTCGAAAATGAAGTCCACATACTGGAAGCCGACCTCGTCCACGGTATGGTCCGAGCCATCGATCATGTCCTTGACGATGGTCCAGTTAAACAAGTCCTTCGAAACAGACAGCGACAGGATATTCCTCGCGCCCGGGGCGGTGTCGTCGATGACCTTGTTCACCAGCGCCACATAGTAGCCGGTGACCGGGTCCTGTCGCAGGCTGAACTTGCTCATGCCGCCATTAAAATCCACGAACCGGTCAAAGGTCAGCGCCTTATCCAAATCGTTCAGGTCGGCCTTGAGCAGCATGGCCTTGCCATGGGAAGGCTGGGGCAGCGGTCTGTTGTCCCGGTATACATTGCTGATCTGGTAGCGAAGGAAGTTGTACATCTCGCCGTCCGGACCCGCTACCGCGTTGCCCTCATGGCAGCCCCAGCGGCAGTCTTTCACCGCGCCGGGCCATTCACGGTTAAACGGCAGGAACTCGCTCAGCACCCAGTTGGCGGGGTCCATCAAATCCTTCGACGCATCGGCGGAAACCAGCGCGTTCTCATGCCCGCCCATCTCCCACGTGCCGTATTCCACCGCGGTCCATATTCGGCCCTTGTGGTGGATGACAGGCGTTGGGGCCTGGTGCATGCCCATCTCATCGCGGATGCCTGCGCCGGGGAAGAGGGTGACGGGCTTTACCCAATGCGCGCCATCATCCAGCGAATAACCAATCTGAAAATCGCCATACTCCGCCGTCATCGATGCCATGAACACCTTGCCCTCATGGATGAACAGTTTGCCCCAGAAGCAGGGGAACAGGTCGCACAGATATTGCCAGGTGAGGCCGCCGTCGTCGGATTTGTAGACGAATGTCAGGTTCTGCGCGTGGCGGGGGCCGTACACATCCATGGACACCAACAGGCGACCCGTGGGGGTTTTGACGATGGAAGGGCTGCAAAGGTAGCGGCCTGAGAATTTGAACGTATCATCCAGGGGGTGCAGATAGTTCACTACTGTGCCGGGAACGTCTCCGCTGCGGAACAGGCGCAGGTCGCTCTTCTCGTCCACCATGCCGGTGCGGCGCACATACACCTCGTACTCACGGTCCGGCAGAAGGTTTTCCAGTACTGTCAGGCCACGTTCTGCCGCCACGACAATGTCAGGCTGGTTATTCGCCCGCAGGCGGCATACCACCTCGTGAGTGGTGTCCGCACCCTGGTCAAACCATTCGACCTCGCACCGGTCCCGGTAGGGCGCTACGCGGCAAATGTAGGGCAGGGTCTTTTTTTCATTTTGGGAAAGCCGGGTATAGGGATGGAAATCCCAGGCATTGCATCCGCGCATAGAACAATCCTCACTTACAGTATCATTTCTCTCAGACACGCCGTCAGCGTCCGGAGCTGCTCCACTTCATCGAAAAACAGCGGCGTCATTTCATGGGCGCTTCTGGTCCTGGTCTCGATGCCCAGCGGAAGCCCCGCGCCGCGCAGATACGCCTTGGCGTTCACGGGATAGCACTGCCTTTCAATCTGGGAGCACATCGTCAGCCCCGCCTGCAGACGCACGGCCTTTTCCGGCTGTTTATCGAAGTTCTCGCACAGCCATACGTACAGGTCCGGGTGGAAGTTGGCCATCACGCCCGAAAAGCCCGCCGCACCGGCCTGCAGCGAGGGCAGCAGCGTCGTGGTATTGGCGTTGAACAGATCCAGGCCGCTGCCCTGCAGCAGCTCAATGCGCCCCTGAATGCGGGCCAAGTCGCAGCAGGTATCCTTCAGGAAGCGGAAACGCCCGGACTGGGCGCAGTGCCGCAGTGCTTCATCGGAAAGCAGGCGCTTATACGGATGAGGACATTCATACAGGCCCAGGGGTACGCTCTCCGGCAGCTCAGAGAGAAGCTTATCCAGCGCATGCATCCATACGTCGTCCCCGTCGCCCTGCTGGGCCATGCGGTTGGTGATCAGGATCACCGCATCCACGCCCGTATCCGCGACGGCAACCAGTTCCTCGGCCTGATCTTCCGGCGCATAGGAAATATGCCCGGAGGCGATCACCGGCACCTTAGCCTGCGCCTTTACATAGGCGGCGAGGGAAACCCGCTCCCGGCGGCTCAAGAAAAACATCTCGCTGGACTGGCAGACAGCAAACAGACCGGCCACGCCCGCAGCCTGATAAAAGTCAATCAGCGCATCCACCGCCGGATAATCGATGTGGCCATCCTCCGTGAAGGGCGTAATCATCACCGGCCACACGCCGGGAAGCTGAGATTGTGCCAAAGTACATTCCCCCTTGCAATACCATTTTTGTCTTACGCGTCCGCACGGTTCCCTTCGCGCCGAAAGTTCCGGAGGCGATGGAAGGTGATGGCGTTGGCGTTATGGAAGTTGAACGCGCCATGCAGCGCCGTGCGCACCGCCGCCAGCATATCCTGCCCGGAGAGCAGGAAGGATGGGTACTGAAACCCTGTCTTGCCGGGGCCTTCCGGCCAGTTGTTATCCCGATAGTTGATCACATCCGCCACCGTGCGCCACGTTGCCGCATCCGTGGAAATGGCCAGCGACAGGATATCGCGGCGATACATGCTCGCATCATCCGGCCGGTTCATCAGCGCGTAGTAGCGCCGAGACACCCCGTCCCACTGTACATAGAACTTCGTATAATTCCCCTCCAGCGAAACCGTCTGGAGGAAGGTTTGCGCATCGCCCGGTTTTTCCGGGTCAAGCCCCAGCAGCACGGCCACGCCGTAGGGCGGGACCGCATCCTTGGTGTGGTAGCGCAAAAGATTCCCGATGGAACCGTTCGGCAGCGGGATCACATTCCCCTCCAGCAACTGGGGATGGCCGCCCGATACCGCACCCGGCCAATTGGGGTCCTGCTCCACGAAAGGCGACAGCGTCCAGTTCGCCGGGTCCATCAGATCGCCGGAAAGGTCGGCCGAGAGGATGCCCGCCATGTGCAGGTTGCGTGTCCAGGTTCCCCACTCCACGGCTGTCCACACCCGGCCCTTGTGCAGGAGGACCGGCGTCGGGGCCTGATGGGGGCCGCCTGCGATTCTATCGCCGCCCGGAATCAACTGAACGGGCGCGGACCATGTCATTCCCTCATCCTTGGAGCAGCCAATCAGATAATTGCCATACTCGCCGTCCACGCCCATCATGTACAGCGTGCCGTCATGATAGAACATCTTCCCCCAGAAGCAGGGAGCAATGTCCGTGACATAGCGCCAGGTCTCGCCGCCATCATCGGTGCGATATAGCAACGTGAGCATCTGCGCCGCACCGCCCCAGTACACATCGTGGCTGAGCAGCAGCACGCCTGATGGGAGCTCCACCAGATGCGGGCTGGCCGTAGAACGGCCGGAAAAGCCGTAGGCGTAGTCATCCGGGTGGATATAGTTCACCACCGTGCCAGGGAAATACCCGGTGCGGAAGAGGCGGTTCAGGCTTCTGGCAACAGGCTTTCCCTCGGCACTCAGCGCGAAGACGCCCACCTCATAGTCGATGCCATTGACCAGTCCATCAAAATGGCAGCCGGTGGCATCCAGTGGCAACAGCCTCGGGTCCGGGATGCCTGCGGGCCGGTTGTTGGCAAAGCCTACGCTCTCCCCCCTGCGCGCCACCGATACCCGATAGCTTGTTACGCCGGGCACATCCGGCGGCAGCCATTCCAGTTCCATGTGCCCCTCGCCCACGCTCAGGCGCACAATGTGCACGGCAAACCCCTTGTGCATCGCCCCAAACAGCGACGTTTCCGCCGGGACAAAGGGCCTGTGCCCCCAGGGTTGGTTCAGATAGTTGCTCATGGGGCCGACACCTCTTTTCCTAGGTCAAATCGGTGGAAGGTGATATAGTTGGCATTGTGGTAGTTGTACGCGCCAAACAGCGCCGTGCGGGAAATGAGCAGCAGTGTGTCACCCTCCAAGAAGGAGTCGGGGTACTGAAACGCCGTGCGGGTGGGCCATTCGCCCGGGCAGATGGGCTTTGCGTCCAGCAGGTCCCGCATGAACTCCCAGTGGATCAGGTCTTTCGAGCGCATCAGCGACAAGCGGCCCCGGTAGTACGTAGGCTCGTCCACCACGCGGCTCACCGCGGCGAAGTAATATCCGGACGCCTCGTGCCGCACCACGGAAAAGCGGGAGAGGTTGCCCTCAAACCGCAGGATGCGCACAAACTCCGGCGCGTTTTCGGGGTGTTCTGTGTCCACACGAAGCAGCCCTGCCAGCCCGTAGCTCGGATCGCCGCCCCGGGTCTCGTAGCGCATGACATTGTACAGCGCGCCATCCGGCCCCACGATCACGTTGCCCTCCAGGAACCCGGTACGGGGTGCGCCCTTTGAAGCGCCCGGCCAGTTCGGGTCGTAGCGGAGTGGCGCGGAGCAAGTCCACGCGCCGGGGTCCATCAGGTCAGCGTTCGCGTCAGCGGAGACGATCACCGTGTCGTGATACCCCACAGGGTAGGAACCTACATCCATGCTCGTCCAAAGTCGCCCGTGGTGCTCAACCACCGGCAGCGACGAGCGCATCGGCCCGCCGCTTAGCCGGGTTCCGCCGGGATATAGCGTGATCGGCGCACACCATGTGCGCCCGAAATCCATGGAACGCCCCACCAGCAGGTCGCCGCACTCCGTGGCGCAGCCCAGCATGTACAGCGCGTCCCGATGCCAGAACAGCTTACCCCAGAAGCACGGAACGATGTCCGTGACAAACTGCCACGTCGCGCCGTCATCCGTGGATGAGAAAATCTTCGTCAGGTTCTGCGGCGCGTCGCCCCAGTACACATCGTGGCTGGCCAGCAGCTCACCGGTGGGCAGCCGGATGATCCCCGGCGTCGCGGTGGAGCGACCAGAGTAAGCGTAGGTATAGTCGTCCGCGTGGATGTAGTTAACAACCGTGCCGGGCACCTTTGCCGGGCGAACCGGGCGGGGCAGCGCGTGCCCCAGCGAGGTCTCCCCCAGGAACGCTTCTACGCGCACTTCATAGTCCGCGAGGTTGGTAAGGCACTGCACTTCACCCTCTGTTTCGCTCGTGAAGACATCGGCCCTCGGAAGGGAAAGAAAGGCGTGTTCCCCATACGGAACGAAAGACAGCTTGTATCGATTCGCCCCGGGCATCGCCTGCCAGGCAACGTGCGCTCCGGAATCCCTGGGAACAATATGCGTAATGAGGAATTGATAGGGCCTGCCGGGCGCTCCGAAGGCGTCGGTGGTCACGGGATCATAGGGCACGTAGCCCCACGGATGCGTGTACTCCATAGCAGTCTCCTCATGTATTTACATTACATAAAAAGGGGCTTGTGAACGGCCCGAAAAGCCGCGCCGTCCACAAGCCAGGAGGGTAACAAGGAATTACATGGCGCTGAAATCGTCAAACAGCTTCTGGGCCAGATCGAGATATTCTGCAAGACCGGCCGCTTCCAGCTTCTTGATGTAGGCATCCCAGCCGGCTTCGATGCCGCCATCGGCGATCCACTGGGCAAACTGCTCCTTGGTGACGGCATTGATGTCCGTTTCCAGCTCCGAGTAGCGGGCCTGGAGATCCTGGGGCACCATCAGGCGCGGGAACAGGCGCTCGGTGGGCAGGATGTAGGGCTTGTACATTTCGATAGCATCCTGGCGAACCTTCAGCGCGCCGTCATACGTGATCAGGTCGGCCATCTCCGCGGGGATCAGCAGCGCCAGGCAGTTGCCGGGGCAGTTTTCCTTCATCTGCTCGTCCGCGGTCTGCGGCAGCTGCAGGTAGCCGTCCGCCGTCTTCTCCAGATACTGGCCGAAGGAGCCGTAGAAGCCCGTCAGAGAGCGCTCCGGCACCGCGATGACATCCGCCAGGCGGATGGAGGCCTCGGGGTACTTGTTGTTGGTGAAGATGGTGAAGTAGTTGCGGGTGACCTGGTTGAGCTGGCTGCGAATGTAGCTCTTCTCCACGCCTTCCACGGAGAAGGGCGCCATCGCAACGTAGGTGTTCTCATCCGGGTTGTGGAAGGAGTGGAAGGAACCTACGAAGGCCGGGGTCGCGCGGGTCTTGGCCAGGTAGTCGTTCCATTCATCCGTGAACACGGCGCCGGGGATCAGGCCTTCTTTGTACATGTCGTGCAGCGTATTCACAGGGGCCATGATCGCCTTGTCGGTGAAGTTGTACTCGACCGTCTTGCCATCTTCCGCGATGGAGATGAACACGCGGTCCTGGTCGCCCGGGACGATTACGCCGTAGGCGGCGTAGAAGTCCAGCTGGCTGCCGATGAAGTAGTTATAGCGGAAGTAGTAGGGAAGGACGCCCTCGGGAATGGAGCCCTTGCCCGCGTTGGCCTTAAAGGCGCGCATGGCCTCAACGAACTCCTGGTCCGTGGTGGGGACATCCAGGCCCAGCTCATCCAGCCATACCTTGTTGATGAGCCACTGGTCGCGGATACCGGACTGAACGATCTCATCGCGCACGACCGGCAGGCTGTAGATGTTGCCGTCGCTGGCGGTGATCAGGCGGCGAACGTTGGGGTTCGCATCCAGGTACGCCTTCCAGTTGGGCGCATACTTTTCAATCAGGTCGTTGAGGGGATAGATCGCGCCCGCTTCGATGCATTCGGCGATCTGTTTGTCCGTGGGGTTGCCCCAAAAGATATCCGGGTAGTCCTGGGTGGAGAACACGAGGTTCCTCTGCTCCACGGTGTCACCGGTGTTCATGTGGTAGAAGTCCATGTTGATGCCGGTATCTTCCTGCAGCTGCTTGATCCACAGCAGGTCCGCCATGTTGCCCACATGGCTGCCGGAGACTACGTTGATCTTCAGGGTAATGGGGTCCTTCACGATCCGGTCACCCTCGAGGTATGTGTTGCCGTCGATCATTGCGGACTCCGCCATGGCCAGGCCGCCGAACATAGTCAGCAGCATCGCAAGGGCCAGCGTCAGGGAAACAAGAACCTTTTTCATTGTCCTTCCTCCTTTTATGCAGTGGCTTATTCTTAGGGCGGGGCCTCCCGCCTTAGAAACAAATGGGGGCTATCCCTTTACAGCGCCGATCATCACGCCCTTGACGAAGTGTTTCTGCACGAAGGGATAGACGATCAGCATGGGTACTGTCGACACCACGATGATGGCATACTTCATGGTTTGCAGCTTCAGCGTGGTATCCGCGCCCACGTCCAGGCTTGCCATGTCGTCTGTGTACTGGTTGGCGATGAGGATGTTGCGCAGCACCAGCTGCAGGCTGAACAGGTTTTTGTCCCGGAGATAGATCATGGCGCTAAAGTAGCTGTTCCAGTGGCCTACCGCGTAGTACAGCGCGAGCACCGCGATGACCGCGCCCGACAGTGGCAGTACAATGGAGAAAAAGTACCTAAACTCATTGCAGCCATCCACCTGCACCGCGTCCCACAGGTCGGCCGGGATCGTCGTCTCAAAGAACGTGCGGCAGATGATCATGTTGTACACGCTCATGCCGTTGAGGAAAATCATAACAAAGAAGGTGTTGTACAGGCCCAGCGTGTTCTTGATCAGCAGAAAGGTAGGCACCAGTCCGCCGGAGATGAACATCGTCACCGTGAACACCGCCATGATGACGCGGCGGAAAGGCATCTCCCGCCGGGAGAGCGCAAACCCGCAGGTCAGCGTCAGCGACAGGTTGAACAGCGTGCCGATCACCGCGTACGCGATGGTGTTGCGGTAGCCGATCCACAGTTCCCGGTTCTCCATGATGCGCACATATCCGTCGAAGGTGATGCCCTTGGGGATGGCGACCACCTTGCCAAGCGATACCAGCGACGGATCGCTGAAGGAAGCGATGATGATGAAGTACAAAGGATAGATGCAAAGCAGTACGCACACGAGCGTAAACGCGATGTTGCAGATGTTGAAAATCCGGTCGCCCTTCGTGTCGTGAATGCGCGTTGCCATAGCGGGCTGGGCCATAGGCCACCTCCTTTCAACAGGCTAGAAAATGCCGATATCGCCGGTCTTCTTCGTGATGGTGTTCACGCTCAGCAGCAGCGCCAGGTTGATGACGGAGTTGAACAGGCTGATCGCGGCGGAGTAGCTGTACTGCCCCTCACGAATGCCGATTCTGTATACGTAGGTAGAGATGATCTCTGAGGTGGAGAGGTTGAGCGCGTTCTGCATCGCGAATACCTTTTCGAATCCCACGCTCATGATCTTGCCAGTATTGAGGATCAGAATGGTGATGATCGTGGGAAGGATGGTTGGGAAGTCGATATAGCGGATGCGCTGGGTTTTGCTCGCGCCGTCGATGATGGCGGCTTCATGCATGCTGATATCCACCCCGGCCAGTGCCGCAAAGTAGATGATGCTGCTCCACCCTGTGTTCTGCCACACATCAGACCACACGTACACGGATCGGAAAAGACCTGCGTCTCCCATGAAGAAGACCGGTCCTGCGCCAACCTTTCCCAGCAGCGCATTGACCACGCCCGTCTGAGGGTCCAGCATGACGCGCATGATGGAGACCAGCACCACGGTGGAGATGAAGTGAGGCGCGTAGGTAACGATCTGCACGGTTTTCTGGTACCTGCGCTGGGTGAGCTGGTTGATGGACAGCGCCAGCAAAATCGGGATGGGAAAGGAAGCGATCAGCTGATAGAGCGACAGAAATACGGTGTTGCGGATCAGCTTCCAGAAATCCGGATGGTTGAAGAACCTGGTGAAATGCTTCAGCCCCACAAAGGGACTGCCCATATAGCCCAGGTGCGGCTTGAAATCCTCAAAGGCAATGACCACGCCATAGATGGGCAGATAATGAAAGATGATGATGTACACCAGCGCCGGCAGCGCGAACACCAACAGCCGCCAGTGGCGCTTGATGTTGCGCCACGTCGCATGGGGCCGACGTTTATACGTTTTCGCCGCGTTTTCCATTTGCATACTGCACCTCCGCGCAAAGGTTGGCAGATTTGTTATTTTATGCCAGCGAAAAACTCGTTGGCATCCTGACCAAAACGCTTAACATGCCGGGCATATTCTTCGACAAACTCTGTAAGCGGCAGTCCCTGGGCGTTTCTGGAAAAGGAAAGCAGGTTGTCGCACTCGTTCTGGTCCATGAAGCGGACCGCCTCCAGCAGGCGCGGGCAGTCCTCCGGGTCGATCGCCATGAAGCCGTGTTTGTCCGCGTGGATGAAATCACCCGGGTTAATCTGGACGCCGAACACTTCCACGGGGACACCCCAGCGGGCCGGGGTGCTGTAGGCGTGCCCTACACAGGTTTGCTTTGCCAGTGCCTTCAGCCCGGCGTTGGTCATCTCATCAAGATCGCGGACACAGCCGTCGGTGATCGTGCCGATGCAGCCCAGCGTCTTGTGAAGGTTTGCGTTGATTTCTCCCCAGAAGGAGCCGATGTGCGGGTTATCCAGGTCCTTGACGATGACGATTTTGGGTCCGGGCACGCTGGCCAGATAGCGCATGTAGTCGCGCTGGGCATCCGGGTTGGCCAGTTGGTGCGCCTGGTTGCTGGGCTCCACCTCCACCGTGACGGCATAGCCCGCCATGATGCCCATCTGGGGCATGTAATCGTGCACAGGGGCGCGGTTAACCCGCCCCTGCGTGCGCTCCAGGTGGGTGATTTTCTCCCATCCATTGTAGACAGTCGGGGTGTTCCAGCGCTTTAGGTTCAGGATGTCCGCATAGCTGAGGGGCCGTTCCATAATCACGCCTCCTACAGAACCGTTCATTATAGATGAACAAGGTTCAGATGTGTACCGTCACAATTTTTCGTCATCACTATGTTCAACAATGATGAACATCGTTCACTACTATATATACTATATCGGAATTGTTGCCCAATGTCAACAGTCTTTTTATGATGTTATCGTCAAAGGGTGGTGCTAAAGCTGATGCTGAGCGGGCTTTAGGATTTCGCGCATACACTCGGCATGCTTTGCGATTACCTCCGCGCCAAAGCGCGGAGAGGGCGCGCTGATGCTGACTGCGGCCACCAGCTTCCCGTCGTTTCCAAAGATCGGGACACCGATGCAGGTGATGCCGTGCTCATGCTCCATGTTATCCACCGCGTAGCTGCGCGCGCGGGTGATTTCGATCTCGGCGAGCAGCCTTTCCCGGGTGGTGATGGTGGTCTGGGTGTACTTCTCCAGCGGCACGGAGAGGTACTGCTCAATCCTTGCCGGGGACAAATAGGCGAGCATCGCCTTGCCAAGACCCGTGCAATGCATCCGCGCGCGTTCGCCCAGGATGTTCCGTGCACCGGCGTTCGACCCAGCGGAATAGCATTCAATGTACAGCACATCCCGCTCGTGTGGAATGCCCATGTACACGGTTTCGCCTAGTTCCGCGGCGATGCGCTTCATATAGGGCAGGAGGAACTTGCGAAAGCCCATGTGGTTGTTGACGATGTAGCTGAACTGCAGCAGCTTTACACCCAGATAATACTTGCCGGTCTCGGCATTTTGGGCAAGGTACCCCAGGGATTCAAACGTGGAGGCGATGTTATGAACCGTGGATTTGTTCAGATCCAGCCTGTCCGCGATTTCCGTGATGCCCAGTTCGGGCCTTTCGTTGGAGAAACACTCCAGCACTTTCATCGCCTTGGCAAGGGACTTGACCTTAAACTCCTGCTCCATGTCGATTCCTCCAGCCATGCCCCGGGCACGATTTCTCCGTTCATCATAGATGAACCATGGGCAGGGTAACACGCAGGGATGGGGTTGTCAAGAATCACAGCGAATCGGGGCACTTGTGCGCAGAGCTTGCCGCCTGTCGGGTGATTCGTACTTTCTTCATGCTCCCCGAATCACCAAAGGCAAGGGGGCATGCCGTTCGCTGGTGCGGGAAATTTAAGCTTTCGCCATGGAAGTTTTAGCGTGTGCACGATTTTTTCTTTTCTAAATGTGGCGCAAATGTGATTTAGTCGTGACAAAAGCGCCCAGTGTATTATGAAAAAAGTCTATAGGTTGCAAATTGGTTACATTTTTCAAAAATACTACGCAACATTCTTGCAACTTTTCAGGGATTGTTTCCCGCAAGGGTCCCGTTGTATGCGTGTAAGCATTACACAGTAACGAGTTCA
>JAVBQK010000112.1:0-9421 GCA_031549105.1 Eubacteriales bacterium
CAAATGGTTCGGTTTGTACACCGCCATTCTGGGCGTGCTGGTGCTGGCGGATCAGTTGTATTTCGGGCTCATATTTGAAAAGCTGCTGTGAGGAGGGAACGCCAGGGGGACCTTGTCCCCCAGGCCCCCGACCCAAGGGCCTTGCCCTTTGGAAACCCAACACTGCTCACGCAGGGGTTGGACTGCGGATTTGTGTTTTCCATTCTTCATTAAGGAGTCTGGACATGCTACGTTTTTACTTTGGCGTAATGGGCTCGTCTAAGACAGCGATGCTGCTGATGCAGCGGTACAACTACCAGATGCAGGGGTATTCGTGCGCGCTTGTAAAGCCGTCGGTGGATACGCGGCGCGGCGTGAATATTGTTCATTCGCGGGTGGGGCTGGAGGGGCATGCGGATTTTGTCCTCGCGCCGGACCACAGCGCGCGAGAGCAACTGCTGTGGCTGGAGACGCGCAAGCCTGGGCAGTTGCAGCATGTGTTCATCGATGAGGCACAGTTCCTTTCGGAAGCGCAGGTGATCGAGCTGGCGGACATGTCCAGCGAGCTAGAGATTCATTGTTATGGGTTGAAGACCGATTTCCAGGGCAACTTCTTTCCCGGGTCGAGTGCGCTGCTGCGGTTTTCCGATACCATATCGGAGCTGGACCAGAGCCTGTGCTGGTGCGGGGCGAAGGCGACGATGAACACGCGGGTGGACCGGCAGGGGCGCGTCGTCAAGGAAGGCGAGCAGGTGCTGATTGATACCGGCACGGGCGAGGAGACGATTACCTACATTGGCCTGTGCTACCACCACTGGAAGCAGGGAAAGAGTGGCCTACAGGGCAACAAGTGAGCGGCCCAAAGAATCAGTTTTTGCCAAAAAGCGCGGCCTCATTTACAGATGCCGCGTTTTGCGCTATACTGCCGTCAGGACTTTTGGATTGAAAGGATGAAACCGATGTTTGGACGCCGTCCGGACGGGCGCAGAGTTAGACAAAAGGATGCGATTATCGCGCTTGCGCCATATCTGATGCCCACGCGCGTGGATGCGCAGGTGCATAGCGTGCAGCGCATTGACTGCGATACGCTGACACGGTATATCGCTGAACAGCGTGCAAAGGGCAATGTTTTTTCATATATGGATATCGTCATCGCCGCGTATGTGCGCACCATCTCGCAAAACCCGGAGCTGAACCGCTTCATTTCCAACAAGCAGCACTATGCGCGCAACGCCATCTGCGTGTCGCTGGCGCTCCTCAAGACATTTGAGGACAGCGAAGAAATACAGGAAACCACCATCAAGCTGTACTTTCAGCCGACTGACACCATCTACGATGTGCATAACAAGGTGAAAGAGGCAATCGACGAGAACCGTAAGCCTGAAATAGCGAACGGTACCGATAAGCTGGCCCGCTTTCTGCTGGCCGTGCCGGGCCTGCCAGTGTCGATCGTCGGCGTGGCGCGTTTGCTGGACCGCTACGGCTTGCTGCCCCGCTTCATCGTTCACCTGAGCCCGTTCCATACCAGTTTGTTCGTCACCAACATGATGTCGCTGGGCATGCCGTATGTCAACCATCACGTCTATAACTTCGGCACGACGAGCATCTTCATCTCGCTGGGCAAGGTGGAGCGCACAGCCAGTCAATCGCCGGAAGGGCGCACGGTGTACAAGCGGATTATCCCCATCGGCGTTGTGTCGGATGAGCGGATTACCAGCGGCGCAGGGTATGCGCGCGGCTTTGGCTGCTGGCGCGACCTATTGGCCAACCCCACCCAGTTGGAGACAGCGCCGGAAGATATCCACTATGACTACACCCCCGAGCAAATGCCGCCCGCGTTCGGCCGCCGACAGCGCCGTAAACAGAAGGCACTCGGAGCATAAAGCAATGAGAAACCCACCCTTACACACTGTAAAGGTGGGTTTCTCATTGAAAAAGGATAACACCCGTACCCCACCCTTGCCGTGAGGCAAAGTCGGGTGTCCAGGGGGCAAGGCCCTCTGGCAGGGGTGCAGGGGACAGCGTCCCCTGCCGTTCCCATCGTTCCCCCCCGTTCCTCCCCCTACAAAACCGGCGCCTGCGCCCGCCTCCGCAGTGCCTGGGCGGCCTGCGCGGCGCTCATGCCCCGCACATTTAGCAGGACCGCGCCGCCGGGCGCGGGGCGGGTGCGGAGTGCGCGGCCGGGTGCGGAGGTGAAGAGGACGGCGTCGGCGGGCACACTCGTGCCCATTGGGTGCATGTCAAAGCCCATAGCGCCCAGCTGCTGGGCCAGCGGGGCCAAATCATTCTGGTAGACTACCTTCATAAAGCAAAACTACCTCCTTGCTACTTTATGGAGGTAGTTTTGCCGTTTGGCAAGATGTCTATGCTATCCTTGTAGGCCGTTTGCGACCTTGCAGACGAAATCTTGTACGTTGGTGACGAGCGTCTTGCAGCATAGGCTGCCCCGGTCGCGCAGCTTGCCCAGTGCAAACTCGGATACGTCCACACTGTAGAAATAGACCGGGCGGATAACGTCGCCCACCACGCGGAACGACGGGGTCATGTTGCCGGTGGCGATGGCGTGCAGCGTCGTGGCAAGGCTGATGACGGTCGTCGCGCTGCGGATCTGGTCCCGCATCGCGGCAGCGCCCGCGTATACGTCGGCGTACACCTCGGGAAGCGGACCATCGTCGCGGATGGATCCGGTCAGCACCATCGGCACGCCTTTCTCCACGCACGCGTGGACAATGCCGCCCGTGACGCCTGTTTCCCGCAGGAATGCGGGCATCGACCCGGCAAGGCGCACACGGTTGAGCAGGTCCAGGTGGTTGTAGTGCCCGTTCGGCACGCCTTCCTGCGTGTAGACATCCTGCCCTAGCGCCGTGCCCAGCAGCGCGGCCTCCAGGTCGTGCGTGGCCAGTGCGTTGCCGGCCAGCAGGGCATGTACGTATCCGCCCTCCACCAGCGAAGCGAATGCCGTGCGCGTGTCCGCGTCAAACGCGCAGGCGGGGCCAAGCACCCAGACGACCTTGCCGTGCTCGCGTTCATGCCGGAGCAGGGCCAGCAGCTCATCATAGTCGCGCGAATACGCCGTCTCCCGCGAGCGGCCCGTGCGGAACGCGAATGTCTCCGCACCGTCCGCCGCCTGCGCAAACCCGCGTGCATGCACGTAGATGCCCTCGCTGGCATCCTCAGTGCGGCCGGTGCAAACCATCTCGCCTGCTCGCAGCGTGCGGAACTCCCGCGCGGAGATCATCCCGTCCGTTTCCAGCACGGGCACACAGTCCATACGGCTCTCGGCGCAGAGCAGCCATTGGTCATTTACTTTGAAATACTCTGGAAAAATGCTCAGTGCGTGATAGTTATCCGGCGCGACCCCGTCCATCGGCGCGGGCGCAAAGGTGGCATTTGGACCGGAAAGTATAGAAAAATCAGGCGCGGTATACGGCGGGAATGCAAAACTCATGGCACAAACCTCACTTTCCAAGCCCGCATGTCACATACGCTTCCATCAGCAGTGCGTCCACCGATTCGTCCCATTCATCCATGCTTTTCAGCACGATATGGGTAGTGAACCGGCCGGGGTACGGCTCCACTACATTCCATATGCAGGGGTCATCAGCGTGACGGCGCAGGCATAGGGTGAGCAATACGCCACCCTGAAATCGCCTGCGCAACACATAAGCGTAGGCGCGATTGGCGTAGAATCCGATGGTGGTCTTGCGTGGTTCGGGCCGCCCGCCGGTGAGGGCCAGCACGCGCTCCACGGCGGCATCAAACAGTTCCATACAATCATACAGTATAACCGTTTGGGCGGGGGAATACAAGGTTGAAGTGGGGCGCGGCACAGGGTATAATGTTTCCATATACAAGGAGGCGTTTGCATGGGGACCGATATGTACGCGATCACCAAAGCGGAGGCCGGACCCGGCCTTGTGCTTACCAGGAAGCCTGTGCCTGCGCCGGGGCCGGGTGAGGTGCTCATCAGGATTCGAAAGACGGCGATTTGCGGCACCGACCTGCACATCTACAACTGGGATGACTGGAGCCGCGCGAACATCCACCCGCCGCTGACGATCGGACACGAATACGTGGGAGAGATCGCCGCGCTGGGCGAGGGCGTGCTCGGCTATACGATTGGCGAGCGCGTCAGCGGCGAGGGGCACATCGTCTGCGGCCATTGCCGCAACTGCCGCGCAGGCAACGCTCAGTGGTGCAAGGCAACGCAGGGCGTGGGCGTCAACCGGGACGGTGCGTTCGCGGAGTACCTGTGCATCCCGGCGTGCAATGTTGTGCCCGTGAGCGAAACGTTCCCGGAGGAGATCGTTGCCTTCTTTGACGCGTACGGAAATGCCACACACACCGCGCTAATGTACGATGTCGTGGGTGAAGATGTGCTGATCACCGGCGCAGGGCCCATCGGCGTGATGGCCGCCGCCATCTGCCGCCAGAACGGCGCGCGCAGCGTCGTCGTGACCGACCTAAACGACTACCGCCTGGATATGGCGCGCCGCATGGGCGCTACAGCGACGGTCAACGTAGCCCGGGAGGACCTGCGCGAGGCGATGTACGGGCAGCATATGGTCGAGGGGTTTGACGTGGGGCTGGAGATGAGCGGCAGCGGCGCGGCGCTGGCCCAGATGTTCTCCGTGATGCGCAACGGCGGCAAGGTGGCGCTGCTGGGCATCATGGCCAAGGGCGCGAACGTGGACTGGAACGAGATCATCTTCCGCGGACTGACGCTGACCGGCATCTACGGCCGCAGGATGTTTGAAACCTGGTACAAGATGGGCGCGATGATTGAGGCCGGGCTGGACCTGAACCCAATGATCACGCACCGGTTTCATTTTACCGAGTTTGAGAAGGGTTTTGCCGCGATGAACTCCGGCGAGAGCGGCAAGGTGATCCTGGATTGGAGCACACCATGAGAAAAGCGGTGTTGGATATTTTCACCGAGCAGCTGCGGCAAATTGAGGCGGCCGGCACGCGCAAGGACGAGCGGATTCTCACCACGCCGCAGGGCGCCAGGATCGGCGCGGGCGCGGAAAAGGGCGTGCTGAACCTGTGCGCCAACAACTACCTGGGCCTGGCGAACGACCCACGCCTGATCAAGCGGGCGAAGGAATCCTATGACTACTGGGGCTTTGGACTGTCGAGCGTGCGGTTCATCTGCGGTACGCAGGCGGTGCATAAGGTGCTGGAGGCGCGGCTTTCGACATTCCTGGGCATGGAGGATACGATTCTGTATTCGTCGTGCTTTGACGCCAATGGCGGCCTGTTCGAGACGCTTCTCACGGACGCGGACGCCGTCATCTCCGATGAGCTGAACCACGCGTCGATCATTGATGGTGTGCGGCTTTGCAAGGCCCAGCGCTATCGATACAAGAACAACAATATGCAGGACCTGCGCGTGCAGCTGGAGTCGGCGAAGGACTGCCGGATCAAGCTGATCGCGACCGACGGCGTGTTCTCCATGGATGGCTTCATTGCGAACCTTTCTGCCATCTGCGACCTTGCCGACGAGTACGGCGCGCTCGTCATGGTGGATGACAGCCATGCGGTGGGCTTCATGGGCGCGCATGGGCGCGGCACACCCGAGCACTGCGGCGTGATGGGCCGGGTGGACATCCTCACTGGCACATTCGGCAAGGCGATGGGCGGCGCATCCGGCGGGTACACCGCCGCGCGGAAGGAGATCGTGGACCTGCTGCGCCAGCGCTCACGGCCGTACCTGTTCTCCAACACCGTGGCCCCGGCCATCTGCGCCGCGACGCTGGGCGTGCTGGACCTGCTGGAGGAGAGCACCGCGCTGCGAGACCAGGTGCACGAGAACGCCGCCTATTTCCGCGCCGCGCTCACCAAGGCCGGGTTCGACGTGCCGAATGGCGCGCACCCGATCATCCCCATCATGCTCTACGATGCGCGCGTCGCCCAGGAGTTCGCCGCACGCGCGCTGCAAAAGGGCGTGTACGTCATCGGATTCTCCTACCCGGTGGTGCCCATGGGCAGGGCGCGCATCCGCACGCAGGTCAGCGCCGCGCACACGCGGGAGGACCTGGATTTCGCGGTAGCGTGTTTCGCCGAAGTTAAGCAGGAGATGGGACTGTAACGAAAACGCGCAAAGAGAGGTGCCCATATGCCAGACCCACAGAAGAAGGTCGCCTTTTTGATCTACCCGATGTTCTGCAACTATGAGGTAGCGCTGACGTTGGCGCTGCTTAGCGCGCGGGAGAAGGCGTTCGATGTCTTCGCGCTGACGATGGAGCCGGTCAAGTCGGAAGAGGGGCTGACGTTCCTGCCTGACAAGACGCTGGACCAGTTCGTCATCGATGACTATGACTGCATTCTGCTCTCGGGCATTGGAGGGTGGCCGGACCCGGTTCTCTACAATCCGGCGTATATCGACTTTCTGCGCCAGTTTCAGGGCCGGGACGACATCCTGATCGCCGCCATGTCGCTTTTCCCCGCGATGATCGCCCAGGCGGGTCTGCTCAAGGGGAAGAAATTCTGCATCGGCATGGTGGAGGAGGACCGCGAGGAGTTTCACTTCCTGGAGTACGAAAACCAGGTGCGCGCGCCAATCGTCACCGACGGCAATGTGATCACCGCGATGGAGCCCGCGCTCCGGGAGTTTGCTCTGGAGGTCGCGCGGAAGCTCGGCTACACCTTCCGGGATGAGGTTTTTGCACCGATCAAGTACCCGATTAGCCCGGAGGATTACATTTTTCACGCCCAATAGTGTATGTTTTCTTTTTCGACAAAACTTTAACGCTAGCGTTCCCCGCGCGCGTGCGGTATACTATATACAGAAAACCACAAGAATCGAAAGGAGTGGTGGGCTTGTGATTGAATTGATTTATGGGAAAAAGGGGTCGGGCAAAACCAAAAGGCTGATTGACCTGGCGAACGAATCCATCAAGGACGTGAGCGGCGATGTGCTGTTCATAGATGATGACAAGCGGTACATGTTTGATCTGCGCCACGAAATCCGTTTTATCAATGCTGGCGAATATGGCGTGCATAATGCGCAGATGTTCATCGGGTTTGTATGCGGGCTCTTGGCGCAGAATTTTGATATCCATCTGGTATTCGTTGATGCGTTCTTGAAGCTGGTGGGCGAGGATATCGTGAACCTTAAGTGGCTGTTTGAGCAGCTGGAGAAGGTCAGCAAGCAGCACGATGTGCGCTTTGTCATCAGCGCCAGCGGCGATCTGGATGCCGCGCCGGACTTTGTGAAGCAATACATCATCTAGGAGCGCGTATGTTGGTAAGCACCCGTGGCGGCGCGCCGGTCACGGCCTCTCGCGCGATCCTTTCAGGGCTCGCGCCGGATGGCGGCCTGTATGCGCCGGAAACTTTTCCGGAATTTTCTTATGATGATATCCAGTCGCTGTGCGCGCTGCCCTACGCAGCGCGCGCGGCGCGCATCTTGTCCACGCTGCTGGACGACTTTACCGATGATGAGATTGAGCGCGCCACCACCGCCGCCTATGGCGACAGATTTGAGCGCGGCCAGCCCGCGCCGCTGCGCTCGCTGAACGGCAACACCCACATGCTGGAGCTGTTCCATGGGCCCACGCTGGCCTTCAAGGATATGGCGCTGCAAATTCTGCCGCACCTTTTGTCGATGTCCGCGCGCAAGAATGGTGTCGAGGATGAAATCTGCATCCTTGTGGCGACCTCGGGCGACACGGGCAAGGCAGCGCTGGAGGGTTTTGCGGATGTGCCGGGTACGCGCTGCGTCGTCTTCGACCCAAAGAACGGCGTCAGCCACGCGCAGTATCTGCAGATGGCCACGCAGACTGGCGATAACACGCATGTGCTGGCGGTGGAAGGCAACTTTGATGACGCACAGACGGGTGTCAAGCGCATCTTCACCGATCGCGCGTTTAATGAAACACTGGCTGCCCGGGGCGTGATGCTCACCAGCGCCAACAGCATCAACTACGGCCGGCTTGCGCCGCAGGTGGCGTATTATTTCTCGGCCTATGCCGATTTGGTTGCGCGGGGGACGATCCGCGTGGGCGAGCCGGTACACTTCGTGGTGCCCACCGGCAACTTTGGCAACATCCTGGCTGCAGCCTATGCCCGCAAGATGGGCCTGCCCGTGGGGAAACTCATCTGCGCCTCCAACGCAAACCGCGTGCTGGCCGATTTCATCCAGACAGGCATCTACGATGTGAACCGGCCGTTCTACAAGACGCATTCGCCGTCGATGGACATCCTCATTTCCTCCAACCTGGAGCGCTATCTGTTTGAGCTGTGTGGCCGCGACCCGGCGCAGGTGCGCGCGTGGATGGAAAGCCTCACGGCCGAGAAGCGCTATTCCATTGGCGGCACGCTCCACAAAGCGCTCCGCCAGGATATGCTAGGCGGCTGGGTGGGCGATGGCGAGGATATGGACACCATCCGGCGCGTGCTGCATGAATCCAAGATTCTCATCGATCCGCATACCGCGGTCGCGACCGCGATGCTCACCCGCTACCGCAACCAGACTGGCGACCGCACACAGGCCGTCATCGTCGCTACAGCCAGCCCGTTTAAGTTCGGACACGCCGTCGCCAAGGCGCTGGATGTCGTCGAGAAGGACGATTTTGCCTGCTGCCGCGCGCTTGCGCGCATGTCTGGGCAGCCGGTGCCGGAGCCCATCGAATGCCTGCAAAGCATGCCCATTCGCCATACCGTCTGCTGTACACCGGAAAAGATGCCCGAAACGCTGCTTTCCGTGTTTCAAACGGCGCACTGACGGGTATACAGCATGCAGAACCGATTGAACATCAAATCAAGGAGGATATAGAAAATGAAAAAATGGGTTTGCACGGTATGCGGATACGTACATGAGGGCGACACGCCTCCGGAATTTTGCCCCATCTGCAAGGCGCCTGCGGAGAAGTTCAAGGAGATGACCGGCGACAAGCAGTATGCCGACGAGCACGTGGTGGGCGTTGCCAAGGGCGTGGATGAGCGCATCATCAGCGGCCTGCGCGAGAACTTCACCGGCGAGTGCGCAGAGGTAGGTATGTACCTGGCGATGGCCCGCGTTGCGGACCGCGAAGGCTACCCCGAGGTCGCCGAAGCGTTCAAGCGCTACGCGTTTGAGGAAGCCGACCATGCGTCCCGCTTTGCGGAGATGCTGGGAGAAGTGCTGACCGACAGCACCAAGAAGAACCTTGAAATGCGCGCGGACGCCGAGTACGGCGCATGCGACGGCAAGAAGAAGCTTGCAACGCTGGCCAAGCAGCTGAACCTGGACGCGATCCATGACTCCGTGCACGAAATGTGCAAGGACGAGGCCAGGCACGGCAGAGGGTTCGATGGGCTGCTCAAGCGGTACTTTGGCTGAGTTTTATAGGTGAGACAGCGAGGGCTGTCGTGGTAGAAACGGAGGAACGCCAGGGGGCTTCCCGCCCCCTGGACCCCCGGCTTAAGGGCTTTGCCCTTAAGAATCCCAACTTTTTCG
>JAVBQK010000047.1:0-9897 GCA_031549105.1 Eubacteriales bacterium
GGGGGGTTTTTTGATTTTTCATATAAATTATCCACGCGCCGGTGTTGTGTTTATTTTTCGTGCCACCGCTCGCGCGGGCGTTGTGGGGGGGGGTCGTGGGACACCCCCCCCCCCCCGCGTCTCCCCTCGTCTCCCTTACACCTCTCCCCAGATCCTGCGCGCGTTGTCCATAGACACGCGGGAGGCGTACTTGGCCTCCTCCAGGCCCTCAAATTCGATGACGATGTTGCCGTCAAAGCCGGATTTCTTGATCTCGCTAAGGATCTCCCACATGTCCAGATCGCCCTGAGCGAGGATGGAGCCGCGAAGGTAGCGGCCGGCCATCGACTGGAACCAGTGCCCGCCGCAGTCGAACTCGGTGGTGTCGCCCGGATCGCGGCGGCGGATGTAGAAATCCTTGAGGTGGATCATTTCGGCCAGGGGGGCCAGGCGGCGCGCAGCCACGGCGGGGTCTTCATCCACGCAGGCTATGTTGCCGGTATCCAGTAGCAGGCGGTAGTTGTCGCGGCCTACGGTGTGCAGCAGGCGCTCGCACCGGTCGCAGCCGTTGGCGAAAAAGCCGTGGTTCTCCAGCATCGTCGTCACGCCAAGCGTCTTGGCGTAGTCGGCGATGCGTGCCGCGGCTTCGACCATGCGCGGGAACAGCGCTTCAAAGAAGACGACGCCGTTCTCGCCGCGCGGGCGGCGGAACGCCGAGATGTCGTGGCGCATGCGCGGGAGGCCCAGCGCCGCGGCGATGTCCACATGATGCTTCACGCGGGTGATTTCCGCCTCAAACGCCACGTCATCCTCCAGACAGAGGTTGGCCAGCACGGAATAGTTGACCAGCGGCACACCGGCATCCCGGGCGGTACGGTGGGCCGCCGCAACCAGTGCGGCGTCGATGCCGCCATCCGCGGTCTCAAAAGTATAGGCGAACGGCACCAGTTCCAGGCACTCCGCGCCCTGCCGCGCGGCCCAGTCGATGGCCTGGGGCAGCGTCATCCGGCCGGATGCAACCTCCCCATCAATGGAATACAGGCTCAGTCCCAGCTTCATAGAGGTTCCTCCTTGTGTGAATGCCCGGTCAAACCCGGTTCAATATGCGATACGCCTGCACGCTTAGGCGCGCCAGGGTAAAGGATTTCGTCTTTAGCGAGGTGACAAACACCCGCTTGGGCAGCGACAATGTCAGCGATCCGCGCCGCTTTAGCATCTCCTGCACGTCGGGCAGCGCCAACACCTCGGCAAACTCCCGCCGCGCCGCGGACGCGACATAGGCTGGGTTGCGGAAGATATTCCCCACCAGCAGGAAGGCCTCCTGTGAGTACATGGTGTAATACGCGCGCTTGGCATCCTCATCCCAGCAGCCGCTATCGGAGAGGAAGCCCACGGCGTTTTCAAACAGCATGCACTTGATCGCGGACATGTCCGCGCGGTACTTCAGGTTCAGGTTATCGCCATACTGGTGGTAATAGCGGTACACCGGCTCCCCCAGCACGCTGAGGCGGTGCGCCTGCCGGAATGCGGACAGGTTGAACAGGAGGTCCTCTCCCAGCGATACCGCGGGGTCAAAGCGCAGCGCATGTTCCTCAAGGAGCGAGCGGCGGTAGAGCATGAACACGCTAAAGAGCCCGTACTGCGGCAGGCGGCTGGCAAACGCGCGCGCAATCCCAGCCTGTCCCTCGAACCGCTCCGTCATCATCGGATGCGCCATGCGGCTACGCACCTGTCCGGCGGCGTCCAGCAACACATGCTCCAGCCCTGCGGTCACCATGTCGGCGTCGTATGCGCGCGCCTCGGCCAGCAGCTTGTCCAGAGCGTCCGGGGTGATCTCGTCATCCGCATCCAGAAAAAAGACATATTCGCCGCGCGCCTCCGCAAGGCCCTTGTTGCGCGCCACGCTAACGCCCTGCCGAGTCTCCGCGAGAATGCGTGCACGCGCGTCACCCGCCATCGCGTCCTTGCAAGTCCGTATGCTCCGGTCCCTGGAGTTGTTATCCACCACCAACAACTCGAAGTCCCGCTGCGTCTGCGCCAGCACGCTGGCAACGCACCGGGCAATCCCGCTTTCCGCGTTGTACATTGGCACGATAATGCTGATGCGCGGGATATCCACCCCTTCTACAACCGCCATGTAACACCCTCCCGAACGACCTTGGCGGGCATGCCGGCCAAAATCACATGATCACGGTCCGAAAAATCGCGCGTTACCACGCTGCGCGCGCCGACGACGCATTCGTTGCCCACGCCGCCGCCCTTGAGGATCACCGCGCCCGAACCAATCCAGCAGCGCTTGCCAACGCGTACAGGCTCGGGCGTATTGAGCACCTGCCCGTCCAGCGTGAGGATATCGTGGCTATCGGTGCTGCGCATCGTCACATCGTCGGATACGCAGGTATCCTCCGCAATAGCGATTTCCTCGCTTCCTGCATAGAGGCGCACTTTTTCCGTGCTGTTGGGGCGGTCGCCCAGCCAAACAAATCCGCCAAGCATCACGCCCGGGGCCAACGTGATCACGCCGCCATTCCCTTCCACGCCCAGCTCACAGTTGTGCAGCCGGTTGGGACCGGTGAAGGTTATCCGGCAGTTACTCGCGGTAATCCACAGCATCGTATCCGTGATGCGCGTTCCATCGCCAATGTGGATGGTGTTTCCATCGCCAAAGACACGAATCTGCACATTGCGCAAGATGGCGTTGCCCAACTCGATGCGGTTGCCGCGTCCGCGCACATGGAAGATGGTCTTCATGCAGAGCGCGGCATGCGGCGAAACCACGCGGTTATCCTCCCCGCGCAGTGACCGACGGTTCCCCAGCAAGGGAGAGCCGGCGAATAGCCGAATCAGCTTGCCATCCCGCAGCCGCGTGACGATGCTCATGCCTCCACACGTCCCTTCTCATCGAGCTTGACCTCGACACCCAGCCCCCGGTACACCGCCAGCAGCTGGTCTACATACCGCTCAGGCGTCAGCTTCGCCGCGTAGAAAGCGGATTGATCCGCCAGTTGCCCCACATCCAGCTTCTGCCCCCGCATGTCCAGGAGCAGGTTCACCAGTGCGTCCACTTCGTTATATGGATATAGCAGCATGCCCGCGCCGCCGTCCAGCATCTCGCGCGTGGAGGGGATGTCTGTGGAAATGGCAGGCAGCCGGTTGCCAAACGCCTCCAGCAGTGCTACGGATGCGCCCTCATAGGCGGAGGTCAAAAGGAACGCGCTGCTGATATCAAAGTAATCGTAGACGTTTTCCACATACCCGATCAGCGTCACAGAGGACGCCAGATCATGCTCCTTGATATATGCCTCCAGTTCCGGCCTGAGACTTCCTTCGCCCAGGATCAAAAAGTGCACGTGGTCGACCCCGCGATTGCGCAGCGCTTCGGCCGCCCTGAGAATGTCCATCTGGCATTTCTGCGGCTCCAGACGCCCCACGTTGATCAGCACCAGATCATCCTCGGAGAGGCCCAGCGCTGCGCGGGATACGCCTGCGCCGCGCTTCCCAGGGCGGGAAGCGGCAAAGTTGGAAATTGTGGTAATTTTATCGGGCCGAAACCCTACATGCTCAATGGCGAATGCGCGACAGCACTCGGCCACGGCAACCAGATGCATGCGCCGGGAGTTGTTGACCGTCGCCCGGGCAAACAGGTTGACCATATGAAAGTGCGGCATAACGTCCATGTTGTGGATGGTGGATACGCAGCGCATGCCGCGTGTCAGCAGCGATGCCGTGCGGCCGAGGATGTCGGCGCGCAGCAGGTTGGTATGCACCACGGATGGCTTGTAGCGCTTGATCGCCCGCCGGGTCTCGCGCACCGCGCCCAGGAAGCCAAGGCGAGGATGATCGATGAACTCGGTCTCAATGCCCATCTCGGCAAAGCGCGGCACCAGCGCCGTCAGGTCGGAGAAGTAGATCACCTTCTGCTCAATCCCGCGCGTCTTCAGCTCCGCAGCAAGGTCCAGCAGCAGGTTCTCCGCGCCGCCCGGGCCAAGCCCTGATATCATGTGGAGTATCTTCATCGTGAGCGCTTCCTCTTCGGTTTATCTTCTGACTGCGGCGCGAACTTGGGCAATGTTCAGTCGCGGGGCATTTGTTCTCCGGGGCTGATGGGCGGCCTGGCCCACGGCGGATTGCAGTGGTCGCACGCGGAGATGGTGGGACGGTTGAACAGCGCGCCCAGGTTCTCGTTAAAGTTTGCGCCGTCGTAGATGTCCACGGCCTCGCCATCGCCGATGCCAAGCCCCAGGTTATCCATGTGCGCACTGCGTGGGCAGGCGTATATGTGCCCCTTCAGCAGCGTCTTGCACTCCGCCGACGGGCATCTGCGATATGACTCGTTCAGCTCCGCCTGGGAAAGGCCGCGATTTGAAAGATCGCCGTAGTCCATCCACTCGGTGTAATCGAGCGACTTGTACCGGATGCCGTTCTTACTCAGCAGCTCCTTGAGCGCGTTAAGTTTTACCGACTTGTCGCCGTAGTTGCTGATGTGCACGATGACCTTCTCGTTTTGCAGCGCGCGCAGCACCGCTTCCTTGGGCAGCAGCGTGCCATTGGTCACCACCTGGATGGTGCGGATGAACTTCTTGCCGCATAGGTGCGCAAGAAGGGTTTCCAGGCCCGGATACATCAGCGGCTCGCCGCCGAGCAGCTGCAATACCCAGATCGCAGACAGGCGCTTCTCCAGCTCATCCGCGTCCTTCATCAGGCGTTCCAGCGGATAGCTCTCGGGTGTGCAGTAATGCTGCATCAGGTTGGCGCAGTTTTTACACTTGAGCGTACACCGCTCGGTGACGACGAACTCCAGGTACGGAAGGATCGGCTTCTTCCGCGCGCGCAGCAGGTGCACGGCGGAGACAGGTGATGTCAGCAGCACCAGCGCCTTCTTCGTGGAAAGCTTTTTCACATCGCGGGATGCGGGCAGTAGGCGCTCCGTGCAGCGCGTCATCAGCAATTTCTGGTATCGGGTCATTTTGCCTCTTCCTCCAACAGCGCTGTCCACTGGTCCACGATCGGCTCACTGGCGAAATCCGCCACGCGCACCGCCGCGGCCCGCGCATAGCGGGCGTGCATCTCCTCATCCTCCAGCATGCGCACCATCGCCTCGGCGAGCGATGCGGGGTCCAGCGGGGTGAGGATGCCCCACTCGGCATACTCCACACCTGTGGCCACCGCGTCCATCGGCGTTTGGGGTGCGAGAATCTCGCGCGGGCCGCTGCGGCAGTCGGTGGAAATGACCGGTGTGCCGCACACCATCGATTCAAGGATTACGTTGCCAAACCCTTCATATTCGGAACTGAGCACAAACGTATGGCAGCGGGCGATATAGTAGGTCGGATTGTGCACGAACCCGGTGAAGGTTACCGCCTCCGTAATGCCCAGCGACGCGGTGAGCGCGCGCAGTTGCTCCTCATCGGCGCCTCCGCCAAGGATTAGCAACCTAGCGTCCGGATGTTTTTCATGCACAAGCGCAAACGCGTGGAGCAACCGGTCCTGCGCCTTCTGCGCGCACAGCCGACCCGCATTGACAAACGTACGAGGGCCAATTTCAATATCAGGCCCGTCCGGCGGCTGGGTAATCATCGCGCTCAAACGGTCAATATCCACGCTGTTGTAGATGGTAGTAAGCGGCGCGTCCGGACCATACAGCCCGCGCGCTTTCTCTTCGATAGCGCGGGAGACGCAGACGATCTTGTTGTTGCGGCGCGTCAGCTTCGACAGCGCCCACTCGATCAGGCGGTCCTTGACCGAGGGCGTGACTTCGTATTGAAAGCGGTAGTTGTGGATGCTGGTGATCTTGCGGTCTCGACCGGTCATCAGATTGACCAGATTGAGATACTCCATCGCGCTGATGGTCGTATCGATCTTATGCTTGCGCTTGAGGCGTGCGGTACTGAGGAAGTACTGCCACGTAAAAAGCGCCGATAGCGGACCATCCGGCACCGGGAATAGCCCCAGGGGCACAAGCGTTCCGCCGTAAGGGTATGCAACTTCCCGGTTGTTCATGACAAACACGAACACCGTAAATCCCTTTTTCTCCAGATGCACAGAAAGGTCCGCAATGATCCTTTCCGCGCCCCCAAACCCCAATGAGTTCACCATCAGCGCCACATTCATGTGACCCTGTTACCATCCTTTCCGGCATACGAAACCGATCGTCTTTCAACCCAGTTTAGTATAGCCGGTTGGCATGTTTTTTGCAACCATTGGCTCTTGACAGGGGAAAAGACATGGTGTAAAATAATAACAGACACCGTGTCTTTTGAGGAGGGCAAGCAAATGAAACCTAAACGGCTTCCCGATGCCGAGTTTGAACTGATGGACTTTATCTGGGACCAGGAACCGCCCGTCACCACGGCCCGGGCACATGAATGCATCGGCAAGAAGAACGGCGTAAAGATGCAGACGGTCGTTACACTCATCGGCCGCCTGACAGAGAGGGGCTTTCTCCGGTTTGAGCGCGGCAAGGGACGTGAGCGGGAGTTTTACCCTATCATTTCGCGCGAGGAATACCTGCAAATGGAGACGGAGATATTTGTAGGCCACTACCACAAGCATAGTTACGGCAGCCTGCTGAGCGCGCTGCACCGCGAAAAACTGACGGAGAAGGACCTGGAGGAGCTGTCCCAGTGGATAAAGGACGCGCGGCGGAGGTATGAATATGCTGGGGTTTCTGCGCATGATGATCGAGTGCACGGTCACGATGTCGGCAGTGGCGCTGCTGCTTTTGCTCGTCTCCCCGCTGGTGATCAGGCGCTATAGCGCCAAGTGCCTCTATATTGCATGGGTTGTTGTGCTGGTTGGGTTTCTTATCCCGGTGCGGCCACAGCCTACTAAACCTGCCATCCAGGTGATGATGCCACCAGTTACGGTGCAGCAGACACCCGTTTTCACCATCGCACCGCAGGTGCAAGCCCCGACCGAAGCACCCTCGCCTATGGAACTGGAAACACTTGTTACGCCAAGCAAGTCACCGGCAAAGTTTTCACTCACTGTCGGGCAGATACTCTTCACCATATGGGCACTGGGCGCGGCCGGGACATTTGCCTTCCAGATGTACAGGCATGGCCGGTTTATGCGCACCGTTCGCCGCTGGAGCAAGCCGGTGACCGAAGACGCATACCTAAGCATGTTGGAGACGACCAAAGAAGAGCTCGGCATCCGGTCCGACATACGGCTGAAGACCTGTCGCCCAATCGACAGCCCAATGCTCGTGGGCCTCCTTAGGCCTGTGGTTCTGCTGCCGGACATGCGAATGTCGCCCGCTGAACTATGTTTGGTGCTCCGGCACGAGCTGGTTCATTTTCGGCGCGGTGACCTGTGGGGCAAGGTCCTCCTCCTACTGGCGTCGGCAGCACACTGGTTCAACCCGTTGATGCCGTTGATTTCTCGCGAGATGTGCTTTCAATGTGAGGTCTCGTGCGACGCGGAGGTCGTCAAGGGCAGCGACTTTGAGACCCGGCGCTATTACAGCGAGACGATCATCGGCCTGATCCGCAGCCGCGTAAGTGTCGGTACAGCCCTCTCCACACGTTACTACGGAGGAAAAAACACGATGAAAAGACGAATCCTGCGCATTCTGGACCTGAAAGGCAAGCGGCTGGGCGTGATTGTTGTCGCGACAATCGCACTGCTGGTGTTGGTAGGCGGCATGACGTTCGCGCTGGGCACCGAGGAAGGGACACTGGTTTCGTTGCCGTATTCGACTATCGACGATGGGACCTTCTGGTCGATGACACCGGGCGAACTGGACGACGCGGCGATCTGGGATATCCTCATGCAACCGATCGTCGTATACGACGGAGGGCTGGACACCAAACCCCAGGTGCATGCCTGGATGATGGAAAACCCAGACGGCACAGGCGTGCAGATCGCGCAGCTGCATGCACAGTCGCAGGGGCTGCACGTCATTGGCGAGCCCAACGAACACGGCTATGTGCTGGTGGAAGCGTTTAGCAACTATGACGAGAGCTATAACCCCAGCACAGAAGACGAGATCGCCCACGCCTACGACATAAAACATGGGTACGTGCTGGCCAAGAACCTCAAAACGGTCGAGGTCATGACAGACATGGCGCTGGTGATCGACAAAAAGACCCAGCGAATGTATCTGTTCAAGGACGGCGAGCGCGTAACAGAGCTCCTGATCGCGACCGGCCTTGTCTCAGACGAGAAGTTTTACAACGAAACAATCGCAGGGGAATACATTACCATAGGCCACATGGGCGCATTCACGTTCGGCAACATGATCTGCGACATGGCAATCCGGATCAACGGCGGCATCCTGATCCACGAGGTACCCTACACGCTGCACACCGACGGTAGCCACGATTACTCATCATTCGAGGGATTTCTAGGCACCAAGCAAAGCCAAGGCTGCATCCGCGTGCAGTACCTGAAGAACGACGATGGCTACAACATGCGCTGGATCTGGGATAACTTTCAGCGCGGGAAGTCCTACAAGGTCATCATCTGGGACGACCTGAACCGAGCGGATTCACCGGGCACATGGTACCCAAGCCCAGAGGGCTGACGGGAGAACGCCAAGGGGCTTTGCCCCTTGGATCCCCACCAAAGGGCCTTGCCCTTTGGAAACCCAACACTGCTCACGCAGGGGCTGGTCTTTCTATGTAAGACAACACAGCACGAAAAAACCCACCCCTGCGTGAGCAGAGATGGGTTTGAAAAGGGCAAAGCCCTTCCCGGGGGTCAAGGGGGCAGAGCCCCCTTGCGTTTCTTTCTTAGTACATTCCGCCCATGCCGCCGCCCGCAGGCATCTGGGGCGCTTCCTTCTCGGGGATATCGGCAACCAGGCTCTCGGTCGTCAGCATCAGCGCGGCGATGGACGCAGCGTTCTGCAGCGCGGAGCGGGTAACCTTCGTCGGGTCGGTGATGCCGCGCTCCAGCATGTCGACGTATTCGTCGCGAAGCACGTCGTAGCCGAAGCCGCTCTTGCCGGACTTCTTGATGGTATCGACGATGACGCTGCCCTCGATGCCCGCGTTGATGGCGATCTGGCGCATCGGCTCTTCCAGCGCGCGCAGAACGATCGAAACGCCGGTCTTCGCATCGCCTTCGAACTTCGCAAGTTCCTTCTCCACATCGGCGATCACGTCCAGCAGCGCGACGCCACCGCCCGGTACGATGCCCTCTTCCACAGCGGCGCGGGTCGCGGCCAGCGCGTCCTCAATGCGCAGCTTGCGCTCCTTCATTTCCACTTCGGTCGCAGCGCCGACAGCAATCACCGCAACGCCGCCCGCCAGTTTCGCCAGGCGCTCCTGCAGCTTCTCGCGGTCATAATCGCTGGTGGTCTCCTCAATCTGCGCGCGGAGGGAGTTAATGCGGGCCTTGATCTCGGACACTTCGCCAGCGCCTTCGACGATGGTGGTGTTGTCCTTGTCGATCTTGATCTGGCGCGCGGTGCCCAGCATGTCGATGGTCGCTTCCTTCAGCTCCAGGCCCAGCTCATCGCTGATGACCTGGCCGCCGGTCAGGATCGCGATATCCTGTAACATCGCCTTGCGGCGGTCGCCAAAGCCCGGGGCCTTGACAGCGACGCAGTGGAACGTGCCGCGCAGCTTGTTGACGATCAGGGTGGCCAGCGCCTCGCCCTCGACGTCCTCGGCAATGATCAGCAGCTTCTTGCCGGTCTGCACGATCTGCTCCAGCACGGGCAGGATCTCCTGGATGTTGGAGATTTTCTTGTCGGTGATCAGGATCAGCGGATTGTCCAGCACCGCTTCCATCTTATCGGTATCGGTAACCAGGTACGCGGAGGCGTAGCCACGGTCAAACTGCATGCCCTCGACCAGTTACATCTCGGTCTTCCTGGTCTTGGACTCTTCCACGGTGATAACGCCGTCATTGCCCACTTTTTCCATCGCGTCGGCAATCAGATCGCCGATCGTGTCGTCGCTGGCGGAG
>JAVBQK010000173.1:0-24575 GCA_031549105.1 Eubacteriales bacterium
GCCAGGCCGCCGGTCTCCACACACGCCACGCTCTCACCCGCGGAACAAAGAACTTTTACCACCGGGTACCTCCTGAGTTACGTTATTGGGGGGAGCCACCGGGGGAACGCTGGGGGACGCTGTCCCCCAGACCCCCTGCCAGGAGGCCAGCCTCCTGGACCTCCGACATTTCGCCTGCGGGCGGGTTGGGGATAGGAATAGAATTCTTGCCTCCCGCCCGCAGGCGAAACGTTGGGTTTCCAAAGGGCAAGGCCCTTTGGTAGGGGGTCCAGGGGGACAACGTCCCCCTGGCGTCCCCCCGTCCCTCCCTCGTCCCTTAGATTGTCACGTTCTTGCTGATGACAATCGGGTAGGTCGCCGGGCCGATCAGCCGCCCGCCGCGCTTGATGATCGCCTGCTTGTCGAGGATGCAGTGGTCGATCTCCGCGTTTTCGTGCACCTGCGCGTCCTGCATGACGATGCTGTTGCGCACCACGGCGCCCTCCGCTATATATACGCCGCGGAAGATCACACTGTTCTCAACCGTGCCATCCACGCGGCCGCCGTCTGCGACGAGGCTGCCGGATACGTCCGCGGTCGCGCCGTAGCGCGCGGCCATGTCATCGCGCACCTTGGTATAGACCGGGCGGCGATTGTCGAACAGCTCGGCGCGGATGTCGGAACGGAGCGCGTCCATGTTAAACTGGTAGTACGACTGCACGGAATCGATATGCCAGCCGCGCACGGGCGAGCGGTAGCCCACGATGCGCAGGCTGCTCTCGTTGACCGAGCGCTGCAGCACGTCGCGCACAAAGCTATGATGCCCCTGCGCAGCGGTTTGTGATACAACGTTGATGAGCATCTCGCGCTTGGCAATCAGCACGGAGAGGGATTCGTTTTCGTAGTTGGGCTTGACCGGGTCAATCTCGAAATGCTTGAGCACGTTTTCCTTGTCCATATCGAAATAAACGCGGTACTCGTGCACGCCGGGCCGCTTGGGCTGGGTCGGGTGGTAGAGAATGGTAATATCCGCGTTGTTGTCGATGTGGTAGCGCAGCATTTCGTTAAAGTCGATGTTGTAGATGACGTGGCTGTCGCTGAGGACGATATACTCCTGGCGCGAGCGGCGCAGGTAGCCGATGTTGGAGCGCAGCGCGTCCAGCATGCCCTCGTAAATGCCCACGTTATCGCGCGTGAGGAACGGCGGCAGGATGAACAGGCCGTCATGCTTGCCGTGCAGGTCCCACTCCTTGCCGCTGCCCAGATGGTCCATCAGCGAGTGGTAGTTGCGCTGCGTGATCACGCCGACATTCTTGATGCCGGAGTTGACGAGGCTCGACAGCGCAAAGTCGATGATGCGGTAACGGCCGATGACCGGCAGCGCGGCCACCGCGCGCGTCAGCGTCAGCTCGCGCAGGCGGGCGTCGTGTTCACCGGTGTAGATAAGTCCCATCATGTCTTTCATGGGTGTGCCCTCCTTTCGTTACGCTTCCGCTTCGTATTGCTGGCCCGGCTCCACCACCGTTCCGGCGGGCAGGCGCGCGCCCTCACCCACAACGGCGATACCGCCTTCCGCCGCGCCGATCTTGCAGCCGGCCTCAATGACGGCGTTCTCTGCGATGATCGCGCGGGTTACCTGCGTGCCCCGGCCGATGCGCACGCGCGGCATCACGACCGAGTCCACCACGCTGGCGCCCTGTTCAACCGTAACGCCCGCGAACAGCACGCTATGGTGCACCTGGCCGAACACCTCGCAGCCCTCGGTGATTAAAGACGTGACCACCTGCGAGCCCTGCGCTGTGTAGTGCGGCGGCAGGCCAGGGTTGCGGCTGTAGATGCGCCAGTTTTTATCGTACAGGTCGATGGGCATCGGCGTCTCCAGCAGGTCCATGTTCGCCTCCAGCAGGCTCTCGATCGTGCCGACATCCTTCCAGTAGCCCTGGAACGGGTAGGCGAACAGCCGCTGCCCGTCGGCAAGCATCTTGGGCATGATGTTTTTGCCAAAGTCGTTGGAGGAGGACTTGTCCGCCTCATCCTCGACCAGATAGCGGCGCAGCACCGGCCAGCTGAAGATGTACACGCCCATGGACGCCTTGTTCGACTTGGCCTTCTTGGGCTTTTCATCAAACTCGACAATGCGGCGCTCCTCATCGGTGTTCAGGATGCCAAAGCGGTGTGTCTCCTCCCACGGGACTTCCAGCTCCGCGATGGTCGCGTCCGCGTTGTTCTCAATGTGGAACTGCAGCATGGCGTTGTAATCCATGCGGTAAATGTGGTCGCCCGACAGCACAAGCACGTAGTCCGGGTCGTACTGCGCGATGAAGCCGAGGTTTTGGTAGATGGCATTGGCCGTGCCGCGGTACCATTCGCCGCTCTTGCCCTTCACATACGGGGGCAGTACGAATACGCCGCCATTGGAAAGGTCCAGATCCCACGGCGCGCCGGAACCGATGTAGGCGTTCAGCTCCAGCGGCTGATACTGTGTCAGCACGCCGACCACATCAATGCCGGAGTTTGCGCAGTTGGATAGTGGGAAGTCGATGATGCGATATTTGCCCCCGTAGGGAATCGCGGGCTTGGCCATCGTTTTGGTCAAAATGCCCAATCGGCTCCCCTGCCCGCCCGCGAGTAGCATGGCGATGCAGCTTTTCTTCCTCATCCGTTTCACTCCCTTGCCTAAAATAGGCAGTAATAGGTTGGCAGAACATTCCATTTGTATTTATTATAGCATGAAATGCATGCTGTGCAAAGCAGAAACAATTCTCAAAAAACTGCTTGCATTCGCAGCAAAAACGTGCTAAAATGTATAAGTCAAAGATAGTCAAAGAACATATCAAGGAGAGTGTTGGCGATGACAGATTACTACCGTACGCTAGGCGTAAACAAGGACGCCAGCGCTGAAGAGATAAAGAAGGCCTACCGAAAGCTAGCGAAGAAATATCACCCAGATTCCACCGGCGGTGACAAATCTGCCGAAAAAAAGTTTTTGGAGGTTAGTGAGGCATACGAAACGCTCAGCGACCCCCAGAAGCGAAGGGTGTACGACGAGACGCGCGAGCGCCCCGAGCCGAAGCGCCGCACGGCGCCCCGCGGCACGGAGTACAGCTACGGCTCGTTCAATGTGGACGACATCCTGGGCGATCTGTTCGGCGGCGCGGGCGGCGGTTTCCGGCAGGCCCCGCCGCGTCAGGCGCTGGATGTGATGGCCGCATGCGACATCACGCCGTGGATGGCAGCACTCGGTGGGCGCATCGAGGTGCGCGTATCGGATAAGACGCTCTCGGTCAAAATCCCTCCGGGGTCCAAGAGTGGGCAGAAGCTGCGCCTGCGCGGACAGGGCATGTCCGATGGCCAGGGCGGCACCGGCGATCTGCTGATCGAGCTGACAATCCAAAACCCGGCAACACTTACGCCGGAAATGAAGAATCTTTACCAGAAAATGGCGGTTATCGCCTAAAAGGAAGTAGGTGCGCATTATGGATATGAATAAATTTACGCAAAGGGCCCAGGAGGCCATTGCCGAGGCGCAGGATATCGCGCTGCGCCACCGGCACCAACAGCTGGACGGCGAGCACCTGCACGCCGCGCTGGTCACCCAGCAGGACGGGCTGATCCCGCGCCTGCTGTCGCTGATGAACATCGACGCGTCCGCCTATGCGCAGGACCTGGAGGCGGAACTTGACAAGTTCCCCTCCGTCACCGGTGGCAGCCAGCTGTACGCGTCCCGCCGCTTTTCGGAGCTGCTGGCCCGCGCGCAGGAGAACACCGCCCAGTTCGGCGACGAGTACGCCGGGGTGGAGCACCTGTACATGGCGCTGCTGGCCGAGCGCCGCACACCTTCGGCGCGGCTGTTTGCCCGCTGGGGTATCACGAAGGAGAAGTTCCTCGCAGCACTGAGCCAAGTGCGCGCCAAGCAGCGCGTTACCTCGCAAAACCCGGAGGAGACATACGAGGCGCTGCGCCGGTTCGGCACCGACCTGGTGGAGCAGGCGCGCGGCGGCAAGCTGGACCCGATCATCGGGCGCGATGCGGAAATCCGCCGTGTGATCAACATCCTCTGCCGCAAGACGAAGAACAACCCAGTGCTCATCGGCGAGCCGGGCGTGGGCAAAACCGCTGTCGCCGAGGGGCTGGCGCAGCGCATCGTCAAGGGAGACGTGCCCGACAACCTGCGCGATAAGACGATTTTCTCGCTGGACATGGGCAGCCTGGTCGCAGGCGCAAAATACCGCGGCGAGTTCGAGGAGCGGCTGAAGGCCGTGCTGACCGAAATACAGGCATCCGACGGGCGGATCATTCTGTTCATCGACGAGCTGCACACCATCGTCGGCGCGGGCAAGGCAGAGGGCGCGATGGACGCGGGCAACCTCCTCAAGCCCATGCTGGCGCGGGGCGAGCTGCACTGCATCGGCGCGACGACGCTGAACGAGTTCCGCCAGCACATCGAGAAGGACGCCGCGCTGGCGCGCCGGTTCCAGCCCGTGCTGGTCGGCGAGCCGACCGTGGAGGAGACGATCTCCATCCTGCGCGGCCTCAAGGAGAAATACGAGATTCACCACGCGGTACGGATCACCGACGCGGCGCTGATCGCGTGCGCGACGCTCTCCAGCCGCTACATCACCGACCGGTTCCTGCCGGATAAGGCCATTGACCTGATGGACGAGGCGGCATCAATCCTGCGCACAGAGATCAACTCCAAGCCCGCCGCGCTGGATACGCTGGACCGCAAGATTATGCTGCTGGAAATCGAGCGGGAGGCGCTGAAGAAAGAAGACGACGTGCACAGCCGCGAGCGCCTCAGCGCCATCGAGCGCGAGATTTCCGAGCGCCGCGCCGAAGCCGACGAGATGACCGCTGCCTGGCAGCAGGAGAAGCAGGACATCGACCGCATGCGGGCGCTGCGCGAGCAGATCGACCAGGCAAAGTTGGCGTTGGAAGCCGCTGAGCGCGCCTACGACCTCAACCGCATGGCCGAGCTGAAGTACGGCGAAATCCCCAGGCTCTCGCAGGAGCTGGAGGACAGCAAACAGCGCGCCGAAGAGGCCCGCCAGGGCGGCCACACGATGATCCGCGAGGTGGTGACCGAGGAGGAAATCGCCCGCATCGTTTCGCAGTGGACAGGCATCCCGGTCGCGCGCCTCGTCGAGGGCGAGCGCGAGAAGCTGCTGCGCCTGCCCGACACGCTGCATGCGCGCGTCATCGGCCAGGACGAGGCGGTGGACGCCGTCTCTGACGCGATTCTGCGCGCGCGCTCCGGCCTGTCCGACCCGAACCGGCCGATCGGCTCGTTCTTATTTCTCGGCCCCACCGGCGTGGGCAAGACGGAGCTTGCCAAGGCGCTGGCTGAGGCGCTGTTCGCGAGCGAGGCGAATATCGTCCGCATCGACATGAGCGAGTACCAGGAAAAGCACACGATCTCCCGGCTGATCGGCGCGCCTCCGGGCTATGTCGGCCACGAGGAGGGCGGCCAGCTCACCGAGGCCGTGCGCCGCAAGCCCTATTCGATCGTGCTGTTTGACGAGATCGAAAAGGGTCACCCGGATGTATTCAACTTGCTGCTGCAGATGCTCGACGATGGCCGCCTGACCGACAGCCAGGGCCGCACCGTCAATTTCAAGAACACGGTGGTCATCATGACCTCCAACCTAGGCGGTGACATATTGCTTGAAGGCATCGGCCCGGACGGCGAGCTGTCCGACTCCGCGCGCGAGACGACGCTTTCGCTGCTGCGCCGGAATTTCAAGCCCGAATTCCTCAACCGGATGGATGAGATTGTGCTGTTCAAACCGCTGGGCCGCGAGGAAATCATGCGCATCGTCGGGCTGATCGTAGAAAAGACCCGCGAGCGCATGCGCGCCGAGGGGTACGGCCTCACGGTCACGGATGCCGCCATACGCTTCATCGCCGAGGAAGCGTATACGCCCAGCTACGGCGCGCGGCCCGTCAAGCGGTTCGTGCAGCGCGAGATCGAAACCCCTGTGGCGCGGATGCTCCTGCGCGGCGAAGTGCCGGATGGCGGCACCGTCACCGTGGACGCGGCAGGCGGAAGGCTTGCCTTTACCGCATCCGTAGGCTAAGCGAACGCGCCCAGGATGCCCATCGCGATCATCATGCCGCAGGCAAGCCAGTTGAGCCGGTTGCTCTTGACGCCAACCTTGGCGACAAGGCCCATCGCGTTGCCGATCCACACGGCGATGAAGCTGCACGCCGCCACAAGCCCTGCCAGGGGCAGCGCGCCGACACCCGTCAGCCCCGCTGCGAACGACGCGGCCAGGCAGTTAAGCGCCAGCGCGCCGCCCAGCGTGCAGGTTTCACCCCAGGTTATCACCGACAATTCGCCGGATGCGCGCGCCGTGTCCGGCGATTCATTTGCATCTTTGCTGCCGCGCTTGGGCAGCAGCGGCCAGACACCCAGGCTGATTAGCAGAGCCGATCCTATGTAGTTCGGCCACCTGCCAAGGCCCTGGCAAAATGACGCGGCATAGCAACAGATAAACGAAGCCACGCCGGAGCACAGCGCAATAACAAAGTTCTTCAGCGGCGTAATCCGCTTGTTTTGCAGGCCGTAAACGATCCCTAGCAACAAGTTATCCAGATTGGTCGCAATGCCAAGCAGGAACGCGGAAAGCAAATGCATGCCATCACCTCTCGGGTTAGGCTATGCCATGGCCAAGGGGCGGGTGCAAGCGTTGCATGCCGATGCAAAAAATGTTATAATAGGTTGTTTCATTTATTTGCAAGTTCTAAGGAGGCACCCCGATGAGAGTTCTTGTCGTTAAGGACAAAACAGTCCAGGGCGAGGCGGCTGCCAGCCTGTTCGCCGCGCAAATCCTGCGCAAGGAAAACAGCGTGCTGGGCTTCGCGACCGGCTCTACGCCGATCCCCACCTACGCGGCGCTAGCAGCGCTGTGCCAGCGTGGCGCGGTGGATTTCTCCACCGTTCGCACCTTTAACCTGGACGAGTACGTCGGCATGGACCCGGCGCACGAGCAGAGCTATTACCGCTTCATGGTGGAAAATCTGTTCTCCAAGGTCAACATCCCCGTGGAGAACTTTCAGCTGCCTGGCGGCAACGCCCCCGATGTGGAAGCCGAGTGCGTCCGCTACGAAGCGGCGATCGAAGCGGCGGGCGGCATCGACCTGCAACTGCTGGGCATCGGCCACAACGGCCACATCGGCTTCAACGAGCCGAGCGACGTCTTCACCGCCAATACCAACGTCGTCGCACTGACCGAGAGCACCATCGAGGCCAACCGCCGCTGGTTCGACTCCGCAGGCGAAGTGCCCCGCCGCGCAATGTCGATGGGTATCGGCACGATCATGCGGGCGCGCGGCATCGTGCTGGTCATCAGCGGCAGTGACAAGGCCGAGATCACCAAGAAAGCGCTGCAAGGCCCGGTCACCCCGGAAGTGCCCGCCAGCATCCTACAGTTCCACCCGAACGTGACGGTGATTCTGGACGAAGCGGCGGCGGCGCTGCTGTAAGGGGATGGGGAACGGGGGAACGCTGGGGGACTTTGTCCCCCAGGCCCCCTACCAGGAGGCATGCCTCCTGGACCTCCGACATTTCGCCTGCGGGCGGGTTTTTTATTTATATGGTCTTCCCGCCGTGAGGCGAAATGTTGGGTTTCCAAAGGGCAAGGCCCTTGGGCCGGGGTCAAGGGGACAGCGTCCCCTTGCGTTCCCCCTCGCGTATCCTCTCGAACAACCCACCCTTGTCCACCTGCTCCAGCACGCGCTCCGCGCTCCCTGGTGCGCTGGGGTCGAAGCCGCAGATGCCTGCGTAGTCGCAGGCCTGGCATGCCCGCCATGCGGCGAGGCGCGCGGGTTTGGCGGCGACTTCGCCCGAGGCGATTTGTGCCGCGATTTTCTCGGCTAGCGCGTGGGCGTGGCGCATTAGCGCCGCGAGGTCTTCCGCGTCGGTTATGTCTTTTGTGCGGGCGAGTGCGCCATCGTCGATTGCGGATACGATTCGCACGTCTGATAGGACAACGCCGCGCAGGCGCAGGTCTTTCGCCAGCTGGCGCTCGATCTCCTGGATGTCGCGGCTATCGGTGCGGACCAGCGGGTCGTCAAAGCGCGAGTAGAACGCGCCCGCCGCGTGCACGCCTGGGTAGGCCGCGAGCGCGGCCGAGAGGTACAGCATTAGCTGGATTTGCAGCCCGCCATAGAGCTTGGCGGGCTCTAGCTTTGTGCCGCCGGACTTGTAGTCCACGACACAGAGCCATTTTTCCCCCTCTTTCTCCAGGAAGTCGATGCGGTCAATGCGCCCTTCCACCCAGCGGCGGCGGCCGTCCGGCAGCGTCAGGAGAATCGGCGGCAGTGCCTGTCCCGCACCGAAACGCGCTTCCACCACACCTGTGCGGAACCCGCCGCTCCGCATCTGACGCGCATAGGTCCATGCCGCGCGCCGTGCTACCCGGCAGTATGCCTGGCCGGTGGCACGCAGCATTGCGTTGTCGCCCAGGGGTCTGGTTTCCCATTCGGCCACCAGCGGGGCGAGCGCAGTGTCCATCAGCGCATCGCTCTGCTCGCGCGTGATCTCCGGCCAGCCGGGCAGTTCCGCAGCAGCCGTCGTGAATGCTTCGATCGCCCGGTGGAAGAACGTGCCCGTCTCATCCCGCGCGACCTCGAACTCCCGGCGCGGTTTGGGCCGCAGCCCGTAGTCGATGAAGTGACGGCGCGGGCAGTACGCGAACGACTCCAGCCGGGAGACGCTGGTACGCGTGTGGGCGTACAGCGCGTCCGCTGACTGGGTAGGCAGCACGACCGGCTCGCCTCCCTCGGTGAGCCGCCGGAGCACGCGTTCCGCTTCAAGCCGTGTCTCTCCCTGGCTTAGCAACCATGCCGCCGCCTGCGCGGTTTCATCCGGGAGTGTGCCTTCCGCCGCCGCACGGCGAAGCGCCGGGCCAAGCGCATCCAGCGCTACGCCGGGAGCATGCCATGTCTCAGGCGAGTTTGCCATGCCGCCGCGCTCATGCAGTCCGGGGAATATACGGCGGATCAGCTTCAATACCGCCGCTGGGCGCTGCGCCTCCCCACCGGTGCCGGTCTGCGCGTGGCTGATGAACAGCCGCTCCGACGGCGCTGCCAGCGTATCCAGCAGGTTGATCTGCATCAACTGCGTCAGCGCGTCGCCGCGCAGGCCAAACGCGGCGTCGCCTCCTACCGCCTCCGCCGCGCGGGCTGCCTCTGCATCCGACAACAGCGACGCCGCGTCTGAGCGAAGCACGCCATCCTCCATGCCGATCAGGAACAATACCCTGACATTGCCGCCCAACTTCACATGGCCCAATTGCCCCACCTGCACCGCACCCGGGGCCTGCGGCAGCGCGCCCAGTTCCGCCGCAGCAAGTCCCGCCTCGATCACCTGCGCCACGCTGCCCATTGGCTGGCGGTCGCCGCGCAGCAGGTCGTGCAGCTGGTCCAGCGTCTCCAGCAGGATGCGCCACGCCTGCGCACAGTCCGCCGCCTCTGCGGCCAGGCCCCGGACGGCGTAATCGCGCTGCCAGCCGTCGAGCACACGGTAGGCGTCCACATCGGTGAGGAGGCCCCACACTGCCGCGAGCGTACCGGTGTTGTCCGCCGCGTCACGCAGCCGGATTTGCAGCGTTTCCAAAGGCGCAACGAACCGCGCACGAAGCGCATCCATCTCCGGTGCGAGCGCGGATCGCCTCCACTTTGCGCCGCGGAGTCCGTTTTCGATCGCGTAGTTTTCCAGCCGCTCCGCCTCGTCCCGGGTTAGGCCGGAAAACCCGCCCTTGAGCCAATCCAGCGCGTCCTCGGCCCGCCAGCTTTTCGTCACGCAACGGAGGGCCGCTAGCAGCGCGCGCGGCAGCGGATGCGCCAGCGCGGGCCGTTGCCTTGCCAGATGGTAGGGAATGCCGCTGCGGGCAAACGCCGAGTCGATCGCGCCGGCATACGCCTCCGCGTTTCCCGCAACGACCGCCATCTGCTCAAACGGGAGGCCTTTTCGGGCATAGACCAGCATTGCAGACGCCGTGCGCATTGCCTCGTCATATGGGTTTTTCGCCGCCCACAGCGTCACCGGTGCGGCATCGCCGTCAAACTGCACAGGGGGCACCGCGAACAGCTCCCGCTCCAGGTGGACAATCGCCGGGGCAGCGGGGAGCGCCGCCTCCACGCGCTCGCGCGCCCATGTGAGGCGCTCCCCGTCCATCACGCGCGCCAGCCGCGCCAGCGTATCCCGCGCCGGGGTGAACGCCGCGCCGTCGCGCTCGGTTTCGTCCACGCACGTCAGCGCCAGCCGCACCGATTCCGCGCCGCGCGCCATCACCGCGATCTGCCGCGCAAACTGCGGCGTGATCAGATCGAACCCGTACACCCACACGCGCGCCCCGGCAAGCAGCCCACTGCCGGGCAAGCGCTCCAGCAGCGCCTCCTGCGCATCTTCCCCATCCAGGAACGCACCGGAAAGCCGCTCCTCGTATCCTTCGTACAGCAGCGCGATGTCCGACAGCTTGCCGCGCAGCGCGTCGCCGGGCGGCAGCGCCTCCGCCAGCGCGGCTACTTCCTCCGGGAGCATGCCCGCGCGCTTAAAATCCCCAATCGCCGCCGCCAACCGGTCCGCAAACCCGCGCCGCTCGGCCGCGCCGCCATAATGCTGCAGCGACCGCTTCGCCTGCCTGAGCACGTCCGCGAGCATCATCGCCTTGCCGCTGCCGTCGATCCGCACGCGGCTGGGGCTTCCCGCCACCGCAAACACCCGCGTCATCAGCCGCGAGGGCGACAGCACGTCGATGTTAAAAAAACCCGGCAGGTTCAGCTGGTCCACCAGGTCCAGTTCCGCTTGCAGGGTGTACTGGCCCGGCACCAAAAGAAGCAGGCGCTCACCGCCAGCGGCCAGCGCCTCGCCAATCTCCTGCACAACGCGCGGCCATAGCCTGCGGCTGCGGCCCGTCAAAACCGTGAGCATGGACAGCTCCTTTCTCGAAAAGGTCAGGCCCTATACGCCCTCCCAGGCGGGGATCATCTCCGGGCCGGTTGCGTCGATGCCCTGCGTGTACCCATCGAACCCCAGTGCCCGCATTTGCGCCACAACGCGGCGGTACTCACGCGGAATCAGCGGCCGGTCGAGGCCATTTACCGAAAGCGCGCGGCCGTATGGGGTGTACTGGCCCATTAGGCTGAGGGGCACATCCTCCGGCAGGGCATCGCGCAGGCGGGCCAGTGCCTGCATCGAAGCGCCCGAGAGGCATGGCAGCACCAGATGCCGCACGAGTGTGCCGCGCACCATAAGGCCTGCATCGTCGTAGACAGCCGGGCCGGTCTGGCGGCGCATCTCCTGGATTGCGGCGAGCGCGACCTGCGGGTAATCGGGTGCGGCGGCGCAGAGCTTTGCCGTGCCCGCATCGACATACTTGTAGTCAGGCAGGTATACATCGACCAACCCCTCCAGCAGGCGCAGCGTTTCAATGGATTCGTATCCGCCGCAGTTGTACACCACCGGGATGCCCGGCGGGTATCTGCGCAGCGCCTCGGCCACCGCCGGCGCAAAGTGCGACGCCGTCACCAGGTTGATGTTGTGCACACCTTTTTCGCGCAACGACGCGAACAGTCCGCCCAATTCCTCCACGGTGACTGTGCGGCCCGCGCCGCCCCGGCTGATCTCGTCATTCTGGCAGAACAGGCAATGCAGCGCGCAGCCCGAGAAAAACACGGTACCGCTGCCGCGCGTGCCGGTGATACACGGCTCCTCGCCAAAGTGCGGCGCGGCGCGCGCCACCACCGGCAACGCGCCCATGCCGCAGACACCATTCCCCTCTGTTTCGTCCCTGCGCACGCCGCACCGGCGCGGGCACAGCGTGCAGTGCTCAATCGTCACGCGCTGGCCGTCTCCATCTCGCGCATCGCCAGGATGGTCTTGTCCATCAGCACATCCAGCGACCAGCCAAGCATATCCGCGCCGCGCTGGATCGTCTCGCGCGAGCACCCGGCGGCAAAGCTGGGCGACTTGAACTTCTTCATCAGCGACTTGACCTCCAGGTCGGCCGCGCTGCCGGAAGGCCGCATCCGCACCGCCGCGCCGATCAGACCCGTCAATTCATCCGCCGCGTACAGCGCCTTCTCCATCATTGATGATGGCTCCACATCGCCGCCGGTCATGCCCCAGCCGTGGCTGACGATCGCATCCAGCAGTGCGGGGTCGATATCCCGAGGCGCGAGGATTTCCCGCACCGCTACGCAGTGCCGGTCAGGATACTGCTCAAAGTCCAGATCGTGCAGAAGGCCCACGACCGCCCAGTACTCCTCGCGGCCGGGGTCCAGCTCCCGCGCAAACACGCGGCATACGAACGATACCGTCTCCGCGTGCAGAATGTGAAAAGGCTCCTGGTTGTATTCGCGCACGAGCGCCAGCGCCTCGTCGTAGGTCGGAATCCATGCCATCGTTACGCCAACTCCTCAATATGTAATGCAAATAATCCTGGGGCAATCCAGTTGTAGCCGGTCAGGTCTTCCGGCCTGCCGATCGCGCAGCAGCGCATGCCGCCCGCCCGCGCGGCGTCAATGCCCGCCTGTGCGTCCTCAAAGACAATCGAGTCATCGGGCGAAACGCCCAGCATCCGCGCGGCCTCGAGAAACACCTCAGGATCGGGCTTGGCGCGGGTAACAACCGTGCCATCCGCAACCGCCTCAAACAGGCCGCCGATGCCGGTCCGCTCCAGCACCAGCGCGCAGTTCTTGCTGGCCGAACCGATCGCGCAGCGGATACCGCGCGCGCGCGCCGCCTCGACAAACTCGCGTGCACCGGGCAGCACATCGGCAGGCGTCATCGTGCCGACCATCTCCACATACCAACCGTTCTTCAGCGTCATGCCGCGCTCAAACTCGTCATCCGGCAGCGCCTTCCCCGCCATCTGGCAGAGAATCTTCATGCAGGCCACGCGATTGACGCCCTTGAACTGCTCATTGTCCGCCTCGGTGAACTCCATGTCAAACCACTCGCGCGCCAGCCGCCGCCACGCCAGGTAATGAAACCTGGCGGTGTCCACCAGCACGCCGTCCAGGTCAAATATCATCGCTGCTATCATGCGGTTTCCTCCCGGTACAGAATGGGGGTCTTGATGGGCCTCCCCGGCTCCAGCGTCAGGCACTTGTCGTACACCTTCACCATGATCGCCGGGCCGTGCAGCAGCTCCATGCCCAGTTCGCCGCCCTGGATGCGGAATTCAATCAGCCGCGTCTGGATGCGGATCTTGAACGCAAACGAATGGAATGCTGTCGGCACGCGCGGGCTGACCTCCAGCGCGCCCTCTTCGGTGCGCAGGCCCGCAAAGCCCTTGACGATCGCCATCCAGCTGCCGCACATCGACGTGATGTGCAGGCCGTCCTCGGTGTCGTTGTTGACGTTATCCAGGTCCAGGCGCGCGGTACGGCGGTACATCTCCACCGCCTTGTCATAGCGACCGATGTCTGCGGCAAGGATCGCATGCACGCACGGCGAAAGGCTGCTCTCGTGCACCGTCATCGGCTCGTAGAACTCGAAGTTGCGTGCGATCGTCTCCCAGTCGTAGATGTGGCGCAGGCAGTACAGACCCTGCAGCACGTCCGCCTGCTTGATGAAGCACGAGCGCAGGATACGGTCCCACGACCAATGCTGGTTGATCGGGCGCTCCGCAGGGTCGAGTGTATCGGCGGCGCGCAGTTCCTTGTCCATGAAGCCATCATGTTGCACAAACACGTTCTGCCGCTTGTCGTCCGGCAGGTACATCTTCGCCGCCGCGCGCTCGAACTGGTTGACCTCCGCGTTGGTGCCACCCATCGCCCGCACTGCCTTCATGCCCACGACGTTGCGGGCGTATTTCGCCGTCTGTTCCAGGCAGAACTTGGCCATGCGGTTGGTGTACCAGTTGTTGCTGACGTTGTTCTCGTATTCGTTGGGGCCAGTGACGCCCAGGATCATATAGCAGCGCTTGCGCGGCTGCCAGGTCATGCGGCTGACGAAGTAGCGGCAGATATCCAGCAACACCGGCATGCCGTATTCGCGCAGGTACGCGTCGTCATGCGTGTACTCGTGCGCCATAAAGATTGCGTAAGCGATCGCCGCGTTGCGGTGAATCTCCTCGAACGTGATCTCCCATTCGTTGTGACATTCCTCTCCGGTGAAGGTAACCATCGGATACAGCGCGCCTTCGCAGCCCAGCTTCGCTGCGTTCTCCCGCGCCTTTTCCAGGTGCAGGTAGCGGTACTTGAGCAGGCTGCGCCCGGCCTCCTCGTCCATCACGGAGAGGATCATCGGCAGGCAGAACATTTCCGTATCCCAGTACGTCGCGCCGCCATACTTTTCGCCCGTGAAGCCCTTGGGACCGATGTTCAGGCGCGGGTCCGTGCCGTCGTAGGTGCAGAGCATCTGGAAGAGGTTAAAGCGAATGCCCTGCTGTGCGCTGTCGTCGCCATCGATCACCACATCCATGCCGTCCCAGCGCTCACGCCACGCGGCACACTGCTCGCCGCGCAATGCGTCATATCCAGCGGCCTGCGCAGCGCGCAGCACATCCAACACATGCCGGTGCAGTACTTCGTCGTCCTCGTGGTTGCGGGAGGTGTCCACACAGACGAGCTTGACCGTTTCGGCCGTCTCACCTGCGGCCACATCCACTGCGACCGTCGCCTGCACCCGGCCGTAGGATGCCTTCACATCGGCGACCTCCGGCGTGCCCATCGCGGCAAGGACAGAAAAGCGCGGCGTGCCGAACGGGTTCTCCTTGGTGCGGGTGAGCACGAAGGCTGCATCCCCGTCCTGGCCCTGCTGCTGGTGCTCCCAGAACGTCTCGTCGTAGTTGCTATCCTCGTTGTGCACGTTCGCATCCAGCGTCGGGGTGAACTCCACCCGCGCGGGGAACGATGGCGTCACCCGGTAGCGAATCGCCAGCAGTTCCTTGCGCGGCACGGACAGGAAGCGCTCCACCTCCAGCATTACGTCGCCCTTTGCAAGGCGCACGGTGGCCCGGCGCAGCAGCAGCCCATGCTCCATATCCAGCTCGCGGTAAAAATCCACAACCTCATTCTTCGCCAGGTCGATGGGTTCGCCGTCCACCGCCACATCAATCTGGATGAGGCCTACGGTGTTGATGACCTTGCCAAAGTAATCGGGGTAGCCGTTCTTCCACCATCCCACACGCGTTTTGTCCGGAAACCACACGCCCGCCAGGTACGTGCCACGGTGGCAGTCGCCGCTGTATGCCTCCTCAAAATTGCCGCGCATGCCCATGTGGGCGTTGCCGGTGGATGTCAGCGATTCGCTAAGGCGCATATCCTCGCGGTGAAGCTCCGTCTCCACCAGCTTCCAGGGGTGAACGCCGAACAGGGTTTTCATCGGCTTGCTCCTTTTCATATGTCATTTAAAGTGCTATTGACAGGTAGTATACCATAAAAAGAAAACGGCGAAAAGCGCTTTGCTTTCCGCCGTCCGGGCAGCCGGTCGCCGCCCTACCATAGTCCCCCTCAACGCGTCAGATCACCAGCTCGATTCCGCCGCGACCTTAACGCAGTACTGATGTTCAGGATTAATGCTATCCGATCCATGGGTCTTGCTATTGAGGAAATGAATGCAGAACTGTCCGTCGAAGTTATTGTCGTAGATGCTCTGCTCGCCATGCGGCATGCCGTTCATCGACGCCGCGAACACGCGCCCGCTGCAAAGGATCAAGATGGCCCGTGTATCCCAACTCCAGGACCCACCATAAATCGCCTTCATCGTAGCAGTATCCGCCGCGGTCAGCGGCTCGGCGTCCATGTGATTGGAGCCATATAGATGCTTGGCGCGGAAGGTGGTGCCGGTGCGGACATCCTTGACGGTGACGTAGGTGCCCTTGGGGATTACTGAGGAAACATTGTCCTTGTACCAGTCAAGCTTTTCGGTCTTGGCGCCGCTGGCGCTGGATGAACCGGAGCCGGAACCGGAAGAGGAACCGCTGCCGGTGTCGTCCGCGGCATTTTCACCAAATAGTAATTTGATCGTCACCTTGCCCGCAATGCCGTCCTGCGACAGGCTACGCGCCTTCTGGAACTTTTTCACGGCGGTTTCCGTTACTTCGCCAAAGATGCCATCGCACGTTCCGGTGTAATAGCCCAGTATTTTCAACGCCTGCTGCAGCTTCTTGACATCCGCGCCACGGTCCTTGAGACGGCTGGTCGCGGGTGCCTTACCCAGGTCCGATATCTTGTCCGGCAGGCTGTCATCGGTCGATACGGCGGTGGTGCCGCCAGAGGTATTGGATGTATTGCTGGCACCCGCCGGCTTCTTGGTAGAAACGAACTTCTTGGCCACATAGCCGGAGACAACGCTGTTGTACTTTACATAGTACCAGTCGCCTTCCGTGCGCAAAATGACAAGCGCTTCGCCATTTTCCGCGCAACGAAGAACTTGTCCCTCATCCGAAGGGGTCTTCCGAATATTGAGGCCTGTAGATGTAACATAGCCGATGGTCTCGGCGGCGGCTGTGGCCGCGACGAGCACTAACAGGGCCATCAGCGTCAAAGTGAAAAAAAATCCTTTACGAAACATGCCCTGCCCTCCCGCTCTGGAAATTGGTACCACTAATATATTACAAACATATGTCTATGTCAACCCCAAATTGTAAAATATTTGCCGTGTACCGAAACAATTTGATACAAAAAACGCCCGCGTCCTTGTCGGACGGGACGTTTTGGGCACGGATTGCGTCTATTTGATGGTTCGTATATCCGAGAATGGCCATGCCACCAGCCGTACCTGACCGACAATCTGATTTCGTTCCAGCTGGCCGATGATGTGGCTGTCGTTGGAGTTGGAGCGATTGTCACCCAGTACGAAGTAATGCCCCTCCTCCACGGTAACCGGGCCGTAGTTGTAGTCCGGCTTGTGGTCGATATAGTCTTCTTCGATCGCCTCGCCATTGACATAAAGCATCTGATTGCGAACCTCAATCGTATCGCCGGGGATTCCGACGACGCGCTTGACGAAATTCGTATTGCCACGGCCGGGATAGCGACAGATTACGACATCAAACCGCTCGGGGTCCGAAAAAAGGTATTGATATTTGGTGACGATCATGTACTCATTGTCGTGCAGCGTGCTCTGCATCGAGTTGCCGTCCACGCGCACCGGCTCAAAGATGAACGTACGGATCAGCAGCGCCGCGGCCACAGCCACGATAACTACCATCACCCACTCAAATATTTCGCGCCCCACAGATTTTTTTTTCTCGCTTTCCTTCGGCTCGGCCTGCGGCGCGGAATCCCCCGTCGGTTGCTGAAAGTCAGTCATGCTCTGCCGTATCTCCTTTCCCATCGGTTCCCATACCCGGCCTAGTGATCAGGCGCTTGCGGCGCTTGAAAAACGTTTCCCGGTCCATCATCACAATGCGGGAACAACCCTTGCAGCGGATCTTGATATCCGCGCCGGTGCGTATCACCGTCCACTCATTGGCGCCGCATGGATGGGCTTTGCGCATCTGCACAATGTCCCCAAGCATAACGTCATCCATACGGCCACCTCCCAGGCGGAATTCGCATCGCAGCCAGTATACCACCGCACTGCTTCGGTTTCAATGGAAAGAGATGTTTATGCGACATTTTTACCGTTCGTTCATACGATTTTTTTGTTTTTTGCCGCAATAAGCAGCCGATCCAGCGCTTCGTGCAGCACACCCTGCGGCAGCGCCAGGTTAAAGCGCATGAACCCCTCTCCCCCATCGCCGAACATCGTGCCCTCATCCAGGAAGAGCATCGCCTCTCCCCTGACGAACCGCTCCAGTTCCGCGTCCGTCATGCCGATCGCGCGAAAATCAACCCATGCCAAGTATGTTCCCTCGACAGGCATCAAACGCAGCATCGGCATGTTTTGCTCCAGCCAATGCTCGAAAAAAATAAAATTTTCGCGAACATATTGCAGCAGCGCATCCAGCCATGCGTCGCCTTCATTATATGCGGCGATGGCGGCGTGATAGCCAAAAAAAGAATTATTGCTGTAGCCATCGGCAAACATGCGGGCCTTGAAACGCTGGCGCAGTGTTTCATTGGGGATAATGGTGTTGGCGACCTGCAGCCCGGCCAAGTTGAACGTCTTGCTGGGCGAGGTGAGGATCAGGCAGCTGTCCGCGATATCCGGCGCGGCCTTGCACAGCACCGAGTGCTTGCCATACAGCGCCAAATCGAAATGGATTTCGTCGGAAACGATAAGCAAATCGTTTTCGCGGCAAATGGCCGCAACGTCGCGCAGCTCTTCCTCCGTCCAGACACGGCCAACCGGGTTGTGCGGGCTGCAGAGCATCAGCATTTTCGTGCGGGGATCTTTGGCCTTCTCGCGCAGGTCAACAAGGTCCATGCGGTAGAAGCCATCGCTGCCCAATGCCAGGGGGTTGAACACCACCTCGCGCCCGTTCTCCAGCACCGCCATGCGGAAGGGGGTATACCCCGGCGACTGGATGATCACGCGGTCGCCTGGATCGGTAAACGTGCGCACAGCCACTGACAGCGCTGGCACGACGCCGCCCTGCGGCACGATCCATTCGGGCAGAACATCCCAGCCATGACGGCGGGCCAGCCAGCCGCGCACTGCCTCATAATACGGCGCATCGGCGTCGGTGTAGCCGTAGTAGCCGTGCCGCGTCGCGCGCTCCATCGCCTGGGTCACGCACGGCGGGCAGCGGAACTCCATGTCCGCGATGGACATGGGGACGATGTTTGCCGCCTTCTCGGCGTCGGTGCGCCTGTTCCATTTGGCGCAGCCGACACCGCTCCGGTCGGGCCTTGTATCAAAATCGAAATGCTCAGTAGGCATAGAAACCCTTTCCGGTCTTGCGGCCAAGGAGCTTTCCGCGCACCATCTTGCGCAGCAGGCCGCAGGCGCGGTACTTGGAATCGTGCGTCTCGGCGTAGAGGCTGTCCATGATCGCGAGGCACACATCCAGGCCGATCAGGTCGCCCAGTGCGAGCGGACCCATCGGGTGGTTCGCACCCAGCTTCATCGCGGTGTCGATCGCCCCCGGCGACGCCACGCCGCTCTCCACGATGCAGCACGCCTCGTTGATCATCGGAATGAGCAGCCGGTTGACGACGAAACCCGGCGCCTCGCTGACCTCGACCGGCTCCTTGCCGATCTCCACGCATAGCGCGTGAATCGCGCCATACGTCTCCTGCGACGTGCCTACACCCCGGATGATCTCCACCAGCTTCATAATCGTGGCGGGGTTGAAGAAGTGCATGCCGATGAAGCGATCGGGCCGCGCGGTAGCGGATGCAATCTCCGTGATGGAGATGGATGACGTGTTGGTGGCGAGGATGCAGCCCGGCGCGCAAATGGCGTCCAGCTCCGCAAATACCTTTTTCTTGATTTCGACATTCTCCACGATGGCTTCGACGACCAGGTCGGCCCCGGCCGCCGCGCCCAGGTCCGTGGTGAACGACACGCGCGCCAGCAGCTCCGCCATCGCCTCGGCAGTCAGCTTCCCCTTGTCCACGCGGCGCTGAAGGCCTTTTGCAAGGCCCGCCGCTGCCTTTTCGATAATAGCGTCTGAAATATCGCGGACTGTTACGTCCTTCCCTGCTGCGGCGAACACCTGGGCGATATCCAGGCCCATCGTGCCCGCGCCAACGATGAATACATTCTGCATAGGCATACCTCCCGGTTATTTTCCTTTGAATCCATCCAGTTTGCGCTTCTCTACGAACGCCGCCATGGCGTCCTTCTGGTCCTCGGTATGGAAACAATCGGCGAACAGGTCGGCCTCTGTGCGGATGCCGTCCACGAGCTGCAAATCCAGTCCGCGCCAGATCGCCGCCTTCGCGCCGCGCACCGCCACCGGTGCATTCGCCGCAATGCTCTCCGCGAGCCGCATAGCTTCCTCCAGAAGCAATTCCGGCGCATACACCCCGCTAACCAGCCCCACGCGCAGCGCTTCCGCCGCGTCAATGGGCCTCCCCGTGAGAATCATGCGCATAGCGATCTGCGCACCGACCGCGCGGGGCAGCCGCTGCGTGCCGCCAAACCCGGGTGTGATGCCAAGTCCCACCTCGGGCTGGCCAAACCGCGCCTTTTCCGACGCCAAGCGAATATCGCACGCCAGCGCCAGCTCGCACCCGCCGCCCAGCGCGTACCCGTTCACCGCGGCAATAACCGGTTGAGGCAAGTTCTCCACCGCCGCAAACGCCTTCGCGCCGTGCGCGCTGTACGCCAGCGCATCCTCGGGCGCAAAATCCTTCATCTCGCCGATATCCGCCCCGGCAACGAAAGCCTTTCCCTCGCCCGTCAGCACGACAGCGCGAACATCGCTATCGCACGCAAGTTCCCTAAATGCTTCTTTCAGTTCCTTAAGCATCGCACTATTGAGCGCATTAAGCGCCTCCGGGCGGCTGATGGTCACCAGGGCGACAAAGCCCCTATGGGTAATGGTAATGTAGTTCATGAGCACCTCCTGTGGGGATGGGAGACGCCAGGAGGCTCTGCCTCCTGGACCTCCGCGAAGGGCGTTGCCCTTTCGAAACCCATGTTTGCCTGCGGGCAAGGGTGACTGATATCTTATGTTTAGTTGAATGCCCTCCCTCGCCCGCAGGCGAAGTTGGGTGTCCAGAGGGCGAAGTCCTCTGGTAGGGGTTCTAGGGGACAACGTCCCCTAGCGTTCCCCCGTCCCTATCGTTCCTTCCTCCGCGCCAACTCTTCCACCGCGTACGTCGCCACGTCGTCCGCGTACTTGCCTGGGCCGAAACCCGCGTCGTAGCCCAGCTCCTTGGCTAGCTCGTGCGTGATGCGCGCGCCACCGCAGATCACGACGAAACGGCTTCGGACGCCCTCGGCTTCGAGGAGCTCGATCAGCTCGGTCATGTTCTGGATGTGCACGTCGCGCTGGGTGACGGTCTGGGAGATGAGGAGGATGTCGGCGTTCAGCTCGATGGCTTTTTGCACGAAGAGCTCGTTGGGGACTTGCGCACCGAGGTTGTGGGCGTCGATCATTTCGTAGCGCTCCAGGCCGTAATGGCCCGCGAAACCCTTGCGGTTCATGATCGCGTCAATGCCTACGGTGTGCGCGTCCGTGCCGGTGCATGCGCCCACGACGACAATCTTGCGGCCGAAATGCTCGCGGATGAAGTCGTCGCACTGGTCCATGCCCATCACTTCCTGCTCAACCGCCTGCACCTGGATGGCCGTGTAGTCCACCGAGTGCGCGCAGGAACCGTATACTATATAGTAGGTAAAGGTCGCGTCAAGCGTCTGCGCGTGCGCGACGTTCGGCTCGATGAGGCCCATCTTCTTGGCCAGCTCGCGTGCGGCCTCCACGCCGCGCTCGTCGTTTTTGACCGGCAGGGTGAAGCTCATCTGCACCTTGCCGTCGTTCATCGTATCGCCGTAGGCGCGCAGGCGCGTCAGGTCCAGGTTCTTGTCAAAATCCTGCTTATGCGTATTGTACAGGCCGGAGCTCACGCATCCTCACCTCCTACGAACAGTTCCAGGAACGGGTTGAAGTACGCCGCGCCCTTCATGACAACGCCACTAAGGCCTTTTCCGCCGTCGCGCCGCCGCTTGATATCGGCGAAGATGCCCTTCTCCAGCGTCGCAAACAGCTTGAGCTCCTCAATCTCCGCCAGCAGGTCCGCCGCCTTTTGCAGCACCTCCGCCGCGCGGGCCGCCATCATGCCGTCCTGCCGGAACTCGATCTCGTCGCCCAGGTCCTTCATCGTGCTGAAGATGTAGCGCGCGTTCTCGATCGCGAGCGCACGGTCGGACATGAACGGCGTGTGGATCGCCTCGGTCAGCATGCCCAGCAGGTGGATTTTCTGCCCGGTGATCGCGGTGACCATGTTAAACAGCGCATCCTGCACGTGCCCGCGGAAGATATTGCCGGTCATGAACTTGGTGGGCGGCATGTACTTCAGCGGCGCGTCGGGGAATATTTCCCGCGCCATCTGCGCTTGCGCCAGCTCGAACAGGAAGCCGTTCTCCACATCCGGCGAAATCTCAAACGCGTGGCCCAGGCCCATCTGCGCGGGCGGCAGCCCGGCCTTGAGCGCGAACTGCTCGTTGAGGAACTGCGAGGCCAGCACCGTATGCGCCTCCTCCACCGCGTCGGCGGTGGTGAGGTAGTTGTCCTCGCCGGTGTTGATGATGATGCCCGCGTACGCATTGATCGCGCGCGAGAAGTATTGGTCGACCAGTGTACGCTGCATGTTGATGTCGCGGAACAGGATGCCGTACAGCGCGTCGTTGAGCATCACGTCCAGACGCTCCAACGCGCCCATCGCTGCGATTTCCGGCATGCACAGGCCCGAGCAGTAGTTACACAGGCGAATGTACCGCTTTTCAGCCTCACCGACTTCATCCAGCGCGGCGCGCATCAGCCGGAAGTTCTCCTGCGTGGCGTACGTGCCGCCGAAGCCCTCGGTCGTCGCGCCGTAGGGCACGTAGTCCAGCAGGCTCTGGCCGGTCGTGCGGATGACGGCAATCACGTCCGCGCCCTGCTTCGCCGCCGCCACTGCCTGCGTGATATCTTCATATATATTGCCCGTGGCGACGATGACATAAATATACGGCCCTTCCTTGTCGCCGAACTGCGCAAGGTACTCATTTCGCTTGGCCACATTGCCCCTGATGTGCGCCGCCGCGCGCTCCGCGACGGGCATCACCGCCGCGCGGACCTCCGCATGCGGCCGCCCCGGCATCTCTGCGAGATCCAGCTCGCCGCTGGATACCGCCTCCGCAACGCCCTGTGCCGTCAGGCCTGTCTCCAGCATTGCGCAGCCAATCGCGTACGCCGCGCCGTTTTCTAAAATGCCGCGCGCAACCAGGTGATCCACCACCACATTGGGCAGCGGCACATCGCCGCCGTCCACGTCGTTGATGCCCAGCAGCCGGCACACCGCGCGCTCCACAGTGACCGTCGTGTGCAGGTCGATGAACGCCTGCGTGTCCTCAGCCACCCGCGCCGCCGACGCGCGAGCGCGGGCGACGAGGTCGGGGTTCAAGTGTAGTTTACTCTTCATAGAAGACCTCCTTTGAAAAAGAGACGGGGGAACGCCAGGGGGCTACCCGCCCCCTGGACCCCTGGCCAAAGGGGGCTTCCCCCTTTGGAATCCCAGCGTCCGCCCTTCGGGCGGAGGTGGGTGAGATTACTTATTGGCTTTTATGCGTGGTGGCCGCGTTTTTCGCGTTCGAGGCCTTCGGGTTTTAGGGAGAGTTGCTGCCCTTGCTCCAGGCCCGCTACGCCGACAAGCTTTGCTGTTTGCTCCCCACGGCAGACTTCGCACTGGCAGGTTTCTTCGTAGTGATCGGGTTCGGTGTAGGTGGTGATCACGCCCTCAAAGTTGCGCAGGATCACCTTGCGCGGGCTTTGGGAGATAATATAGCTGGGCATGACCGGCGTCTTGCCGCCGCCGCCCGGCGCATCCACCACGAATGTCGGCACCGCGAATCCTGACGTATGGCCCCGTAGCGCCTCGATGATCTCGATGCCCTTGGAGACTGGCGTGCGGAAATGCGTCAGCCCGCGCGAGAGGTCGCACTGGTAGATGTAGTACGGCCGGACGCGGATTTTCACCAGCTCGTGCACCAGCTTTTTCATCACATGCACGCAGTCGTTGACCCCGGCCAGCAGCACGCTCTGGTTGCCCAGCGGGATGCCCACATCGGCCAGCATCTGGCAGGCGCGCGCCGACTCGGCAGTAATCTCGCTGGGGTGGTTGAAGTGCGTGTTCAGCCAGATCGGGTGGTACTTCTTTAGCATATCGCACAGTCCCTGCGTAATGCGCTGGGGCATCACCACCGGCACGCGCGAACCGATGCGGATGATCTCCACATGCGGAATGGCGCGCAGGCGCGAGATGATCCGCTCCAGCTTCTCATCGGAGAGCATCAGCGCGTCGCCGCCGGAGAGCAGCACGTCACGCACCTCCGGGTGTTCAGCGACGTAATCGATGCACGCCTCTACCTGCGGCATCGCCACGGCGGCATCGGTCTGCCCGGCAAACCGGCGGCGCGTGCAGTGGCGGCAGTACATCGAGCACTGGTCGGTAATCAGCAGCAGCACGCGATCCGGATACCGGTGCGTCAGCCCTTTAACCGGCGAATCAGTATCCTCGTGCAACGGGTCAGCATCATCCTCCGGCGCGTCGTACAGCTCCGCCGCGGTGGGCACAGCCTGCTTGCGCACAGGGTCATGCGGATCATCCGGGTTAATCAGCGACAAATAATACGGCGTAACGGCCATGCGCAAGCGCCCCAGGCACTGCTCTACGCCGACTTCTTCTTCTTTCGAGAGCTGCACGTACTTCTTCAGGTCGTCCAGCGTCTCCACCCGGTTCCTGACCTGCCACTTCCAGTCATTCCACTGTTCAGCAGGCACATCCCGGAAAAGTCCATAGGCCCTAGATTCCATGGGTACACCCCCTTGATGGATGGGTTGGGTACTAGTGGAAGGGAACGCTGGGGACGCTGTCCCCAGACCCCTGCCAGGAGGCGAGCCTCCTGGACCTCCGACATGTCGCCTGCGGGCAGGGTTAAGCATTAGCATTCCCCTCCCGCCGTGAGGCGAAATGTTGGGTTTCCAAAGGGCAAGGCCCTTTGGTAGGGGGTCCAGGGGGACAAAGTCCCCCTGGCGTTCCCC
>JAVBQK010000104.1:0-25065 GCA_031549105.1 Eubacteriales bacterium
GCATGGATATGGGGCATATCCACCTGGACGGGCTGGATTTTGAGCGCGTCGCGGATCAGTTCGGCGACAGGATTCGGCAGGTGCATCTGGCGGACATTCGCAGGCGCAAGCATTACCACTTGATTCCCGGGCATGGCGATGTGGATTTCGCGGGGGCATTGCGCGCGCTGGATCGCGTTGGGTACCAGGGGTCGATGGTGCTGGAACTGTACCCCTACTGCCAGGACCCGGAACCGGCGGTCGCTGAGGGGATGCGCTATATGCGGGAACTGATGGGCGAGTGAGGGATTGATACGATGAAGAAAGTACGCAAGGACATTCCATTTGCCCGGCTCAAGACGCCGGAGGATATGCGCAGGGCGCTGAAGGCCGCCGGGCTGGATCTGCCGTGCGCGGACAATGCGTTTCGGCTGGCGAAGCCCGTGCAGCTGGGCAACCGCGTAATCCCCAACGCCATCGCCATCCACCCGTGCGAGGGGTTTGACGGGCTGCCAAACGGCGCGCCGTCGGACCTGGTGTTCCGGCGGTACCGCCGGTATGCGGCGGGCGGATCGGGGCTGATCTGGTATGAGTCGATCGCCATCGCCGATGACGGGCGCTGCAACCCCTTGCAGATGGTCATCAAGCCTGATACGGTGGGCGAGATCCGCCGGCTGGTGCAGGAATCCAATGCTGCCGCCAAGGAGACGATGGGCGCGGAATTCACGCCCTACAACGTGCTGCAGCTGACGCACTCGGGCCGCCGCAGCGTGGATGAAAACTGGAATCCCACGCCGCTGGCGACGGTGCGCAACCCGTACCTGGACTCACACAATGCCATCGATGGCCGTGCGGGCGAGCTGAGCATCGCCAGCGATGAGCGGATAGAGGAGCTGATTGCGCAGTTCATTGATGGGGCGGAGCTGGCCGCCGAAGCGGGGTTCGATTCGGTCGACATCAAGGTGTGCCATGAGTACATTCTGCGCGAACTGCTGGCCAGCTTCACGCGGTCCGGCAAGTACGGCGGCAGCTTCGAGAACCGCACACGCGCGGTGTTTGAGATCATCGACGGCATCCGTGCGCGGGTCGGTGACGCGATTGACATCTGCGTGCGGCTCAACGCGTATGACTGCATCCCTTACCCGTACGGCTGGGGCATGGTCAAGGAAGACGGCGTGATGGCGCCGGACCTGACGGAACCCATCCAACTGTGCCGTATGCTCGTGGAGCGCGGCGTGCGCCTGATCAATCTTTCGACAATGATGCCCAGATACCAGCCCACCGGAGCAGGATGTTTGGCGGAGTATGACGAAGAATCCATTATAGAGCCGTATGCAGGCACGGCTGCGCTGCTTGCGGCGACGCGCGATATCAAGCGGCAGGTGCCGGGCGGTGTGTTCGTGGCGACGGGGCTGACGTGGTTTGAGCAGTTCGGCGGGCATATCGCTGCGGGCTGCATGGACGAGGGTTGGTTCGACATCGCGGGGTTTGGTCGGCAGGCAATGGCCTATCCGGACTTTGCGCGCGACATCCTGTCAAAGGGTGGGCTGGAGCGGAAGCGCTGCTGCATGACCTGCGACAAGTGCTACGACCTAATCCAGAAGGGCCACACGGTCACTGGCTGCGTGCTCCGTGACGGCGAAGTGTACCTGCCCATCTACCGCGAGAAGGTTCTGGGGCAGGCAAAGTAATGGGAGGACAGAGATGGACTATATCGAACTGGGCGCGACAGGGCTGCGCGTAGCGCCTTTGTGCCTTGGCACGGTGAACTTTGGCACATCGACAGGTGAGGCGGACGCATTCGCGCAGATGGACGCGCTGGCGGCGGCGGGCGGTAACTTCGTTGATACCGCGCATGTGTACGGCGACTGGGACCCCGGCCCGCGCGGCGCGAGTGAGCGGGTGATCGGCGCGTGGATGAGAAAGACGGGCATGCGGGATCAGACGGTCATCGCCACAAAGGGCGCGCACCCGAGGCTGGAGACGATGGGCGTGCCGCGCGTGACGCCCGCGTGCATCGCGGAAGACGTGCGCGAGAGCCTGGACTGCCTGGGCACCTCCGTGATGGACCTGTACCTGCTGCACCGCGATGATCCCGCCGTGCCGGTGGGCGAGCTGGTGGATGCGCTGGAGGCGCATGTCTCTGCGGGCGAAATTCGCGCCTATGGCTGCTCAAACTGGACGCTGGATCGGATAAAGGAAGCGCAGGCCTACGCGGCCGCGCGCGGCTTTTCGGGGTTTACCTGCAACCAACTGATGTGGAGCCTTGCGGACATCAGCTATGCCAATCGTTCGTCGGCCGACTTTGTGCCGATGGACGCGGAAACTTATGCCTACCACACGGAGACAGGTCTGGCGGCGATGGCGTATATGTCGCTTTCCAAGGCGTATTTCTCGCGCAAACAGGCGGGAGAGGCGTTGCCGGAGAACCTGGAGCGACTCTATGGGCAGGGTGAAAGCCCCCGCATTTACCAGGAACTGTGCCGCCTGAGCGAGGAGTACGGCGTGTCGATCGCATCGCTATGCCTGGCCGCGCTGATGCACAATCCCTTCGCGGCGACGCCGATCGCATCGTTCGAGACAATGGAGCAGCTCCGCCAGGGGCTTGAAAGCTGTGCGCTTCCTGTGCCGGTGGAGGAGCTGAAAAAGTTGCACGGAATGAAAAAGTTCGTCGTCAAATAACGATCGTATCAATCTCGGAAAGTACGTACTTGCGCTCGCCTTCTTCGTCGATGGTTTCAGCCGACGCGACGGCGAGCGCTTTCATCTCCGCCGCGCGCGTAGTGTCACCCAGCAGCAACGCTGCCCGCGCGATCGCCTCATGCGCAAACGCCATGTCCAGCGGGCCAGGCATCGCGATCTTGGTGAGATGCAGGCAGCGCTCGGCGTGCAGCATCGCGGACTCGCCCAGCCCCAGCAGCGCGTAGACACGCGAAATCTGCCAGTCGCCGCGCGCGAAGTTCTTTTCCGTCCCCACAAAGCTCCAATGAAAGCGCGATGCGTGCGCCATCTCGATCATCTGAAACTTCTCATCCGCGGTCCATTCCTTTTTGTCGATCAAATCCCAGGTTCCGTTGAAATATGTGGCGGCCAGTTTTTTGTGATCTACCTCCATGTCCATGACAATTATCTCCGTTCTTTTCAGTATCGCCATGAGTATAGCACGTCCATTGCGTTTTGCAACGCTTTTCAGCCGCGCGCCGGCATGGTATAATGACCTTGCTATGATCATTTTATCCGTACAGAACATCACCAAATCGTTTGGCGTGAGCGAGGTGCTCACGGGGGCGTCGCTGACGCTGCAGAGCGGGCGGCGCATGGGCCTGGTGGGCGCCAATGGCAGCGGAAAATCCACGTTGCTGAAGATTATTGCGGGACTGGATACGCCCGACAGCGGCGCAATTACCATGGTGCGTGGCACGCAGATCGGCTACCTTGCGCAGCAGGGCATGGTCACCGATGGTTTGACTGTCTGGGAAGAGTTGGAGCGGGTGTTTGAGCCGGTGCATGAGATGGAAGCCAGGCTGCGCGCGCTGGAAATGGAGATGGCCGAGCGCCACGAGGACGAGGCGGCGTTCGCGCGCCTTTCGCAGCAGTATGCGACTTTGACCGACGCGTTCGAGGAGGCCGATGGTTACGCCTGGCGCAGCGCGATCCAGGGCGTACTGGCGGGCCTGGGGTTCACGCGCGCCCAGTGGGGTCAGCGGGTCGAGTTGCTTTCCGGTGGGGAGCGTACACGCCTGTGTCTGGCACGTTTGCTGTTGCAAAAACCTGACCTGTTGCTGCTGGATGAGCCGACCAACCACCTCGACCTGGAGGCGCTCGCATGGCTGGAGCAGTATTTGCAGGCCTATCGGGGCGCGGTGCTGCTCGTATCGCACGATCGCTACCTGCTGGACGCCGCGTGCACGGACATCGTGGAGCTGCTGTTCGGCAGAACAGAGCAATATGAAGGCAACTACACCCGCTACCAGGCGCAGCGGGCGGAGCGGTTTGAGGCGCGTCAGCGCGCATACGATATGCAGCAGAAGGAAGTGGCGCGGCAAAAGGAAATCATCGCGACACTGCGCTCGTTCAACCGAGAGAAGTCCATCAAGCGCGCCGAGTCCCGCGAGAAGGTGCTGGACAAGATTGAGCTGCTGGATAAGCCGCAGGATGAGCGGCAGGTGCGCTTTTCCTTCACCGCCAGACGTCGCACCGGGGAAGACGTGCTCATCGTCAAGGACCTGAAAAAGGGCTTTGACGGGCGCACGCTGTTTGAGACGCTTAGCCTGCACCTGCGGGCAGGCGACCGCGTGGCGCTGATCGGCCCCAACGGCGTGGGCAAATCCACGCTGCTGAAGGTGATCACCCAGGCGGAAACACCCGACGAGGGCACGATCCGCTACGGGGCGAATGTGGACATCGGTTACTACGACCAGCACCAACAGCGCCTGCACCCGGAAAAGACGGTGCTGGACGATCTGTGGGACGATTTCCCGCGTATGGAACCGGGCGACTTGCGTACGATCCTGGGCTGTTTTCTCTTCAGCGGCGATGACGTGTTCCAGCCGATTAAGACCCTCTCCGGCGGGGAGCGTGGGCGCGTTGCACTGACGCGGCTGATGCTGGAGCAGAACAACTTCCTGCTGCTGGATGAGCCGACCAACCACCTGGACATGGACTCCCGCGAGGTGTTGGAACAGGCACTTGAGGACTTTCCCGGCACGCTGCTCACTGTTTCGCATGACCGGTATTTCATCAACCGGCTGGCAAACCGGGTGATTGAGATGCGGGCGGACGGCATCTCGCTATACCTGGGCAACTACGACGACTATGTTGAAAAGAAGCGGCAATTGTCGCTGGGCGAGACGGAGGAGGATGGGGGCAAAACCCGCACCGCGCTGGAAAAGGAAAAAAAGAAGGACCGTCAGGCGCGCGAGGCCGAGAAGGCGCAGCGCGCGCGCGTCGAGGCCATCGAGCGGGCGATACAGGACAAGGAAACCGCGCTGGCCGCGCAAGATGCCGCGCTGGCCACGCCCGAGGTATACGCAAACCCGGACCGCGCCCGTGAGGCGGCCCGCGTGATCCGGGAGCTGCGGGAGGAGATCGAGGTGCTGTATGATGAGTGGGCTGCGCTGAGCAGTTAATGCCCGTACCGTTCCAACAGGTATGTCGCCACATCCGGGGGCACGCGGCCCAGGCAGGTGTACCATGCCTGCGTGAGATGACCCTGCAGGTCCTTGGTCCACTGATTCAACTCCGGCTCGCTCAGCCGCGCCGGGTACACCATAGCACCTGCCTGCACGATCGGCGACGCTGCGGTGCGCAGCTTCATTTTCGAATCGACCGTCAGCACGGGCTGGGCGCCAAACACCAGCCCTTTGACCGTCCAGACGGTGTGGCATTTGCGCGTGTAGCGGTCGCCCTCGCCCGATGCGGTGTCTGTACCGGCTGCGGACAGCGTGAGCGCCATATCCGCGCCAAGCAGCTCCGCACTCTCCAGCGTGATGTCGGTGCGGAATGTGATCGTCTCCTTGTCGGCCGTGCGCGTGGCATCCTGGACATGTGTGACAAGTGCCGTCGCCGCAAAATCAGCGGCCTGAAGGGTGATTTCTGTTACGGCGCGGCTGCGTGCGCCGCTAGCTTTTGAAATAGCATGGTCAGCGGTATGCAGCAATGTAAGCGTGTTTTTGTCATCCTGATAAAAAAGAAAGAGTCCGCCGGTGCCCGTGCCGTCCGGCAGCCATTCGGCCAACAACGCCGCGCCGCCTGCCAGCGCGATCTCCGCCTGCAGGCACACAATCGTGCCGCTCAGGCCGTAGACCTCGCGGTATTCCATCGGGGCAGCTGCCCCTTCCAGTGGGATTTGGCGGACATCTGCACGCGCACCGTACAGGCCGGGCAGGTATACCTTCGGGCGCAGAACCTCGTTAGCCGGCAAGGCTCCCTGCAAATCCACAGCGGCAAGCCCATATAGCCAGTCTAGATTCAGCGGCAGTGCGCTATCCGAGAGGCCGGGTAAAAGCCGCGTGAACGCGGCCAGTTCATCCTGAGAAAACACAGCGGTGTTCCCGCCGAGCAGGTTGCTCTGTTCGTAGTGCAGCCCATTTCGGATCTCCATGGCCATGTCCAGCACGGATACATCCCGCAGGATAACATCCGCCGCGAAGTACCCGGCGGACTGGGTTCCGTGCGAGCGCGTTTCGATCCGCAGAGCGCGGAGGAGGCTGGCAAGCGCTTTGTTCGTGGCCTCGTCCAGCAACGGCAAATTTCCCCAGGAAAGCGAGGTCTCGGTGAAGACTTCCCGTCCGGTAAGCCGGGCCTGTGCCTCGTGCTGCCGGGCGAACTGGCCCAGCGGCGCCTCCTCGCCCAGCGCGGCGGAGGAGAAAAAAAGGAGCAGGCATAGCAGCAGGGCGGTCGTTCTGGTCATCGGGCGTCTCCTTTGGGGGGATTAGTAGGCGCCTAGCAGCGCTTCCATCGCGGCAGGCGGCAACGCCTCAATCAGGTTTTCCTTCGCCTGGGCTGTCGTCTCGGATAGGGACGCGCGCAGCGTCTCAATGGCTGCAAAGTCCATATCCTCCACACGTACCGCCGCAAGGTCCGGTGTATCCACGCTGGTCTGTGCCGCGAGGTCCAAAGATACCACGCCCTGGAACAGCGTGCCTTCTTCGTTCTTGAGCGTCATGTCGTATTGATCGTTGGTTGTGATATCGCTTTTTCCTGTGCCTGAGCGGGTGATGCCGGTGCGCTTGACATTCGCGTCGAGAATGAGCTTGTTTGCGTACTTGATCGACAGCGCGGTCGTGCCGCGGATTTCTTCGCTCAGCCAGCCATCGTCTGTGAGCGCATATTTGTTGACCATCTCGCTCTGGATTTTGATACGGTAGGGCTGGCCGTCATAGTTGCCGCTGGCGCTCAGCGTGAGGTCCTGCGCGCCGCTTTTTTTGTTGTTGCTGCTGGTCAGCCAGGTGGCGTTCAGTGACAGCGTATCGCCGTTTTGCGGCTGAAAGTCGATGTCCAGCTTGTGCGTGATGCGGGTGCTCGACAGGGAGCAGGTGTAGTTCAGCGATATTTTCGTTTTTTTGTTGCCTTCCTGCAGCGTTCCGCTGCCCTTGGCGCTGCGCAGCACATCGCCTTCGCCGAAGGCCATGTTGATAACGATGGGCTTTGAAAGTTCGACAGTCTCCGCAAAGGCGCGGGTCTTCGCGATCAGCGCATCAAACATGCCCTCATCAATGCCAAAGGTGAAGTCGGTGCCGGAAAGCCCCAACTCGAAATCATCCGCGTTCAGGTCATCGGCCCACTCGCGCAGAATGCTGCGGAAGGCGGCAGTGTCCACGGTGTAGGTGGTGGCATGCGATGTGTAGCCGGATGGTGCGGACATGCGCAGGTTATCCGTGCAATAGGGGGAGGCAAGGCTCCATAGATCCTCGCCGAGGCGGCATAGCGTCGACAGGACTGGCACGCCGCCACCCTTAAACCCGCTGTAATCCAGCGACATCAGCGACGCGCCGGTGCCGTCCAGCATTAGCATTGCGGCGGCCTGCGCCTCTTCGCCCTGTGGCACGCTGATCCAGTCGCCGCCCAGGTTCAGCCCGATGCGCCCATTCTGCTTGATCTGCCCCAGCGACGCAACCTCATGGCCGCCGGAAGTCAGCGCTGCCTCAAACCAGCCGCCATCCTTGAAGCACTGCAGGGTGCCGGAAAGCTCAATCGCCCCCAGCAGCGTCTGCAGAATGGACAGGCTTGCGCCATCGGCACTCAGCACCGCCGTCGGCTCGATCCGGGAGCTCCAGTTTACGGCCCGGCCGCCATCGATGGCGCTCTGCAGCCTTTCATGGCCCATGGAGAATGTGTAGCGGCTGGGGATCTGGGGCAGGTCGGCCATCGCGCGGGGCGATAGAAGTATGAACGCTAAGGTGAACAAACACAGTAGTCGACGGCGCAAGAGAGCATCCTCCGTATGTAAAAATGGAAAAAGAAAACAGCCTATTTGTAATAACGTGCCACGGATGCAAAACATTCCCGTGCGGCCGGTTTACTTTTTCACTTGCGGCGGCGGGGATAGAAAGATGAAGGAATCAAGCAACGACTCAAAGTCCCGCCACGCGCCAGCGAGCACCTGTGGATTCCGCTCTACCGTCAGCGTGATGACAAAGCTGTGGCCATCCTTGTTGAACATGCACTGGTCAAAAAAAAGCTCGATGCCATCATCGGTAAGGTAAGACACCCGGATGCCGCCGACCGAGAAAATCGTCTCCCGGGAAAAGCGAACCAACTCGAAATTCCGGAACAGGGCATCAAACGCGTTCTCCGCATCCCTTTGGCTCATCGTCTTCAGCCGCTTATCGGGCTTTCCCATCGCCACGGAGACGCATGTGAGGAACTTATCGCCGCTTCCATCCCGGTCCACGAGCAGCACCGTGGTGCTCCCGTGCTGCTGTTCAGGCTCAAAGCCATCCGGAATGCGGAACGCAAACCCTGCCGGGTGCAAAAACCAACGGCCCACCTGTTTGCCGGTGTCCTCCGCCGAAGCGCTTTGGGCAAACGCCTCAAGCGCATCTCGGGCGGCGTTCGCATCCGTAGGGATTGCGGGAGAGGGCGCCGCCACCGCAGCCATTGGCATAAACAGCAGCAACGCCATCAGCAGTGCGGTCAGGCGGTTAGCCGTTGCCCTCGCCCGCGAACACGTCAAAACCCGCCAAAAGTGCGTCATATGCTTCCAGGGCATCGTCGTGAGCAGCCTCCTCCGCCAAGGTAGTCAGGGTGATGATGAACGCGAGGTCATCCTTATTAAAGAACAGCTGGTACTGCATCAGCAGCGCGTTCTCGTCTTCACCGTGCATCAGCACAAACTCGTGCGCGGGTACGTCCAGAAAGGTAAAGCTATCCAGCGCGAGAAAGTAATAGTTGGGCAGCGTTTCCGACAATAGCGCGTCCAAATCCTCCTGGACGAAATTGTCAAAGTCGGTGCGCGCCTCGCCCAGTACGATAACGCCGATCGTCGGCGCGAAGCCCTGCGCGTCAAGCGGCCCTGTCAAAAGAGCCGCCATGCCCAGCTGCTCAGGCAACTGGCTCCAGCCCTCTGGCACGGGGAATGAGAAGCCCAGCGGGTGCGTGAAGACGCCGTCTTCCATACTGCCGCCCGCCGCGCCGGATGCGTCGCCCAAGAACTGGTCGAGCATCGCCCCAAGCTCGTCTTCGGTAACGGTTTCGCCTATTTCGGCAAGCACCGCTTGCAGCGTCTGAATGCTCTGCTCCGTTGCGCCAAGGCCGGTCAGCAGATCGGTTATGCTCTCCGCCAGCACGGGCGAGGTGAGTAGCATCAAAGAAAGTGCCAGCGCGATCCAAAACGAGAATTTTTTCATGATACCTCCTTCGTAGCGCATGGTCATAGCCCAGTATAGCACAAAATGCCTGGGACACGCTATATAGACGTAGAATTGACATTTTTAGTTGCATGCGATACGATATCCTGAACGGGTATCAGGAGGTTTCCATGCGGCTGCGCGCGTTTATTATCCTGTTGGCGCTGGCTCTGCTGCCGGTCTTTTCGGCCAATTCGGAGGCTGTCGTCTTTGGCGATACGGCCTATGTATATTCCGGGGCGTACGCCGCTGAGCCAAACCTCTCTGTTTCTGTGCAGTATGAGGCCCTGGACGCTGAGAGCCTGTCCGTGGTGCCGGTTGCGGCGCTGGACGGCGCGGTATTCGGCATCTACGCCAAAGGGCCGGATGGCTTTGTGCCCTTTCCCGATCCCAGCGATCCATCCAAGCCTCTGCGGCTGTCGCCGGGGACGAAGCCCGCGCAGGCTGTGTTGCCTGTGTCCGTGGACCTGTACATCCGGCAGGATGCGGCCCCGGGTGGTTTCCTGGTTGACCAGGAGGCGGCGGAGTATCGCCTGATCCGGCTGCCGGAGACGCTCACATTTGTCAATCGCAAAGCTGGAGAGACCGGCGTGCGCGTTCAGTTGACAGATACCAATGGCACGCCGATGGCGGGTATTGCCCTGACGCTGGAGGGGGCGGGCAAGCGCTACACCCTGCGCACGGACGAGCAGGGCATTGCGCTGGCATACGGGGTGGCACCCGGCGCGTATACGCTGCACCAGGACCCCGGCGAGGGATACACGGCCCAGGCTGAAACCGCCATTATCATATCCGAACACGAACTGCTGACAGTCGAAATACAAAACAGCCGGGACGGCGCGATTGCGCTGCGTTCGCTCGGCATCGCCGTGAACCGCAATGGGGATACGCTGCTGACGCCGTTGGCGCGCGCGTTCAGGGTCTATACCGCGGCCGGCGAATACCTTGGCGAGCTACAGGCCGGGGAACCGCTGGCCGTACCCGCCTCTGCGGATGGCGTGGCGTATACCGTACGCCCCGAGGGTAGTTCCACGGATGGGTTCTCGCAGGATACCGACTACACGGTGCTGGTATACCCGGGCATGACCGCCGAGTGCCAGACGCTGGCGCGCAGCGAGATGGGCTTCTTTGATTTCGTGCATATATCGGCTGCTGACGGCGCACCGGTGGCGGGTGGGCGTTTTGAGGTGCTGGACGCGCAGGGTGAGCTGGCATTATCCTTCGAGGCTGGTGAGGATGGCCGATACGCGTCCCAAAACCCGTTGCCTGCCGGGCAGTATACGCTGCGCATGGCCCGCGCCGCCGAGGGACACCAGTACACGGGTGCGGTGGCGGAGATGATTATCGCGCCGTATCTGAACGAAGGGCGGCCCGTGGCGCAGGCGAGCATCGCGAGCGAGCCCGTACCGGCGGAGCTCCTCTCGCCGGTGGTTACGATGGAGACGCAGACGCTGCCTAGCCTATATGAGGCGGATGCGCGGATAACGCTTGCGCCGGTGTTCCTCGGTGGTGAGGCGTTGCCCGTACAGGATGTCGCACTCACGCTGAACCCGATTGAACTAACTGGCGCGCGGATGGACGGGGATTTACTGACGATCGCACAACGCTTCCGGCTTGATGGCGCGGAAGCGCCGGATACCCTGCGCGTGACAGGCATAATCTCCTATACGTTCAGCTATGCCGTCGCTCCGGAGGAGATGTGTGGGGTGTGCGTGGAAGCGCCGTTTGAGGTGGTCGCGGCAACCTTTGTACCGCCTGCGGAATCGCTCCAATACGCCATGTCCGGCCATGTGCGGGATGAACGCGGGGAGCCGATGCCCGGCCTTTCTGTCACGGTGGAAAGCCAGTCCGGTGTAATCCTGGACGAAGTGAAGACCGACCCTTACGGCGCGTATGCCTTTGAGCGCCTGGTAGGCGGCGCGCAGGTAGTTGTGCACGCGCCGCAAGGGTATGGCGCGCGCATGGATGGAACCGACGCAGTGGTGCTGCCGCTGCGCACGGTATCGGGCCGAGTGGAGGTATACGGCCTGACGGACGCATCTGTGACGCTGACGCTAGCCGATTTGCCGGTGCAGGTGCTGCGCGGCGAAGGCGAATTCTCGTTCACCGGCGCGCTGCGGCCTGACGACCGGCTGGAGGCTGTGCCCGGCGAGGGTGTGCTGATGCGCATGGAGGCGGATAAGAGCGGCGAAACATTGGTGCGACTATACGCGCCAGCAGTGGTTTCCGGCGTGGCGCTGGACCCGGATGCGGTACCAGTTGCCGGGGCCGGGGTGACCCTGGTGGGGGATGGGCAGATTATTACCGCGCGCACCGGCGCGGATGGCAGCTACCGCATAGAGGAGCTTTTCCCAGGCGAGTATGAGGTCTCCTTTGAAGCGCCCAGCGGGTATCTGCTGCTGGACACACAGCCCCGCGCGTTCACACTGGAGGCGGGGGAAGAGGCCGCGGAAGATATCCGCATGATGCGCCCGGCTTCCATTGAAGGCACGATGACCGAGGAAGGAAAGCCGCTGGCGGGCGTAACGGTGACGCTGCACCCGACAAGGCAGACGGCGGTGACGGATGCGGAGGGGCACTTCCTTTTCGGGGACCTGCTTACGGGAACGTACACAGTTGAGCCTGCGCTTGCGCAGGGCGCGCTGGTACTGGAAGGCCCGGGTGGGATTGCGCTGACACAGTCGGGCGAGCGTGCGTCCGTGGCGTTTTCGGTGGTTAGGCCGGTGAACTTGTCCGGCCGGGTGTGGCGGGATGCGAACGACGACGGACTCTATACGCCGGACGAACCGGGGTTTGCGGGCGCGCATGTCACGCTGCTATCGGAAGCGAACGACGCGCTCCAGACGATTGAGACGGCTTCCGATGGCCGCTTCGCGTTTGAAGGGCTGCTGCCTGGAACCTATCGGATCGGCGTTTCCTTGCCGGAGGGTATGATGTTCTCTCGCGAGGCGGCAGGCGCACAGCGGCTGATTACTGGGGTCGAAGGCCGAGAGGGCGTCAGCGCGCCGTTCGTGCTGGCATCCGGTGAGTCGGCCACGGGGCTGCTGTGCGGTGCGGCAGTATCCGGTGTGGTGCGCGGCCAGGTCTATCTGGATGTGAACGCATCCGGAACGCGCGATGCGAGCGAAACGGCGCTGGAAGGCGTGCTCGTGGAGTTGCTACAGGGCGGGCGGACGCTGCGCGAGGCGCGCACGGACGCAAACGGCGTGTATACAATGGCGGACCTGCGCGCTGGGGATTACACGCTGCGCGCAACGCTGCCGGAGGGGTACCTGTTTACATTACCTCTGGTGGATAACCATATAGCGACGCAGGAAATCACCAAGCGCGGCTGGCGGAGCGAGCAAACCGTCGACTTTGGCGCGCAGCGCACGGGGGCTGTGCAGGCATTCGTATGGTTGGATGAGGATGCGCGCGGCACGTATTGGAGCCAGCAGGGGTTATCGGGCGTTTCGGTAACGCTGCTCAAAGTAAGCGGCAGCAGCGAACGTGCAGTGGGGCAGACGGTGACCGACGCGGATGGTGAGGTGCACTTCGATGGCCTCCGCCCGGGCGCATATAGGCTCCAGTACGGCATGCCAAGCGGAAGCTGGGGTTTCACCACCGGTGTGGCGGAGAGCGCATCTGGCACCAGCGAGCGTTTCAGTGTGGAGGCGGATAAGACCGCAGCGCACGCAGCGGGGCTGACGCGTCTGGGCGAGATTTCCGGCATCGTCTTTGCGGATGCCGATTATGACGGGCTGCGCGGCGCGCAGGAGACGGGCATCGCGGCGAAGGTTACGCTGCTGGATCGTGCAGGCGTGGCGGTCGCTTCCGTGCAGACTGGCGCAGATGGCGCGTACCGCTTTGCCGGGCTGACTGCCGGGCAGTACGCCATCCGGTTTGAACTGCCGGAGGGCTATCAGTTCACCCAAAACCGCGCGGACGCACCGTCCTACAACAGCGACGTGCCGGAGACGAAAGGAACTGTCGCGGCGACTGGCACGCTCTACCTGCCGATGGGGGAGACGCTGCTGGTGGATGCGGGCGGATATCAGGCGGCGTATGTTTCGGGCGTCGTCTGGCAGGATGTGCGCAATGATGCGGTGTACACGCCGTCCAGTCTGCCGATCGCGAATATCCCGGTGGCATTGCTGCACGGCGGCGAGATATACATGCAGGGTGTTACGGATGGACAGGGAAGCTTTGCATTCGGCGGACTGCCACCGGGACAGTATGCGGTTGAGGTTACGCTGCCGGACGGCCTCAGGGTGGTGAGTGGCGGTGCATTGTCGTTCTCGCTTGCGATGGGTGAGCGGAGGACGGATGTGAATACCGGCGCGGTGTATCTCGGCGCAGCGCGCGGGCGTGTACTGGATGGGCAGACGGGCAAGGGCATCGGTGGCATTGCGGTGACATTGATGCGCAGCGGAGAAGCGCTAGGCGAAACACAGACGGATGCGAGCGGCGTCTATCATTTTGATGGCCTGATGCCGGGCACCGTGGAGGTTCTGACGGAGTTGCCGGCGGGCCGGGTGCGCGCAGTGGAAGACGTGGATACGCTGGAAGTGGTCGTCCCTCAGCGCAAAACCGAGCAGATCGAGGATATCCGCTTGTTGCCCGAGGCGATCCTGGAAGGTACGCTATGGCTGGATGCCGATGCGGACGGCGTATGGGGACAGGATGAAGAGCCGCTGAACGGCGTAACGGTATGGCTCGCGCGGGAAGGTTATGGCACGCCGCTGGAGCAAAAGACAGTCGAGGATGGACAGTTCCGGTTTGATGGGCTGACACCGGGCGTGTACAGCGTGCGCGCTGTGCTGCCGGATGGCGTCTATCTGTGGGATGAAGCCGCAGGAAAGTTGATCACGCTTGACATGGGCGAAACGGCTACCGTAGCGCTGCCTGTGTATACCGGCGCGACGGTGCGGGGTACGGTGTACGAGGACCTGAACAACGATGGCGCGCGCGACGATGGAGAGCCGGGCCTCGCTGGGGTCTCAGTGGTAGCACTGGATGGGCAGGGGCGCCTCGTCGCAGAAACAGAGACGGATGCAAGCGGCGCCTATCACTTCAGCGCACTGCCGCCCACGGTGCAGACGGTGCGCATCACGCCGCCTGAGGGGTGTTTGCTGGGACTTGCCGCGCCGCAGGAGCCGTTGCCGCTGTCGATGGGGGATACGCTGACCGACATCGATGCGGCGATGGTACGCGCCGCCCGTGTGGGAGACCTTGTTTGGCTGGATATGAACGGCAACGGGTTGCAGGATACCGGCGAGCCGGGCATCCCTGGCATTACGGTTACGCTCTGGCGCATTGAACGGGGCGTTAGGCCCCAGGCAGTCGCAGAGACGCAGACCGATGCCAACGGTCGCTACCGCTTCGACGCGGTGTTGCCGGGCCTGTATCAGGTTTCCGTTGACATTGGAGACCTATATGTGCTGACAAAGATGGTGACGGGCCTGGACCAGATATCCAGCAAGCTGCAAGCAGGAACGGGGCCGCAGGCGATGACCGTGCCGTTTACCGTGCATTCCGGCGAGCGGCTGCTGATAATCGACGCGGGCCTGCTAACGCCGGATATGGCGGAGGAAATGCGGATTTCCACAGGGGACTGAGCACCCAGCGGTACGGTTACTCGTTTACGAGCGTATTCAGCACGAGCTTGCCCCACGTGGCAAGCTCGGAACCCTTCTCGTTCCAATCATAGGTGATCAGTGCCTTCCATAGCGCCCAGCCCCGCGCGCGCCGGGTCGCGTCCTCGCCAAGGTCCATCAGCGACAGGAAAAGTGCGCGGCTTTTCGCGTCAAAGAAGTTCCACGCCATCACCAGATCGCAGGATGGATCGCCCACCCCCATCGTGCCAAAGTCAATAACGCCGCACAGCCGTCCATCCTGCACCAACAGGTTGCCGGTGGCGACATCGCCGTGCACCCAGCGCGGCGGACCATCATAGCGCGACGAAAGCGCCGCCTCCCACATTTCGGTGAGTGCGTGGGGGTCGTACAGCCCGGAAACACGCTCAATCGTTGTCCGTGCCTCATCATCATAGACGCTCAGATCACCACCCCGGTGGAAGTTCTGCTTCCCCGCGGGCACGCCGCCTGTAGCGTCAATCGCTTCCAGTTCCCGCAGAAAGCCTGCTAGGTCCCTGGCCAGCGCCTCCATGTCCCGCACGTTTTCCCGTGTCAGCGTTTCTCCGTCGATCCAGCGATTGACTGACCAGGGCAATGGGTAGCGCTCCGTAGGACTGCCCAGCGCCAGCGGCACGGGGATTGGCAGTGAAAGCCTCGGCTGGAAGACGGGCAGCCAGCGGGCTTCCTTTTCCACTGCGGAGGCGTAGGCAGGCCCGCTCGGCAGGCGCACGGTCATATCCGATCCCAAGTGGAATGTGCGGTTGTCATGGCCGCTCTTTGCGACGGGATAGATGTCCAGGTCCGCCCACTGGGGGAATTGTTCGTTGATCAGCTCCCGTACGAGCGCCGCCGTAATGTCAAGCATGCTTCGTATCCCTTTCAACCTTGATCTTTACCATAAACGTCGTGCCCCGGCTGGGGATGCTTTCCACGTGGATTTCCCCGCCGAGCAGGTCGACCACCTTGCGAGCGAGCGAGAGACCCAGGCCGTTTCCTTCCTGCGCGCGCGAGGTGTCGCCCTGGTAGAACTTATCGAAGACGTGCCGCACGGTCGCATCGTCCATGCCGCAGCCGGTGTCCATCACGGACACTACCGCATGCTCCCCTTCGGTAGCAAGCGTCAGCGCGATATCGCCGCCAAGCTCAGTGAACTTGATCGCGTTGGAAAGAAGGTTGTTCCAGACAAGCTCCAGCATGCTCTCGTCGCAGCGGACCATCACGCCATCCTCAATGTCTGCGGTGAAGGAAAGCTCCTTCTTTTCCCATAGATCTTCCATCGCCAGTGCACAGCAGCGCAGTTGCTCGCTCAGGTCGTATGGCGCGGACGCCTGCATGATCTCCTGGTTCTCCAGCCGGTTTAGCCTGAGAATATTGGTTACCAGTGCAGATAGCCTCTGCGAGGCATCGATAATCGTTCTGGTGTATTCGCCGCGCTCCGCAGCATCCAGCCCTTCCTGCTGCAGCGCGGTGGCATAGCTCTGGATGATGGCAATCGGCGTCTTGATCTCGTGCGATACATTGGCGATAAAGTCGTTCTTCATTGTCTCGATGCTGCTCAGTTCCTCCGCCATGGTGTTGAAGTCCTCGAAAAGCACTTCCATATGGTCCTTGCGGCCGTCCTTTCGCATCGGCGGGATGCGGACGGAAAAGTCCCCCTGGGCAATGCGTTTGGCCGCGTCGCCCAGCCGCCGGGTCGGCATGTTGAGCACGGAGACCCGCAGCGCCGTGGTGATGGCGCTAAGGACCACGGAGAAAAAGACCATGTACGATACCGTTTCGATGCGCAGCATGTTTGCAACGGTCGGCTCTATTTCGTAGATGGTCATAAAAATAAGCAGGTATCCGCCGTTGACGGCGATCATGATCAGAAACAGCGCGATGAAATCCCGCACCCAGGTGCCGCGCAGGTTAATTCGCTCATCCCGCGGCAGCTTCATGCTTTCAGCACCGCCTTGTACCCCAGACCGTGCACCGTGACAATCTCAAAATCCGCGCACTCCGCAAACTTATCCCGCAGCTTGGTGATGTACACATCCACCGTGCGCGGTGTGGAGCCAGTCTCCATGCCCCAGAATTCGTCCATCAGCTGGTTGCGCGTGAAGGTGCGCTTGGGGTAGGAGAGGAGCTTAAAAAGTATGTTAAACTCACGCACGGTCAGCGGGATTTCCTCGCCGCCGAGGGTAGCGGTTCGCTCATCCGCATCCATGGTCAGCGTGCCGACGGTCAGCTTTTTTTCATTGGCGATATTTGCCCGCCGAAGCAGTGCGCCCACGCGCAGCACTAGCTCGTCCATATCCACAGGCTTGACCACATAATCATCAATGCCAATCCGGAACCCCTTTTGTTTGGCCGCCAGATCGTCCCGGGCGGTCATAAACAAAATGGGAATGGACTTATCCTGCCCGCGCACCATCGACGCAAACTCAAATCCATCCATCTGCGGCATCATGATATCTGATATGATCAAGTCCACCATTTGCACGGCCATCTTGTCAAACGCCTCAATGGCGGTATGGCAGCCAACGGCCTCATAGCCGTGACCGCCGAGCGTGGCGCAGACGATGTGGTTCAGCCGCACATCATCTTCCACAACAAGTATACGGATCATAGACCCTCCTTTACTGCGGGAGCACCCGCAGAGATGCACTGCCAACAGTATAAGGGGTCAATGTTAAGATGGTGTTAAAGTTATGATGAGATTTGTGACGGGGGAGAGGAGAATGGGGGAACGGGGGACCGCTGGGGACGCTGTCCCCAGCCCCCTGCCAAAGGGCAAGGCCCTTTGGAAACCCAATGTTTCGCCTCACGGCGGGAGGGTTTCTCTGAATAGTAAAACATAGCCCGCCCGCAGGCGAAATGTCGGAGGTCCAGGAGGCAAGGCCTCCTGGCAGGGGGTCTGGGGGACAGCGTCCCCCAGCGTTCCCCGTTCCTTCTCGTTACGCCTTGACTGCCTCGAAGAACGCGTCTATGTTCTCCCATTTGGAGGCGGGTGGGATGTCGCAGCCGGAGGAGATGACGAAGTTGGGGTATTGGGCGCAGGCGGCCATTAGCGCGGTCGTCGCCTCGCGGATGGAGTCGGGCGTGCCGTTGCGGAACTGGCCGGCAGGGTCAATGTTGCCCATGCAGACGGTACCAGCGGGGATGTGCGTAAGCATCTCGGGGATGGAGATGGCGTTGCCGAAATGGTATGCCGATGCGCCGGTGGAGAGGATTTCGTCGATCATCGCGATGGTGGCGTTGCCGCAGTTGTGATAGACGACGATGAAGTCGTCGGTTTGGACCGCATCGACGATCTGCTTCACGTAGCGGCAGGAGAACTCCTCCGACAGCGCGGGCGTGAGCAGGCCGGCCAGCGGTTCGGCCATGACAACGCCATTGGCCCCGGCGGCGCGGAACGCTTCGCAGTAGCGGATGATGAACTCTGTGGCTTTGGCGAGGACGGTGTGCACCATTTCAGGTTCATCATAGCAGGCGTACATGATCTCAGTCACATCCATCAGCCGTCCGGCCAGCGAGTACGGGCCGATGACCCCGGCAAGCACCGGGCGGTCAGTGATCATCTCGCACGCCTGGCGGATGGCTTCCACATAGATGCCGCTGCGCCCCGCACCGATGGGCGGCACGATCAGCGCTTCAGCGGCGTCCTCGTCTGCGATAATGCTGCCGATGACGGTAGGTACCTCGTCATCCGAGAAGCGGACGGTGGAGCCGAAGCACTCCGCCTCGACAGAGAGGTCCATCAGGCTCACTGACGCGGCAGAGGAGACACGGTCAGCGACCGCCTTCATGCCGCGTGCCTGCACCGCGCTGTCGCTGATCAGGTCCTTCACCGTGATACCCAGCAGCTGCACCGCCGGAAAGGACAATACCGGCAGTGCTTTTTTCTTCGGTGCGGCGATCATGTCGTTCAGCCATGCTTTCATATCTCTCTTCACGAATACTACCCCCTTGACGTTTTGCTTGTTGGAACCATCATAGCAAAACCGACAGGGAAAAAAATTGTGCTTGGCATGCATCTTTTGTAAAATTTAACGGTACTGCTTGGGAGAGAGGCCGGTGTACTTCTTAAACACCTTGGAAAAGTAACTTTGATCGCTGAAACCCATCGCCATCGCGATGTCCACCAGGCTGTAGCTGGTCATCGTCAGCAGGCGCTTGCTTTCCTCCACGCGGACCTGGCCCAGATACTCGCGGAAACTGGAACCGGTATGTGCCTTAAACAGATGCGAGAAGTACGCGGGGCTCAGGCCCACGTGCGCGGCTAGGCCCTCCAGCGTCAGCGGTTCAGCGTAATGTCGGGCAATGTACGTTACCGCGCGGCGCACGGCGTCGTGCTCTGGGCGGTCACCCAGCGACAGCGTGGCGCTGACGAACGCCTCGACGATCTCCTGCAGCTCATGGCACAGCGCTTCCAGCGTATCGATCTCTTTGAGCGAGGCAAGGAATTGGTTGTTTAGCCGGAAGATGCTGTCCGTCACCGCGCCGCCCTCAATGGCAGTACGGGATAGCAGTGTGCATAGCTCCAGCGAGCGGTTTTTCATCGTCTCCATGCGCCCGCCCTCGCAAAAGAAAACATAGCCCAGCAGGTCGTTGAGCACGCCCTTGGCGGCCTGCACATCGCCCGTCTTGACCTTGGTGAGCAGCTCTTTTTCTTTTTCGTAGGGATAGGGGTCGGACTGCGGCGTCCCCTGTGTCTTGTACATCTGAATCGTCTCGTTGATGCGCGCCTGCTGGTAGAGCTTCTCCTGCGCGAGCGAGAGCTCCCGCCGCTGCTCCGGTACCAATGGGGCGAGCAGAAAGTACAGGAGCCGGCTGATATCCCGCACCTTTTCCGGTGGGACGACGGGCAGAGCGGACAGCTCGTCGTACAACTCCAGCAGCGTTGCGGACGGCAGCGGACGCCGCTCGGCCAGCGCGGAGACAAGTGTGGAGTCCGGCAGATCCATCAGAAACGGGCCGACCAGGATGGTTCCCAGCAGCGCGTTGCCGGCAGCCAAGGGGAATGCGATGTGTGTAAGCCCCCCGTGGCAGGCGAAGATATATGCCTCGCCCAGCGCGCGCGCCCGCTGCCCGGCATCCAGATGCGCTTGCTGGCAGGTGGACGGCGGAAATACCCGCTTGCGGAGCAGCTGACAGAAGCCCGCCGGTTCACCTGCGGACAGCACTGCTACGCCGGTGTCGTCAATGAACTGCACCGAAAGCGAAAGACACCGGTAAAACGTTTCCAGGATTTCTTGGAGCTGCGAGACATCGATCAGCTCCGCAACACCGCGCCGCATACAGCCTCCGCAATCGTAAACTAATGCCAAGAATCAAAAATTTTTACAAGCTGTTGCCTTGTAAAAGCATTATACTCGGGGAAACGCGAAACTTCAACCTATAATGTAGTGGAGGAATTAACATGGCTGATTTGCAGGAGATTTCGAGGCAGTTGCAGATGGGCAAGGCGAAGGTCGTCAAAGAGCTGGTACAGAGCGCGCTGGACGAGGGCATCGCACCCCTGACCATCCTGGAAGAAGGCCTGCTCAGCGGCATGTCCGTGGTGGGCGAAAAGTTCAAGAACAACGAAGTGTTCGTGCCCGAGGTGCTGATTGCCGCGCGCGCGATGAACGTCGGGTCCCAGCTGCTCAAGCCTTTCCTGATGGCCGAGGGCGTCACCGCCAAGGGCATTGCGATCATTGGCACCGTGCAAGGCGATCTGCATGATATCGGCAAAAACCTGGTCAAGATGATGCTGGAGGGCAAGGGCCTGACGGTCATCGACCTGGGCACGGATGTCTCCGCTGACCGGTTCATTCAGGCAGCCATTGAGAATAATGCACAGCTGATCTGCTGTTCGTCGCTGCTGACGACGACGATGGGATATATGAAGGACGTGGTCGAGGCGGCCGAGGCGAGCGGCCTAAAGGGCAAGGTAAAGATCATGATCGGCGGCGCGCCCATCACGCAGAAGTACTGCGAGTCGATTGGCGCGGACTGCTACACCCCGGACGCGGCCTCGGCTGCGGACGCGGCATTGCAGTACTGCCTGGAAGCGACGGCCTAAATGTCTGATAAGATCATCCCCATTCGCCCAAAGTGGCGTGGTACGATGACCGACCGCGAGCGGTTTCAAAGGCAGATGCATTATCAGTCGGTGGACCGCAGCTTTAACATGGAGTTTGGGTACTGGGAGGAATTGTTCTCCCAGTGGAGCTTGTTCGCGGATAACGGCGTGACGAACAACGCGCAGGCGGATGAGCTGTTTAACTTTGACGTGACCCACATTGTTTCGGGTCGGCATTTCCTGTGCCCGCCGTTTGAGACGCGCGTGGTGGAGGAGCGGGAGAGCAGCCGCATCATCATCAATCGGGACGGCCTGCTGGCCGAGGTGCCGCGTGACGGGCATGGTACCATCCCGCATTACCTGCGGTCTTCTCTGGAAACGCCGGACGACTGGAAGCGCGTGAAGGAAGAGCGCTTCCAGGTGGACGACCCCGCCCGACTGCCGGATGTTGCGGCGCTGAAGGTGGCGCATCCGGCGGGGCGGGACTATCCCCTCGGCGTGGACTGTGGGTCGATGATTGGGCGCATACGAGACATCCTCACCTTTGAAGGACTGTGCTATGCGGTTTACGACTATCCGGAGATGGTCGAGGACATGATCGAGACATGCTGCCAGGTGGTTGAACGCTTCCTGGACCACGTGTTGCCGCATCTGGACTTTGACTACGCAACCGGCTGGGAGGACATCTGCTTCAACAAGGGACCGATCCTTAGCCCGGATTACTTCCGCGAGGTGATCGCTCCGCGCTATAAGCGCATTCACAAGAAGCTGATAGCGCACGGCATCGACATCTGGTACACTGACTGCGACGGCGATGTGCGGTCACTGCTGCCGATCTTCCTGGATAGCGGCATCAACTGCCTTTTCCCCTATGAGGTGAACAGCTGTGCGCATCCAAGTGAGCTGCTGGATGAGTATGGCGGGGCGCTGCGGATTATGGGCGGGTTTGACAAGATGCAGCTGATTGCCGGCAAGGACGCCATCAAGGCGTATATGCAGACACTGGAGCCGCTGGTGGCAAAGGGCGGGTACATACCGTTTTGTGACCACCGCTGTCCTGTTGGGGTCAGCGAGGAAAACTATCTATATTACCTTGATTTGAAAGAAAAGATGTTCGGGATGTAAGGGGACGGAAAAGCGCAAGGGGACGCTGTCTCCTTGACCCCTGCCAGAGGGGCATTGCCCCTCTGGACTCCCAATCTCGCCTGCGGGCGGGATTTTTTGTTATGAAGCATGGCTCCCCAAATGCCTCCCGCCGTGAGGCGAAATGTTGGGTTTGGGAAGGGCAAAGCCCTTCCCGGGGGGCCAAGGGGGCAGCGCCCCCTTGCGTTCTTCTCTATTCATCGACAATGAGCATCGCATCCCCAAAACTGAAAAACCGGTACTGCTCCCGTACCGCCTCCTGATAGGCGGCCAGCGCATTTTCCCGCCCCATGAACGCAGATACCAGCATCAGCAACGTGCTTTGTGGCAGGTGGAAATTGGTGATCAATGCGTCCGTGGCATGAAAATGGACACCTGGCGTGATGAAAATGCTGGTATAACCCGCGCCGGGCTGGATAATGCCGTCCGGGCCGGTTACTGTCTCCAAAGTGCGCACGGATGTGGTGCCCACGCAAACGATGCGCCCGCCGCGCGCCCGCGCCGCGTTCAACTCGTTTGCCGCGTCCTGGCTCACCTCATAGTATTCCGAGTGCATCACATGCTCAGTCAGGTCGTCCGCCTTGACTGGGCGAAAGGTGCCCAAGCCCACGTGCAGCAGGATGGGTACAATATCCACGCCCTTCTCCAGAATGCGGGCGAGCAGCTCCGGTGTGAAGTGCAGCCCCGCCGTGGGGGTTGCTGCCGAGCCGTCGAGCTTTGCGTAGACGGTGTTGTAGCGCGTGGGGTCTTCGAGCTTTTCGTGAATGTACGGCGGCAGCGGCATGGTGCCCAGCTGGTCAAGCAGCTCCTCAAATACGCCCTCATATGCAAAGCGCACAAGACGCCCACCATCGGCGGATGTGCGCTCCAATACCGCCGCGCGCAGCGGGCCGTCGCCGAACTCACAACGCGCGCCGGGCTGCAGCTTCTTCCCCGGGCGCACCAGCGCTTCCCAGGTGTGTGCATCGCGTCTGCGTAGCAGCAGGAACTCTACCGCACCGCCGGACGGCATGCGCCTTCCGATCAGCCGGGCCGGAATAGTCTTGGTATGGTTGATGACCAGCGCGTCGCCGGGACGCAGATAGTCAATCACGTCACGAAAAACACGGTGCTCGCGCTTGGCAGAGGACCGCCCACAGACGAGCAAACGGCTGGCGTCACGAGGCTCAATCGGGTGTTGGGCGATCAGCTCCGGTGGCAAGACATAATCAAAATCGCTTGTTTTCATTCTTCTTCCAGCGTCATACGGACTTGGTCGCCTAGTGCACTTGGCGCCGGCGGCTTTAGGTGCATGTGTTCATAGGCGGACGGCGTTGCGATGCGGCCGCGCGGCGTGCGCATGATGAAGCCCAACTGCAACAGGAACGGCTCGTATACATCCTCGATGGTTGTCGCGTCCTCGCCCGTCGTCGCGGCCAGCGTGTCCAGCCCTACCGGCCCGCCGCCGAACTTTTTGATCATCGTCTCCAGCACGGCACGGTCGATGCGGTCCAGCCCAAGGTCGTCGATGGCGAGCATCGCAAGGCTCTCTTTTGCCACATCCAGTGTGATGCATCCATCGGAGCGCACCTGCGCAAAGTCGCGAACCCGGCGCAGCAGCCGGTTGGCAATGCGCGGCGTACCGCGCGAACGGCGCGCGATCTCCGCAAGCCCTTCAGCGGTCGCCGAGACGCCCAAGATGTTCGCCGACTGGCAGACGATCTGCGACAGCTCCTCGGTGGTATATAGCTCCAGCCGGAACAGGATACCAAACCGGTCGCGCAGCGGCGCTGTGAGAAGCCCCGCGCGCGTCGTCGCGCCCACAAGCGTGAAGCGCGGCACGTCCACGCGAATCGAACGGGCGTTAACCCCCTTGCCGATGACGATATCCAGCGCGAAATCCTCCATCGCCGAGTACAGCACCTCTTCCACCGAGTGGGATAGGCGGTGTATCTCGTCGATGAACAGCACGTCGCCGGTGTTCAGATTGGAGAGGATTGCGGCCAGATCGCCCGGGCGCTCAATCGCGGGGCCGGACGTGATGCGAATCTTCTGCCCCATCTCCGCCGCGATGATCGACGCAAGCGTCGTTTTGCCCAGGCCCGGCGGGCCGTATAGCAACAGATGATCCAACTGGTCGCGGCGCGTCAGCGCGGCTTCCAGGTAGACGTGCAGGTTATCCTTCAGCGCGCTTTGGCCAATGAAATCACGCAGTGTGCGCGGACGCAGCGATAGCTCCGTCGCGTCTTCTGCGCGCATCGTCGGCGCAATCACCCTGTTCTCATCCATCGACATCGGTTAGCCTCCCAGTCCTTTCAGCGCCAGCAGGATCAACCCGTCGGCCGTATCCGCCTTGCCGCGCACGGCGGCGACCGCGCGGTTGGCCTCGGCGCTGGAGTAACCCAGCGACATCAGCGCCTGCACAGCGTCCTGCGTCGCATCGGTCACCTCGGCAACGGGCACGAACCCCTCGCCCAGGTCCATATCGGCCTGTTCCACCTTGTCCTTTAGCTCCAAAATCAGGCGCTGCGCGGTTTTCTTGCCCACATTCGGCGCACGGGAAATGGCCGCCGCATCCCCGGTGATCAGCGCCAGCGACAGATCCCGCACCGACATCGTGGACAGTATCCCCAGCGCAGTGCGGGGCCCAATCCCGCTAACCCCGGTCAGCCGCCGGAACATATCGCGCTCCTCCCGGGTGGCAAACCCAAACAGGTCCATCCCGTCGTCCCGCACCGAAAAATGCGTATAGCACCGCATCCGCCCACCACCCGATGGCGCGGCCGCCAGCGTTGAAGACGAGCAAAGCAACAAAAATCCGACGCCCCCGGCGTCAATCACCAGTTCTCCGGCGCGCTTTTCTTCCACGCGCCCTTCGATGTGGGCAAACATAGCGGCTCCTTTGGGGGGTGGGGTGGGGAAACGCTGGGGGACGCTGTCCCCCAGGCCCCCT
>JAVBQK010000105.1:0-5355 GCA_031549105.1 Eubacteriales bacterium
CGCCTTCGACACATCCTCACACCGGGGGTTGTGGCCTGGGGGGGTGGTGCCCTGGGGCCCACCGCCCCGCGGCCGTTCCTTTTTTACACAATAGGAGGCTGCCATGCGTAAGATCATTTACACCGTTTCCGCCAACTGCCAGGACTGCTACCGGTGCGTGCGCGTGTGCCCGGTGGATGCTATCCGCGTGGAAGGCGGGCAGGCGCGCGTGGACAGCCGCCTGTGTGTGGAGTGTGGCACCTGCGTGCGCGAATGCCCGCAGGGCGCTAAAGGGATTTACCGGAGTTTGGATGCCGTGAAGGCGATGATGGAGGCAGGGGAAACGGTTGTGGCCAGCGTTGCACCGTCGTTCGCGGCGGTCTATGATGGCTGGCGTGCGGGGAGGCTTCCGGCAGCGTTGCGGCTGCTTGGGTTTTCTTCGGTGTCCGAGACGGCGGAGGGGGCGAAGGCCGTTGCCGATGCGTCCGCCGCGCTTCGCGACCAGGCCAGCATCACCACCTGCTGTCCGGCGGTGGTGTCGTATGTGGAGAAGTACGCGCCGCACCTGACGCCGCTGCTGATGCCGGTGGTGTCCCCGATGGTCGCGCACGGGCGTATGCTCAAAGCGCGGCTGGGGAGGCACGCGAAGGTCGTGTTCATCGGGCCTTGCGCGGCGAAAAAGGGCGAAGCGCAGCTGTACCCGGATGCCATTGATGCTGTGCTGACTTTTGACGAGCTGGATGAATGGCTGCAAGAGGAGGACGTCGTGCTGTCAAGGTGCCCGGAATCGGGTTTTGAGACGTTCGGCGAGGTGCGCGAGGCGCGGCTTTTCCCGCTGGAAGGCGGCCTGCTGAAGACCGCTGGGATTGCCAGCGAGGCGGGGGACGCAGCTGTGCTGCGCATCAGCGGCGCGCAGGATGTGATTGAGCTGCTGCAAACGCCCGTTGCGCAATGGGGCTACGATATCGTAGAGCCACTGTTTTGCCGGGGCGGCTGCATTGGCGGCCCGTGCATGCCGGAGGAGAGCGATATTTTCGCCGCCATGCGCGCGGTGACGGCCTATGCGGAGAAGGCGGAAATACTGCCGATTGCGTCCGACCCGATCGAAATGACAGCTGCTTACGTGTCAGCGCCTGTGGCTGCGTTGCTCCCGGTGGTCAGTGAGGCCCGCATCCAGCAGATTCTGGAATCCACCGGCAAAGCCGAGGCGAGCAGCCAGCTCAACTGCGGCGCGTGCGGATACAAGAACTGTCGCGAGAATGCGATCGCCGTCGCGCGCGGCATCGCGGAGCCAGGCATGTGCGTCTCCTATACGCGCAAAAAGGCCGAGCGCCGCGCCGATCATATCATTGAGACGAGCCCGAACGGCATCGTCGTCGTCGATACCGACCTGAACATCGTGCACATGAACGCGAGGTTTCAGAAGATGTTCGGCTGCACCAGCGCGCTGATCGGCCGCCCGGTGTCGCGAATTGTGGACCCGGCCGGGTTTGAAAAACTGCTGATCGGCGCGGAGGGTACGCAGGAAGCCATTCGCACGCGCGAAGGCATGAAGTATCAGGAGCTGATTTTCTCGCTGCCCGGTGAAAAGGAATTGACGGGCATCTATGTGGACGTGTCCCATTCGACATTCGATACAAAGCAGGTTGATCTGATCAAAGACCAATCGATCCGCCACGCGCGCGAGCTGCTGGAGCACCAGATTCGCTTCTCGCAGGAGATGGCGCACTACCTGGGCAAGAGCACCGCGCAGACCGAGGATTTGGTCAAGCGGCTGATGGATATGTTCGCGGAGGACCCGCGGCCATGAAGTTTTTTGAGGATGTTGTTTTGCAGGCGCGCAAGCGCAAGCACCTTGTTTGCGGCGATTTTTACTTGGCGAGCCGCACGCCCGAGGCGACCGTGCTGGTGCTTTGCGACGGCATCGGGTCGGGCGTGTATGCCAATGTCGCGGCGATTACCTGCGGGAACCGGCTGATGGCGCTGCTGGAGAGCGGCCGCTCGCTCCGCTCGGCGTGCGAGCATGTGGCCGAATCGATGAACCGCGCGCGCACGGAGGAGATTCCGTTCGCGGCGTTTGTAGCGCTGCGCATTCTGCCGGGCGGCCAGTTCACTGCTTATGCTTATGAGAACCCCGGCCCGATCCTGATTTCGGCGGGCATGGCGGCTGAATGCGTACAGCAGTTCATCCCGCTGAAGTATGAGATCATCGCCGAATCGTCCGGCACGCTGGAGGAGGGCGACATGCTGCTGCTCTGCTCGGACGGCGTGACGCATGCGGGCATGGGCGGCGGGTTTGCCACCGGCTGGGAGGCGGAGGGTGTCGTCGGCGAGATCAACGCGTACTTCAAGAATGGCGGAGATCCATACGGCCTGCTGTCCCGGCTGATGCACACCGCGTACACGCTTTCCGGCAAGACGTACTGGGATGACACGTCGCTGGCGATGGTGATGTGCAGGCCTGCCTCGGAGCTGTCGGTGCTCACTGGCCCGCCCGGTAGCCGCGGCGATGATGCCAAGGCGATCCGTCTTTTCATGGAGGCGACGGGCAAGAAGATCATCTGTGGATCGACGACGACGGATATCGCCGCACGGGAACTGGGCCGAAAGGCGACCATCACCACGATGGACGTTTCGCTGGATAGCCCGCCGGAGTACCGGATGGAAGGCATCGACCTGATCACCGAGGGCGCGGTGACGCTCAACCAGGTGATGAACCTGCTGGAGGAGGATATCGATTACACGGCCAGCGAGTCAGTGGTGTTCAGGCTCTGCCAGATGCTGCTGAAGGCCGATGCGATCACACTTTACGTCGGCGGTGGGTACAACGCCGGGCAGCAGGGGGATCATCTGCTGCGCCAGCTGGGCATCAAACCGAGGCAACGGATTGTTGATCGCATCGCCGCGCATCTTCGGGATCGGGGGAAGCTGGTCACGTTGCGCAGGGTTTAATGGGAGCGGTTCATCCGCTCTTTTTTTTATGGGGTTGATGGTGTATACTGTCCCCATGAAAACACTCATCTGTGGTGGGACAATTTATGACGGTACCGGCGGCGCGCCGTATGCTAGTGATATCCTGCTGGATGGCGACCGCATCGCCGCGATTGCGCCGGGGCTTTCCGCGGAAGGCGCGGAACGAGTTGATGCTGCGGGCCTTGCGGTGACGCCCGGGTTTATCGACATGCACCGGCATGCAGACATCGCCGCGCTGGTCGACCCGGACTTTGGCCGCATTGAGCTTGCGCAGGGGATTACATCCACGGTGGTGGGCAACTGCGGGCTGGCTCCGATGCCGAGTGCGTCCGCATCGCGGCGGGAGGCATATGCCTTCCTGGAGCCGGTGGTTGGCCCCATTCCGGAGGGCATGTTTTTTGCGGATTATACGGACTATGCCGAGGCGCTGGCAGGGGCGAAACTGCGGCTGAACATCGGCTTTCTGGCCGGGTGTGGCGCGATCAAGATGGCCGTCAAAGGCTTCGCGAAGACGCCGTATAGCCCGGAGGAGCTGGACAGGGCGCAGGCGCTGCTGGCCGGGGCGCTGGATGCGGGCGCGCTGGGCGCGTCGGTGGGCATCATGTATCAGCCGGAGTGCTTCAGTACCAGGGATGAACTGGCGCAGCTGCTCAGGCCTCTTGCGGCGCGGAATGGACTGCTGTGCGCGCATATCCGCGGCGAAGGGGATACGTTGGTTGCGTCGGTGGAGGAGATCATCGAGATTGGCGCGCGCGCGGGCGTTCGGGTCAACATCAGCCATTTCAAGGCGACGGGAATACGCAATTGGCGAAAGGCGATCTTTGAGGCGATTGACCGCATCGAGAGGGCGCGCGCGCAGGGGCAGGAGGTCACCGTTGATTTCTACCCCTATGCGGGCGGGGCGACGACGCTGCAATCGCTGCTGCCGCCATGCGTGTTGCAGGCGGATAACAGCGCGGGGATACGTGCGCTTGCCACGCCGGAGGGCAAGCAGACCGTTCGGGATGCGATCTACCGCAGCCACCCCGGCTGGGACAATGCCGTGCTGGAGACCGGCTGGGCGCGCATCCTGGTCAGCTCCACTTCACTGCCTGAGCACACTGCCTACGCGGGCCGGACCATCGTGGAACTGGCTGACGCGGAAGGCTACGCTGAGCCGGCCGACTTCATCTGCGACCTGCTCGCCAGCGAGGAAGGCCGGGTGGGCATCATCCTAATGAGCATGCACCCGGATGACATCGACGACATCGCCCGCTTGCCGTACACGGCGGTGATCTCCGATGCGCTCTATAGCGGCGGCAATCACCCACACCCGCGGCTGTATGGCGCGTTTCCCCGGATCATTCGAGACTTCGCGCTGGAGCGCAACGTGCTACCCCTGCCTTTCGCCATCCACAAAATGACCGGCATGCCCGCCGCGCGCCTGGGCCTGAAAGACCGAGGTATTCTCGCGCCGGGCAATATCGCGGACATCAATGTCTTTGATCCCAGGGAGGTATGCGATCACGCTACCTTTGAGAAACCCGCTCGGCTTGCCACTGGCATGCGGCGCGTGTTCGTCGGTGGAGAAATAGCATGGCATGATGAGACCCCTGTGGCATATGCAGGTCGTTTTATCTATTCATAATGATATGCTATTATAAGAAAGAAGGTTTTTCCAATGGACGTGTATGAAAAGCTCAAGGCGCTGAACCTAACCCTACCGCCCCCACCGCCGAAGGGCGGGGCCTATACCCCGGCCAAGCGCTTTGCCGGCAATCTGGTCTATGTTTCCGGCTGCGGTCCCAAGCTAGACACCCCGATAACGGGCAAACTGGGGCGTGATTTTACCGTCGAAGAAGGCTACATCTACGCCCGCAATTGCATGCTGAACGTGCTTGCCGTCCTGGAAGCCGCCATTGGCGACCTGCGGCGCGTAAAGTGCGCTGCAAAGGTGCTAACCCTGGTCGCCAGCGCGGATGACTTCTACCAGCAGCCTGCCGTTGCCAATGGCGGCACCGAACTCCTCCGTGACCTATTCGGCGAGGAAATCGGCCTGCCCGCACGTTCCGCAATCGGCGTCAACACGTTGCCAGGGAACATCCCAGTGGAGACGGAAGCGCTGTTCGAGGTGGAGGGGTAGAGAGACGGGGGAACGCAAGGGATCGGGGAACGCAAGGGGACTCTGTCCCCTTGCCCCCTGCCAAAGGGCCTTGCCCTTTGGAAACCCAACATTTCGCCTCTGGGCGGGAAGGGTTCATCTCTTGTCGCTTGCCGATAGGCTGCTTCATAGATGAAAACCACCCGCCCGCAGGCGGAATGTCGGAGGTCCAGGAGGCCAGCCTCCTGGCCGGGGGTCCAGGGGGCTGGCAGCCCCCTGGCGTCGCCCATTCGCCTACCTCCGCCCGTAGTTCTGTATCACAC
>JAVBQK010000109.1:0-5742 GCA_031549105.1 Eubacteriales bacterium
CGCCATCGGCGCGGTTTCCAGAAAGCTGCTTTACACCATCTTCGCTATCCTCAAGTCCGGCCAGCAGTATATCCCTCAAATCCGTGCGTCCGAGCGTTTTCTCCCTTCAACCCCCTCTTGACGTTTCATAGCTGGTCTTGAGATAATCTATGATAGGCGATACCGCCCAATCAACCCTTGACCGCACCGATCATGATGCCCTTGACGAAGTAGCGCTGGAAGAACGGGTAGACCATCAATACGGGCAGAACGGTGACGATACTGATCGTGTACTGAACCGTGAGCGGTGTGAGCATGGTAGAGAGGCTCTGGTCCGTGAGCGCGTTGGGGTCCGTGCGCATAATCTCGATGATCGCGTTGGCGCGGGTGAGGTAGTCGTACAGCGTATACTGCAGTGTGAAGAGGCTGGAGCTGCGCACGTACAGCACCGTGTCCATGAAGTTGTTCCACTGGCCGACCGCCGCGAACACCGCGATGGTCGCGAGCACGGGCTTGGAAAGCGGCAAGATGATGCGGATGTACCGGGTCAGGTAGCCCGCGCCGTCAATCTCGGCCGATTCCTCCAGAGACGGCGATATCGACTCAATGTACGTCTTGCACAGGATCAGGTTAAAGGGCGTCACGAGGCTAGGCAGCACATAGACGAAGAACGTGTTGTAGATGCCAATCGCCCGGTAGGTCAGGAATAGCGGGATCAGGCCGGCGCTGAAGTACATCGTCATGATGACAAAACGGTAGAACAGCTTGCGGTGCCAGAACTCCTCGCGGGTGAACGCGTAGGCGGGGAAGGAGGCGGCGATCAGCGTGATCACCGTGCCGACCACGGTGCGCGCTACGGATACCATCGCGGAGACGCCGATGTTCTTGAGCTTGAGCACGTTGACATAGTTGGTAAAATGAATCCCCTGCGGCAGCAGGTGGATGCGCCCGGTCGCCACCATGTTGTTGTCGCTGATGGTGTTGATAAAGATATAGTAGAATGGGAAGATACATGCAATGGTGAACAGGCCGAAGACCACGCACAGGACGATATCAAACGTCCTCTCTCCCGCGCTCTTGCGTATGACAGAGCCAGAGGCCTTTTCTTTGATGCTTGCTTGCGCCACAAGTACGCCCCCCTTTCTTAGAAAATCGATGTGCCGCGCACCTTCTGCGACAGCTTGTTGGCGGAGAACACCAGGATTAGGCTGATAACCGACTTCGAAATGCCGATGGCCGTCGCGTAGGAGATGTTCCCCTGCTTTAGACCATTGTTATATACATAAAGGTCCAGCACCTCAATATAATCCTTCGTCATCGCATTGGAAAAAACATAGTACTGGTCGATGCCGTTGTTGATGATGTTGCCGATCTGCAAAATCAGCAGCACGAAGAACGTCGGAATCAGGTGCGGGATGGTGATATGCCAGATCTTGGCAAACCGGCCCGCGCCGTCGATCGAGGCGGCCTCGTACATTTCCTGGTCGATCGAGGTGATCGCGGAGATGTAGACGATCGCGCCCCAGCCAAGGCCCTTCCACAGGTGGTAGCCGAGCATCTTGAGCCACATGTTGCTCGTATCGGCCAGGTAACTCTTGGGCGTGGAAATGACGCCCCAGCTGGTCAGCAGGTTGTTGAGCAACCCTTCGGTGGACAGCAGCGAGAAGAACGCCGAGTACACCAGCACCCAGCTGATAAAGTTGGGGATGGTCGTCAGCGTCTGCACGGTCTTGCGGTAGCGCTTGAACGGGATTTCGGTCAGCATCACCGCGTAGAGCATCGGCAGCAACATCGCGAAGATGTACAGGAAGTTGATGCCCAGCGTGTTCTTCATCACCCGCACAAACTGCGAGCGGAGCACCGCGTTCTCAAACGGCATCGCGAACCATTTAAAGCCGACAAAGTTCAGCTTGGAAAACGCCACGCCCGGCTTGTAATCAAAGAAGGCGTAGACCCAGCCGTGCAGCGGTACGTAGCAGAATACGAAAATGGCAATCAGGAATGGGAGTGTCAGCAGAAACAGGCGAACGCCGTCCCTTTGGCGTGGGTTGATCCGGGCAGCGGGACGCGCCGCATGGCCCTTCATTGCCATGTACTCATCTCCTTTTGGTAGGCGGGGGGGATGGGGAGCGACGGGGAGGAACGCTAGGGGACTCTGTCCCCTGGACCCCTGCGAAGGGCGTTGCCCTTTCGAAACCCATGTTGTGCTCACGCGCGGGTGAAGGTTTCTACATTAACATGGGCCCAGCCCCTGCGTGAGCAGTGTTGGGTTTCCAAAGGGCACCGCCCTTTGGTAGGGGGTCCAGGGGGACAAAGTCCCCCTGGCGTAACCCATCGTTGCTTTTTTCCTGACATTATTATATGCTGTTGTAAGAAGCATCGTATATAGTAGAAATTCATAAAACTTGCACTTATTTTAAGTACCAATGGGTTTTGGAGGGTCTGGGGGCCTGAAAAATTATTGAATCAGTCCAGTGAAGGGGTGGGTGTTCTGTTCAGATTGCCGAAGGGGTTCTACGCGCGGGTGCTGCTTATGTGCATCCTGGTGATCTGCACAGTTTCCATTTTGCTGGCGCTGATCATCGGCACGGTCGCGGCGAAGCAGGAGCGGCTGGAGTATCTGAAAAAGTATGATATTGCCTTAAGTGACCTGCACCTGCGTTTTTTTACCAGGCACAGAAATTTTCAGAACGATTTCGGGCCGCTGTTCAAGAGCCCGGCACAGTACCAGTACATTGGCGCGCTGCTGCGGGGCGAGGCGAGCGTGGTGCGCGTGGGCGTGGCGGATATCCTCAGCACCGTCAGCGTGCTGGATTTCAGCAGCGTGGGCATCCTGCTGCACTCGGACATCACGGGCGAAATGTACCTGTACGACCCCCGGTTTAAGACGGTTGAGCGTGTCGCGGCGGAGGGCGAGTTCCCCAGCTACGAAGCGTACAGCCGGGGGGTTATTACTCCGGCGGAGCTGGAGTTGATCGGCGTCAGCCTCTCAGGCATCTCCAGCCGGGTGTATGGCATCGTCGGCACACTGCCGGACTATGACGAGCGCGGCACGCGCGCCATTGGGCAGATGATTGTGCTGTACTCGGTGTCGGATTTCACGGACACGCTGCTGGGGCACAACCTGGAGGCGGGCTATGTCATCAGCATTATTACCGGGGATGGGCGCACGGTGTTTCGCTCGTCCGGCGATTACGCCGATGCAGGGGATCTCTACCTGCCCTCCGGTGAGGCGGCTGCAGGCGAGTATGGCACGTACGAAAATGACCAGGGCCGCTGGGACGTGCTGTCCATCTACAACAAGCAGTACGACTTCACCGTCGTCTGCCAGACGCCCGCGCACCGGGGGCAGATGTATACGCTGATCTTCGCGCTGGCGGCGCTGATCTGCGTTTTTTCGATCCTGTCCTATAGCGTGGCGCTGCGCTCCACCGCGCGCAAGGTGCGGCTGATCCAGAAGGGCATGGCCAATGTGGGTGAAAACCTGTTGGACCTGCGCATCCCGGAGCCGAAGGGTGACGATGAGTTTGCCGAGATCATTCGCGGGTTCAACGCGATGTGCGACCAGTTGGAGACGACCATCAAGCAGCTGTACATCCAGGAGATACAGCAAAAGAAGGCCGAGCTGTACGCGATGCAGACGAGCATCAACCCGCACTTCCTCTACAACACGCTGGAGCTGATCCGTGTGCATGCGCTGCACGGCTCGCCCGCCGAGGCATCGCGGATGATCCTGCTGCTCAGCCGCGTGTACCGCAGCCAGATCAACCAGAAGATGTACGTCCCGCTGGAGGAGGAGATGGAGCACTGCGAGAACCTGATCCTGCTGCACCAGTACCGGCTGGAGAACTTCGAGTACGCGGTGGAAATCCCGCCGGAGCTGATGGCCTATGGCGTGCCGAAGTTCACACTCCAACCGCTGATAGAGAATTACTTCGTGCATGGCCTGGACGCGGCATCCGAGGACAACCTGCTGATCATCTCCGGCGAGCTGCGCGAGCAGAACGGCGAGGACTATCTGGTCATCAGCGTGATCGACAACGGTCGCTCCATCACGCCCGAGAACCTGGAGATTGTTAGGCAACGGCTGCGCAACTCGGTCTTCAGCCAGGAGAGCCAAGAAGGGTTTGCCCTCTATAATGTAAGCACGCGGCTGAAAATCGTCTTTGGCGAAGACTGCGGGCTGACCGCCGGTTACGCCGAGGATGGGCGCGGCTTCCGCATCGACGCGGTGATGAAACCCCGTTACCCCGAGCAGCTCAACAACAGCGAACTACAATAGCATTGCGTGGCGTTCTTGTCCCCCTACCGGGTGCATACCATGCTCCCATAGGGGGTGATGCCATGCTGCCGATTTTAACGGTGTCCGGCGCGCCGGGGCTTTTGTACCTGAACGGGCGGTTCTGCGGGGAGACGGGCGCGGCGGCGATGCCGCTGACGCGGGATGGCGTGCAGTATCTGGAGCTGCGTCCGTTCGACCCGGACAGGCGTGGGGCGGTGCTGCGCCTGCGCATGGAGGACGGCCAATTGGTGGAAGGGGCCAGCGGCGATGTATTCTGCGTGCAGTGGCCCAGCGGGTGGATCGCGCTGGAGATAAAGGAAGGCGAGGCTGAAGCGGTCTTTGCCGATGAAACCGAGCCGGAGCTGCTCTCGCAGCTGGATATGCCGGGAGGGCGGTATCTGCTGGTCAAGGAAGGCGGCGCAGTGTCATTCGGCCGGGATGCCGAGGAAGCCGTGTTCCTGCCGGCGCGCGGTATCACGGACGCCACACTCCGCCCGCTGCCCTACGCGGGCCTGTGCGCAGTGGAAGGCGTGAGCGGGGATGGCAAGTTCGCCGCCGTGCTCCGCGCGCAGGACGCGCCGGAGATCATCAAAGCAACATCCGGGCCATCCGCGCGGCTGGACGGGCAGGGTGTGCTGCACGCGGTGGAGGCGGCCGACGATCTGGTCGGCCACGCGAGCATTTCTGTCTGGGCGCCCGATGCCCAGGGCAACTATACGCAGCGCAGCCGCGAAATCGCCTGGAAAGACGGAGGGCCTCATTGGCCGCAGTCCCCTGCGGAGACGGCGCGCGCCTGGCTGGAGGCGCTGCTCTTCGGCGCGCGGGACGAGGCCATCGGCTACTTCTCGCAGGCCAACACTGCCGGAGAGGCCGCCCGGGCCGCCGGTTCGTTCGACGCCGTAGTCGACCTGCCGCCCGACGGCTCCGACGGCGTGCAGCTTGGCCTGCTCAGCATGCGCGGCGATAACCTGGCCGCGGTACGCAAGTTTGTATTCACGCTCTCGCTGCGGCCCGGCGCGCAAGGTCCCTGGAAGATCGACGCCGCGAAGGAGGACCCATGCGACTGAGCGATTTGAGGCCCGGCGACGCCGGGCGCATCCTGAGCGTCACCGCCGAAAGCGACCTGCGCCTGCGCCTGCTGGAGATGGGCCTCGTACCCGGCACACGCGTAGCCGTCCGCAAAGAAGCGCCGATGGGCGATCCCATGGAGCTATGGCTACGCGGCTACGCGCTGACGCTGCGGAGGGACGATGCAGCGTGCGTGAAAGTAGAGATCGCGTGACTGGGACGGGGGAGACGCCAGGGGAGCTCTGCTCCCCTGGACCCCACGCCAGGAGGCCAGCCTCCTGGACCTCCGACATTTCGCCTCACGGCGGGTTGGATTTAGTAACTGCTGATAAACCCTCCCGCCGTGAGGCGAAACGTTGGGTTTCCAAAGGGCAAGGCCCTTTGGTAGGGGGTCCAGGGGGACAAAGTCCCCC
>JAVBQK010000037.1:0-26956 GCA_031549105.1 Eubacteriales bacterium
GGGGGACTTTGTCCCCCTGGACCCCCTACCAAAGGGCAAGGCCCTTTGGAAACCCAACATTTCGCCTCACGGCGGGTGGGGGTAAGCAATACATGGTGAAAATAACCCGCCCACAGGCGAAATGTCGGAGGTCCAGGAGGCCCGCCTCCTGGCCGGGGGTCCTGGGGGCGGGCAGCCCCCTGGCGTCTCCCCATTTCCTTACTTCACGATGCTCGCATTGGAGTTGTTCACATAGGTGCCCACTTCGGTCGCCACGTCGCCGCCCGCGAAGATGCGCTGCAGCATGTTCCACCACTCGGTGCGCTGGGTGGCCCAGCCGGCGGTCACGTTGTAGTAGTCGCCCAGGTACGGCATGAAGATGGCGTAGGCCGCGTTGTCGGCTTTCTCGGTACCCGTGTAGATGTCGCCGTAGGAGGCACGGACCGGGAAGAAACCGGTGGCGTAAACGCTTGCGGGGCCTTGCGCCGCGTCGTCACAGACGAACTTGACGAACTCTTTGGCAGCGGCCGCACGGGCGTCATCGCCGTTGTCGAACAGGCCGAAGCCCCAAATGCCGCCGCAAAGCTCGGGCACGCCGTCATCGGACGGGAAAGCCATCGGGAACACCTTGACATTCTCAGCGATGGTCGCCTTGTTGCTGGCTGCCGCGGAGGCATTCCAGCAGAAGCCAATGGATACTGTGCCGTTGCAGAACAGCGCGATTTCGTCGCCCGCCACGATGGCCGGGTCGGCCGCCAGGATGCCTTCGTTTACCATGTCCGCAAGCTTCGTGAGGCCCTGAATGCCCGCGTCGCTGTCCATGGTGTAGGCGGTGTGGTCAGCGTTGGTGAACTGCGCGGAGTACAGGTTCATCGCCAATGCACGGGTGCCCTGGTCGCCGCCCTGGCCGCCGCAGTAGACAACGCCGGTGGGGTTGTAGCCGGCGGCTGCCAGCGCGCGGCACGCGTTCTCAAAGCCCTCGGTGGTCCAGGTGTGGGTCTCTTCATCGATGTACTGGAGGGCGTCCGCGGCCTCAAACGCGTTGTAGTTGATGACCATGCAGTGGGTGGTCATGCACAGCGGGTACTCGTAGAACTTGCCATCGGTGCTCTTGCACGCGGCAACCACCGCCTGGCTGGTGGCGCTGATGTCAGCCAGGGCTTCCTCGGTCCACAGGTCGCTGATGTCCAGCATCTTGCCGGCGGCGCCCCAGTTGGTCACCAGGCGCTCCGGGCCTTCCATGATGATATCCGGAGTGGTGCCCGCCTCAATGGCAGTGGTCACCTGGTCGTCGCCGGAGGCGTAATCCAAGTACTGGACGGAAACGGTGATGTTGGGATGAACAGCGTTGAAGCTAGCGACAATCTCGTTCACCGTATCGGCGTTGGTCCAGTTGCCGATGGGATAGGTCCACAGCGTAATGCGGACATTGTCGTCGGCCATGGCCAGGCCGGGCAGCACCATCATCAGGCACAGAAGCAGCGCGAGTAACTTTTTCATCCGGGGGTCCTCCTTTTTGATATGAAAGTATGGGTTCACGTGGCCTCCTCTGACAGGCCGCGGAAGTTCTGGGTTAAATGTACTACAAACTACAAACTTTTGTCAATGGGGTTTTGGAAAAGATTTGCTGCTTTTAAAAAATTATCATTTACGCTTGCTTTATAGGCAAATTTTAAGTCTTTATTGACAAGAAGCGGATGCTCGTCTATACTGTACACATCTCTTTGTACTACAAACAGTGTTTTGAAGGAAGGCTATGAAGAATCTAAAAAAAGATGAGAAGCTATATATCCAGGCGTTTCGGGAGGTTCGGGCGTATATCATCAACAATGGCCTGAAAACCGGCGACCTATTGCCCACCGAGCAGGCGCTCTGCCAGGCACTGGGGGTGAGCCGCAACGTGCTGCGCGAAGCCATTAAGAGCATGGAACTGATGGGCATGGTGCAAGCCTGCCCTGGCCGTGGAACGATGGTCAAGGAGTTCAACCTGGATTTCATCTTCCAGAATGTGATGTTCTTCGCGATTGGCGAGGAGGAAGACAAGACCATCCACGAGATGTTCGGCATCCGTAAAATGCTGGAGCTGGCCTACATGCGCCAGGCTTTCCACGCGCTCACCGATGCGGATATCCGGAGCATGCGCGCCAGTGCAGACGCGATCCGCGCGAAGTGGCAGCAGAAGGAGTTCTTCCACGAGGACGACCGGGCATTCCATATGGCGCTGTTCCGCCCGCTGGGCAACGGCGCGCTCAACTCGCTGCTGGGGGCGATCTGGGCGGTGGACGATGGCTTCCAACTGGAGCAGAAGCAGCCCCACCTGGAGAACACCATCGCCAAGCACGAAGCCATCGTGGACGCGCTGGAGAATCACGACTTCCGCGCATTTGCCCGCGCGATGGACGCGCATTTCTCCTCCGGCAAGTATCTGGGGTCGAGTTCTTACGAGGAGTATTGACCTAGCTTCAGCTATAGGAAGGGGCTGTCGCGGTAGAAATGAAGGAACGCCAAGGGGCGCTGCCCCTTGGATCCCCGGGAAGGGCGTTGCCCTTTCCAAACCCAGCATTTCGCCTCACGGCGGGATGCTTTTTGCGAATAAAAGGCATCCCGCCCAAAGGCGAAATGCCGGGAGTCCAGAGGGGGCCTGGGGGACAGCGTCCCCCAGCGTTCCTAACGTCACCCCAGCTCCGCCCGCAGCCTCCGGATTTCATCCCGGACCTCCGCACGCAGAGGCAGGAAATCGAATGCCGGGCGAGCTGTATAATACCCCTGCACATAATCCATGCCCAGACGGATCACCTCCGCCAGCTCTTCCCGCCGCTCCACGCCTTCGGCGACAAGCTTCACACCCTTGGGATGGCAGAAGGAGACCAGGTTGGAGATGAGCTTTTGCTTATCCGCATCGGTATCAATACCGGAAATAAGCGCAATATCTACCTTGACAATATTGGGATTCATGGCGAGAATGCGGACCTCGTTGGAGTAGCCGCTGCCAAAGTCATCAATGGCGATCCTGATGCCATTGCGGCGGATGAAGGCCAGCTTGGTTTCCAGCTGCGAGGGGGAGTTGTTTTCCGCCTCGGTGATCTCCATGACGATCCGTTCAAATATGCCGGCGTACTGCCTCTCCAGGAACAAATGATCCTCCCCGCTGAGTGTCTGGCTGGGGATGCTGTTGATGAACACGCACGCATCGCCCAGCGCGGGTAGATGCTCGGACACGGCCTGCATCGCGTGCATCATCACCAGCCGCTCCAATTGGCCGAGCTTCGATTGCGCTGCCGCCACGGAAAGAATCTCCAGTGGCGACTTGAAGTTGTTTAGCAGCGGGCGCATCAGTGCTTCATAGGCAAATATCTCGCCGGTCTCCAGTGAGATGATCGGCTGGAACGCAAAGCGGATCAGCCCCTCATCCAGCAGCCGGTTGATGGCCTCGCGGTTGTCCAGCAGGTATATGTTTTCCTGGTAGGACTCACGGTTGAACTCGAACAGCGTACCCTTCTGGTTGTGCTTGGCCTCGTACATGGCATAGTCGGAAAGCTTCAGCAGGTCCGTCACATTGTCCGAATCCATCGGGTAATAGGCAATGCCGGATGAAAAGCGGATGCGCTGCGTGGAGCCGTCCGGTATGCGCAGCAGATAATCCTCGTTCTGCGCAAAATCCTTGTGAACCAGCTCGCGCACCTCATCCTTGCTTTCGTACCCGTGCAGGTAAATCGCGAACTCATCGCCGGAGATACGCGAGATGATGCCGCCGTGCAACTCAAACTGGCGGAACATCTCGCCCGCGCGGATGATCAGCCGGTCGCCCATGTCGTGGCCGAAAGTATCGTTCATGTACTTGAGGTTATCCAGGTCCACGAAGATCATCGCGCCCATCTTCTCCGGCTTCGTCATGATCATCAGGTGCGCCTCACGCTTGAACGCGGTGCGGCTGTACAGGTGGGTCAGCGCATCGTAGTCCAGCTCGTGCGCCAGGCGGCGGTGCTCCTCAATGTCCTTGGATACATCCAGGATGATGCCGACATTGCCGGTCTCCGTGGGGGCTTCCAGAATGCGAAGCCAGCGCACGTTGCCGTCCGGGGCGAGGAACTGATAGATGTTCTCATAGTTCGGCGCTGGGTTCGCCATCAGCGCCGCGTAAACACGCGCCCATTCCGCCTTGGAAACCTGCACTCCGGGCGTAATGCCCAGCAGCGTGTAGACATACTCGGTCAGCACCACGCTTGCATTTTCGCTGGAGACCTCAAACCCGCCCAGCGGCATCAGCGTCAGCTCCAGGATCTTGGAGGTGGTCTTGGAGGCCTTCATCACGCTCTTGTTGAGCATCTCCACCGCGGCGGTCAGTTCGTCTATTTCGCGCATGCCGGTATGGGTGAAGTGTATGTCGCCATGCGGCGAGAGGCTGCGCACATATTTCGAGAGGCCCGATATCTTGCGCGTAGTGGCAAAAACGAGCAATAAAATTGCGGCAAAGGAGATGACGGTGGTGATGATGATGCTGATGATGAGGACATCGCGCACGCCGAGGGATGTTTCATGCAGCACCTGTTTGGGCACAAAACCCAACAGTGTCCAGTTCTCGCCATAGAAGGGCGAGTTGCGGCTGTAGACCACCAGGGGCTGCACCGCGCAGTACATATCACCCAGACCATCCACTTCGGTCTCATATAGCTCAGTACCCGCGACCGGCGCAATCGGCAGTGCTTGCCCCTGGCTAAGGTAGACCTGTGCGAGCGGACCGCTGGGGATGTACCAACTCAGGTCCAACGCGCTGTCCTGTACCGACGCGATGGCGTAAAAACTGCTCTGGTAGGGCAGGTCGGTGTTGGGCAGGTAGCTGAGCGTGAGCAGCGGGAGCGATATTTCCACGCCCAGCACGCCAAACGGCACGCCTGCGCTGTCCAGCAGCGGCATCGTATAGGTGATGACCCGCTGATGGTCGCCCAGCACATCCATTGGTGGGGTCCAGTAGCCGTAGCGTTCCATCTCGACGTTTGTGTACTGGAGCGCCGCTGAAACCGGGTTTTCGTAATAGGCGGGGGAGTAACCCTCCCTATCAAAGCGGACATCGAGTTTCCAATTGATTGACACCGGAATCTGGTGCCGCTGCGATACGGTAATCGGCCCTACTTCCAGCAGATAGTTCCGCGTTTCCCCTGTAGCGCTGTCCGGCGCAGAGTTGCGCACATACACCGCCGAGTGGGCGGCAGAACTCTGTTTTTCCGTATTGGAGCCATTCAGCATGAAGAACGCGCCGGAGATGATGTTGTTGCGGAGCAGACTGACAACCGCATCCGTTCCGGCGTCGGCGGCCTCAAAATAAAGCAGATCGTCCAGGTACAGGCCATTCGGCTCTACGCCGCCTGTCGCCGCAATGGACTGCAGCCGTGCACCAAGCGAGCGGGTTTCATCCGCCATGTTGCCGATGAGGCGCCCGACGCTGGCATTGTATGCCTGGGTGCGGGCGCTGGCTGTGCTGTCAAAGAGGCGGAATGCCTCCGCATCCAGCATGAAAAACACACGGGAGACGAGCAATGAAAACACCAGCGCAGCGCTCTGCAAAAACACCAACAATGCCATTAGCCAAAAGAGCTGTGTGCGCAATGAGACGGACTTTTTCATTTGTATCCTTCCTTGCCCACGCGTAATGGTTTTATTCCGCTATAGCGATCTTTGCGGCCGTTAGCGCGTCGCGCATCGCGGCAAGCCACGCGTCAAAGCGGGCGTCCACATCCAGTGCAGCCAGAATCGCGTCTTCATCCGCTTCTTCCGCCTTGAGCGCGGCGGCCTTGTCCATGTCCTCGGCGGCGATGGAAAGCAAGGTTGATTGCAGCACGGAGCGCACATCGTAGCTGCCGGCAAATGGCCTGGCGGCGTAGGTATTGGACTCAGTAATCTGGCGCAGCGCGATTTCATACACAGCGGCGACGTTTTGCTCCGCCTCATCGCCGCTACGCAGACCCTCGAGCACACTGGTGAAGGCATCCGACGCATAAGCCGCATCCTGCACCGGCAGATAGCCGGTGGTCATCGCAAAGTCGATGTTCTGCGCACTGTCGGTGAACCACTTGAGGACCAGCACGGTGCCCTCCTGTTGGGCGGGTGTGGACTTGGCCACACACATGCCAGCACCCTGCTGGATGGCGTATGCCTCGCCTCCGTCGAGCACTGGGTATGGGAGCGCAAGGAAGTTGATATCCACCCGCGCGTTGCCCTCCTGAATCCAGGTGGGGAAATAGGCAGCGCTGGATGAGGAGCCGACATAGGCCAAGAGGTTCCCTGCCTTGATATCGTCGGAGCGGAACTTGCCGATCGCGCCGAAATAGCCCAGCGTCATGCCCTTGTAGTAGAGATCAAAGACACGGCGGAGCGCCGCCTTGTCTAGCCTCGCCTGACCCGCCTCGCCGCCCGCGGCGTCGATGACATCCACGCCCAGCTGCTTGCAGCCAATGATGATAAAGTTGGCCACGGAATCAAAGCCCATCAAGGCCTTGCCATCCCACGGCACATCGGGCGTCAGGGCATCGGTCCAGTGATGATAGGCACGGGCTGTTTCGTAGAGCGCTTCCCAGGTAGAGAGGTCCGACGCATCATACCCCTCGACTTCGGCAAAGGCATTCCAGCCGGTCGCGTTGAGGTACAGCAGCTCGGTACTCTTGACGATCGGCACCAGGAGCAGCCTGTCCCCGGCAAAGATACCGTCCGAGAGGAAATCTTCGACATAAAGCGCCCTTTCCTCAGCGGTGAAATAGGGGCTGAGGTCTGTAACCATTTCAAGCCCGTCAATCTCCATTGCCTTGTCCGGGTAGGAAGAAAATATCTGCGGCATCGGCTGCGAGTTGATGACGCCCATGGCAGAAGCGGTTACGCCCGCCTCCAGCTCGGCAATGCTGCCCTTGGCCACCGCCTCGACGATGACACCTTTTTCAATGCCAATGGTCTGGTTAAAGGCGGAAACAGCTGATTCCAATGCCTGTTGGTTCTCTCCGACATAGTAATGCCAGAGCGTTACAGTAACTGGACTCTTGGAATTCAGGTTTCCAGTGACTTTTCCCTGTGTAACCGTGTTGCTATTGGGCGCGGAGGAACACGCGGTGGTCAGCGCGAGAGAAAGCAGGAGTATCGCGGCGAGCAGGCGTTTTTGGGTCCTCATACGGTGTATCTCCCTTCGGTATGGACACGCTTCCCCAAATTCATGTAACCATACTATACCGTATTCGACAGGGCGGCGCAATAGCGAAACAGGATTGTTTCGGGTGTTTTAAGGCGCTTGCAGGCGGGCGGCATTTGTATTATGATAGGTAAAAATACAGAGAATGGCGAGGGATGGCACATGCCGACGCTCTTGATACGCAGTGCAAAACATATTGTAACCTGTGACGCGGAGGACCGCGTGCTCTCGGATGCCGATATTCTGCTGAAGGATGGCGCGATAGCCGCAATGGGCCGAGTGGGTACCCAGGCCGACCGGGTAATCGACGCCACGGGCTGCATTGTCTATCCGGGGTTAATCAACACCCATCACCATCTGTACCAGACTTTCAGCCGTAACCTGCCAGGCGTACAGCGCATGGAACTGTTCGACTGGTTAACGACGCTGTACGAACGCTGGAAACACCTGGATGCCGAGGTCGTCTACCATAGCTCCATGGTCGGCATGGGGGAGCTGCTCAAGGCGGGCTGCACCACCTGCTTTGATCACCACTACGTGTTTCCCAAGGGGCGGTCAGAGGGGCTGCTCGATGCGCAGTTTAGTGCGGCGGGCGAGCTGGGCATGCGCATGGTGGCATCACGCGGCAGCATGAGCCTGAGCAAAAAGGATGGCGGCCTGCCGCCGGATAGCGTCGTGCAGACGGTGGACGAAATCCTAGCGGATTCGCAGCGTGCGGTGGAGACATACCATGACCCTCGCCCGTTCTCGATGCGGCAGGTTGCGCTGGCACCCTGCTCACCCTTCAGCGTCACGCCGGAACTGATGCGCCAGTCCGCAGAATTGGCAAGGGCGCTCGGGGTTCGGCTGCATACGCACTTGGCGGAAACCAGGGATGAGGAAAACTATGTCCTGGAACGCTACGGCATGCGGCCGCTGCAGTACATGGAGTCACTGGGCTGGATTGGCCCGGATGTGTGGTTTGCGCATGGCATCCATTTCAACGATGAAGAGCTGCACTTGCTTGCTGACACCAGGACTGGCGTCACGCACTGTCCGGTCTCCAACATGAAGCTGGCATCCGGCGTGTGCCGCGTGCCGGAAATGCTGAAATTGGGCGTGCCGGTGGGGCTGGCGGTGGATGGCAGTGCCAGCAACGATGGATCCAACCTGCTAGAGGAAATCCGCATAGCCTATTTGCTGCATAGGCTGCACACCAGCGCCGCCGCGCCGACTGGGTACGAAGTGCTCAAGATGGCGACGGTGGGCAGCGCCGCGGTGCTTGGCCGGGACGATATCGGCTCGCTAGCAGTGGGCAAGGCGGCAGACCTGTTCCTGCTGGATACGCGCAGGCTGGAGCTGGTGGGCACGGAGCTGGACCCGCAGTCGCTGCTGGGCACAGTGGGGTGGAAGGGCGCGGTGGACTATACCGTGGTGAATGGCCGTGTCGTCGTGGAAAAGGGGCGGCTGACGAGAATCGACGAGGAGGCGGAGACGCTGGCTGCCGGCAAAGCGGTACAGGCGTATCTGGAGCGGGCGTGATGAAGCGCCGCGTACTTGCCGCGCTGCTGTGCTTCTCGTGCTTTTTATCCGGGGCATGCCTTAGCGAGGGCGTTGACCTGACCGGCTATCGTGTCTGCATAGACCCGGGTCATCAGGCGCGCCTGGATGACCGGCAGGAGCCTGTCGCCCCATGGAGCATGGAGACGAAGGACCGTGCGGCGGGCTGCGCGCAGGGTGTCAAAACTCGCAGGCGTGAGTCGGCGGTCAACCTGGAGATTGCGCTGCGGTTGCGTGACGCGTTGGAGGCGATGGGCGCAGAGGTACTGCTGGTGCGCGAAGTAGAGGATATACGCGTCTCCAATGTGCAGCGCGCACAGATTGCCAACCAGTTCCAGGCGGACGTGTTTCTGCGCCTACACTGCAACGCAAACGATAACCCGAAGCAGCGCGGCATTCGCGTGTATGCGCCGCGCCGGGCCGCCGCGCTGTACTACGGCGTGGAACGCGAACAGATGCTGGCATGGGCAAAGTCATGCGCAGAGCTGATCCAGGCGGAAACAGGATCACCCAGCGCATCAGGCGCGACGAACGATACCTACAGCGGCTCCAACTGGGCGCAAATGCCCACGTTCCTGATCGAGATGGGGTACATGACCAACGCGGAGGATGACGTGCTCCTGTCCGATACGACATACCAAGACGGGGTAATCCAGGGCATAGCAAGGTTCATCCAAACCCTCCCCAAGGATGCCTACCGCGACCACCCCGTGATGACCGCGCCCGTGATGGAAAACCACAAGAGCGAGACGGAACGCATCACAGTTTACGCCGAACCGGACACTGCGTCTGCCATATTAACGACGGTGGGGCGGGGTTACCGCGTATTTGTGCTGGATGATCTGGGCAGCGGCTGGCGGCAGGTAAAAACATACCAGGGCAGCGTGATAGGGTATACCGATTGCGAGACATTGGTGCCATGCAGGTGACGAAAAAGATGCCAGGAGAGCTCTGCTCCCCTGGACCCCTCGCGAAGGGCCAAGGCCCATTCGAAACCCAACAATTCGCCTCACGGCGGGTAAAGTAACAAATAAAGCCATTTGACACAAAAACCCAACCCCGCCCGCAGGCAAGATTGGGTTTCGAAAGGGCAAAGCCCTTCGCGGAGGTCCAGGAGGCAGAGCCTCCTGGCGTCATTCCTTCCCCTTGAACAACCCCATCGCATTCTCGAAACACACCTTGCGCACGATGCTCTCCAGCGCGCGGTAGTCCTCGGGGTACTCGCCGTTTTCTACCCAGGTGGCGAGCACGTTGCAGAAGATACGGCGGAAATACTCGTGGCGCGTGTAGGACAGAAGGCTGCGCGAATCGGTCTCCATGCCGATGAACTCGGAGAGCGGCGTGACGTTCGCGAGCGCGCGCAAGTGCTTGACCATGCCATCGCGCTGGTCGTGGAACCACCAGGCCGGGCCAAAGCCGACGTTGCTGGGCACGCCGTCTTCCTGCAGCGCGCCAATGATGCTGCCCAGCGTGTAGTTGTCCTTGTCGTTGAGGCTGAACAGCAGGGTGCGGGGCAGCGGCGCACGGTCGGACATCGCGCCCAGCAGCGCGACCAGGGGCCGGGCGATCGGCGCGTCGGCGATGCCGTCATAGCCGGTGTCCGGGCCGAGCCTAGCAAACATAGGCTTGTTTAGGTTGCGCATCGCGCCGATGTGCAGCTGCATCGTCCAGCCGAGGCGGCTGTACTCGGAGGCGAGGAAGGTCAAAAGTGTCGCGCGGTAGGCGTCCGCCAGCTGCGCAAGCACACCGCCGCCGCGCCGGAAGGCGATGAACGCCTCCTGTGCCATCGTGTCGCTGGGTCCGGATACCGGCACCACGTCCAGCGCATGGTCGCACAGGCGGCAGCCGTTGGCGTGGAAGAATTCCAGCCGCAGCGTCAGCGCGCGCTTGAACGTCTCGAAATCGCCGATCGCAAAGCCGACGGCGTTCTCCAGCTGCAATAGCCACGGACCAAACGTCGGCGCGTCAATGTTCAGCGCCTTGTCCGGCCGCCAGGCGGGCAGGATGTCCGCGCCGGACTCGTTGCCCGCGCGCAGGCGCTGGTGCCATTCGAGCGAATCGATGGGGTCGTCAGTGGTGCAGACGATCTTGACGTTCGACTGCGCGATGATGTCCTGCGGGCGCAGGTCAACGATCTGGCGGTTGCACTCGTTCCAGATGTCCGCGGCGCTCTTGGGGGACAGCGGCTCGTCGATGTCGAAGTAACGCTGCAGCTCCAAGTGCGTCCAGTGGTAGAGCGGGTTGCCGATCAGCTTGGGCATCGTCTCGGCCCACGCCATGAACTTTTCTTCGTCCGTGGCATTGCCGGTGATGAATGCCTCCGGCACGCCGGCGATGCGCATCGCGCGCCACTTGTAATGGTCGCCGCCCAGCCATGCCTGCGCGATGGACGTAAACGGCTCGTTCTCGGCAATCTGCTGCACCGGGATGTGGCAGTGGAAATCGCAAATCGGCAGATCGGCTGCGATGTCGTGGTACAACTCGCGGGCGGTATCGGTATCCAGCAAGAAATTCTTGCCCATAAAGCGCTTCATGGGGTCCTCCTTATCGTTCGGTGAGCGCGATGCGCCCATTTTCAAGGTTGATGCCCATCTGGGCAAGATACGCGGCGGCGCGCTTTTTGCTGTGCGTGTGCAGGGTGACCTTCTCCCCCCGGGCGAGGGCCGCGATATCCGCAAGGCCCAGCGTGAAGCCGAGCATCGCGTCGACGGCGGCGCGGGTGGCGCTCTCCACCGCGGCGAAGTTGCCCGCATCCACCCAGGCTTCCTTGACCATCCAGCTGCCGCCGCAGGCGAGAATCTTCGGGAAGGCAAGGTAGCTGGGCAGCTTTTTCTCATCGATGCCGCCGGTGGGGATGAAGGTGACGGCGCCGTAGGGCGCGCTCATCGCCTTGATGGCGTCCAGGCCGCCCAGCGTCTCGGCGGGGAAGAACTTGACCGTCTTCAGGCCCAGTTCCAGCGCGCGCTCAATGTCCGACGGGCAGGCGCAGCCGGGCAGTACCGGCAGGCCCCGGTCGATGCAGTGGCGCACGACAGTGGGGTTCAGCCCGGGCGATACGATGAACGCCGCGCCTGCGGCAGCGGCCCGGTCCACCTGCTCGCAGGTAAGCACGGTGCCCGCGCCAAGCAGCACATCCGGCAGTTCCGCGTGTACCCGGCGGATCGACTCCTCAGCCGCGTCGGTGCGGAAGGTAATCTCGGCAACCGGCAGGCCGCCCCGCGCCAGCGCGCCGCAAAGCGGCACAGCATCCTCGGGCCGGTTCAGCTTGATCACCGGAACGATGCCGCACAGGGAAATGCGCTCCAGTATATCCATGAATGGCAAACCTCTTTTTCTTTATGTGATAAGCAATTTTAGCACAGAGCCATTGATAGCGTCAAGCGCACCCCCGCCAAATAAACGGGGATGCGCCTGTAAAACTTACGTCTTCAAAACTTCGCCCGGTCGGCCCAGAGCCCCAGCGCCGGGTTGCTGATGTAGTAGATTTCCTCGCCATCCGGCAGCGTGTTGAAGCCGTCGGTGAGCGTCCCCGGGTTGTAGCGCGCGGCCATCTCGTCATACGGCGCATAGCCGAAGCATACCGAGCGAACCTCATCTTCCGTGACCTTGCGGGTGCAGTAGGTGACGGAGAACCGCCCGTCGGACGAGCCGTGGATCAGGTGCGCCGCAGCGGACAGGTTGCCGCGCAGGTCCTCGTTTTCCTTCACTAGGCCGAGCACCGCCTCGCGGCCGCAGTAGCCGTACTTGCGGATCAGCGCGTCAATACCCATATCCTCGCCAAAGCGCTCCACGCCCGGTGCCAGGATGACCAGCTCACCGCCATCGGCAATCGCCATGCGCGTGCGGTAGACTGCCTTGTTACCCAGCCATGTGCTCTTGAACTCCTTTTCGTCCAGCAGCACGACGACCTTCTTCAGCGGTTTGTCCACGAACGTCAGATTCTTCTGCTGGCTGAGCGCCACGCCCTGCTCAAAGTACGTCCGCTCCCGCCCGATGAACAGGCCATGCAGGCAAATCTCGCCCTCCGGCGCGGTGGTGACGGTGAGGATGTAGCACAGCGGAATCTGCGTGAGGAAGTTGGCCTCCGCGTAGTCAAACACCCTGCGCACGGGGGAGAAGTCCCGCCCCATGATGCGCTCCATGCCGTAGAATGCGCCCAACATGTGCGATGCGTTGATCATCGCGCTGCCGCCGCAGCCCACGAACAAGTTCTTGCCGTAGTTCGCCATGCCCACGACCTCGTGCGGCACTACCTGCCCAATCGACAGGATGATATCATACGACGGGTCGAGCAGCAGGCGGTTGACCTCCACCGGGATGGCATCGGTCACCAGACCCTCGGATACCTCGCTGACGAACGCCGCGGGCACCTCGCCGATCTTCACGACATCGGTGCGCCAGTTGTGCACGATGAACCGGTCCAGCGGGATCGCATCGCCGAACATTGCGCGGATTTCATCCTCGGGCATCGCCACATGTGTGCCCAGCGCCGGTAGAATGTCCACCTGGCAGGTGTCCTTCAGCAGCTGATACAGGTGCGCGGTGATCTTGCCCGCGCCGGAATGAAAACGCGTGTAGTCCGGCGGAATCAGCAGCACCTTTTTCCAGCCGTGCCGCGCGTCCGCGATGGATTCCTCCAGCGCGGCGAAAAGTTCCGCATCGGAGAACCCCACAGGGTTCCCCGATACCATGGAAATGCCTTTCATGGCGTCTCCTCCGTTACGCGTTGTAGGTCGAGGCGGAGATGTCGCCGCCACGCCCGGTCCAGTTGGTGTGGTAGAACTCGCCGCGCGGGGCATCGGTGCGCTCATAGGTGTGCGCGCCGAAGTAGTCGCGCTGCGCCTGCAGCAGGTTCGCGGGCAGCCGCTCGCAGCGGTAGCCGTCAAAGTAGCACAGCGCGCTCGTCAGCGCGGGCGCAGGGATGCCATTCACCATCGCGCCGGCGCATACCGCGCGCCAGCCGGCCTGCGCGCCCTCGACCGCGTCCTTGAAGTACGGGTCCAGCAGCAGGTTGGAAAGTTCCGGGTTGCGCTCGAACGCTTCCTTGATCTTGCCCAGGAACGCGGAGCGGATGATGCAGCCGCCGCGCCACATCAGCGCGACGCCGCCGTAGTTCAGGTTCCAGCCGTAGGTCTTCGCCGCGGCGCGCATCAGCGTGTAGCCCTGCGCGTAGGAGACGATCTTCGCGGCGAAAACGGCACCACGCAGCTGCTCCAGGAACAGGGCGCGGTCGCCGGTAAATGCGGGCACGGGGCCGGAGAGAACCTTCGACGCCTCGACACGCTCTTCCTTGATCGCGGACAGGCAGCGGGAGAACACGGCCTCGCCGATCATCGTCAGCGGCACGCCCTCGTCCAGCGCGGCGACGGCGGTCCACTTGCCAGTGCCCTTCTGCCCGGCGGTATCCAGAATCTTGTCCACCAGCGGTCCGCCGTCCGTGTCCTTCACGGCCAGGATGTCGCGGGTGATCTCGATGAGGTAGCTGTCCAGGTCGCCCTTGTTCCACTCGGCGAACGTTTCGTGCATTTCATCGGCGGTCATGCCCAGGTAGTCGCGCATCAGCTGGTACGCCTCGCAGATCAGCTGCATGTCGCCGTACTCAATGCCATTGTGCACCATCTTCACAAAGTGGCCCGCGCCGCCTTCGCCGATCCAGTCGCAGCAGGGCTCGCCTTCAGCGGTGTGCGCGGCAATCGCCTGCAGGATGGGCTTGACATGCGGCCATGCGGCGGGGGAGCCGCCCGGCATGATCGACGGGCCGGTCAGCGCGCCTTCCTCGCCGCCGGAGACGCCGGTGCCGATGTAGAGCATCCCGGCCGCCTCGACCTTCTGCACGCGGCGGATGGTATCGGGGAAGTGGGAATTGCCGCCGTCGATGAGGATATCGCCGGGCTCGAGCATCGGCAGCAGCTTGTCGATCATCTCGTCCACAGGCTTGCCCGCTTTGATCATCATCAGGATGCGGCGCGGCTTTTCAAGGCTCGCCAGGAACTCTTCCAGCGAAAACGTGCCAATAATGTTCTTGCCCTTGGCAGCGCCTTCGACAAACTTGGTGACGGAATCCGCGGTGCGGGAATAGACGGCCACGGAGAAGCCGTGCTGTTCCATGTTAAGCGCCAGGTTGCTGCCCATGACGGCAGCGCCGATCAGGCCAATGTTCTGCATTTGCGATATTCCTCCAGTGTATTCTATATTATGGATGCTATCACGCTGGAGGGCGCACGTCAAGGAGTTTGCTAGCGAAAGGCTTTACATTCCTCCAAAAGAATGCTATAATCCCTGCCATAGAACCGCTGAAGGAGACGAGTACCTTCGAACCCTGCGCTGCAGAGAGCCGGGATTGCTGCGAACCGGCGCGTCAGGACGAAGCGAATGGACTCCCGAGGGCGCGCCCGAACCGCTAAGCAGTAGGGCGCGACGGAGCCGTTCCACGTTATCGGAACGTAAGGTGGGCGCAATCGCGCCAAGCCGGGTGGTACCGCAGGTCTTCCTGTCCCGATTCATGTGATCGGGGCAGTTTTTTATTTCGAGGGACCATTATTAAGGAGGCGTTTTCCATGGAACAGGCACCCAGAAAGCAGGTCATTTACTCGGGCATTCAGCCGTCCGGCACGCTGACGCTGGGCAACTATATTGGGGCGATCCGCAATTGGAAGATGCTGGAGGACCAATACGACAGCATTTTCAGCGTGGTGGATATGCACGCCATCACCGTTAGGCAGGATGCAGCACAACTGCGCAAACGCTGCCTGGAGGTGTTCGGTATTCTGCTCGCGGTCGGCCTAGATCCGGCCAAGACGGTCATCTACTTCCAGTCGCATGTGCCCGCACACGCCGAGCTCGCATGGATTCTCGATTGCTACGCGTACCTGGGTGAGCTATCGCGCATGACGCAGTTCAAGGACAAATCGCAGAAGCAGGAGACGAACCTGAACGCGGGCCTCCTAACCTACCCTGTCCTGATGGCAGCCGACATCCTGCTCTACCAGGCAAATCTCGTACCCATCGGCGCGGACCAGAAGCAGCACCTGGAACTCTCCCGTGACCTCGCGATCCGCTTCAACGGCCTGTACGGCGACATCTTCACCGTACCGGACGGCTATTTCCCCAAGGTCGGCGCGCGCGTGATGAGCCTGCTGGAGCCGACCCGCAAGATGAGCAAGTCCGACCCGGAGGACACGTATGTCGCGATCCTCGACGACCCGACCATCATCGCCCGCAAGTTCAAGCGCGCGGTGACCGACAGCGAAGCGGCCGTCCGCTTCGACCCGGAAACCAAGCCGGGCGTCTCAAACCTGATGAGCATCCTGGGCGCGCTGACTGGCCAGACAATGCAGCAGATCGAAGACACCTTCGCAGGCCAAGGCTACGGCACCTTCAAGACCACCGTCGCCGACGCGGCAATCGCCGCGCTCTCGCCCATCCAGGCCGAACACAAGCGCCTGATGGCCGACAAGCCCTACCTGGAAAAGACGATGCGCGAAGGCGCCGAGCGCGCGGCGGCGATAGCAAGCCGCACGCTGCGGAAAGTGCGCCGGAAGGTTGGGCTGGCGCCGACGGAGTTGTGAGGGAGGAAACGGGGGAACGCAAGGGGACGCTGTCCCCTTGACCCCTGCCAGGAGGCGTGCCTCCTGGACCTCCAATGTTTCGCCTGCGGGCGGGTAGGGAACTAAATAAGAATATAAATATGTAAACAACCCGCCCGAAGGCGAAATGTTGGGTTTCCAAAGGGCAAGGCCCTTTGGCAGGGTCTGGGACAGCGTCCCAGCGTTCCCCGTACCCAACGTTTCCCCTTCTTTTTTGCGGCAATTGCTTTTAAGATTCGGCAATTTATGGTATACTAGGCTTTGGACAATATAAAGGGGGAATTGAACATGCAATATAGCCACGAAGTTGAAGAAATGGTCTGTGTTGCCAAGGGCTGCAACCATGGCCCCGCGCCCATCCCGGAGGAGGGACGCTGGGTACAGGCAAAGCAGATCGGCGATATTTCCGGCCTGACGCACGGTGTCGGCTGGTGCGCGCCGCAGCAGGGCACGTGCAAGCTGACGCTGAACGTGAAGGAAGGCATCATCCAGGAAGCGCTGGTGGAGACGATCGGCTGCTCGGGCATGACGCATTCCGCCGCAATGGCGAGCGAAATTCTGCCGGGCAAGACGCTGCTGGAAGCGCTGAATACCGACCTGGTGTGCGATGCGATCAACACCGCGATGCGCGAACTGTTCCTGCAGATCGCCTATGGCCGCACGCAGAGCGCGTTCTCCGAAGACGGCCTGCCAATCGGCGCGGGCCTGGAGGACCTGGGCAAGGGCCTGCGCTCGCAGATCGGCACGATGTACGGCACCCTCAAGAAGGGCCCGCGTTACCTGGAGATGGCCGAAGGCTACATCACCAAGATTGCGCTGGACGAGGGCGGCGAGATCATCGGCTACCAGTTCATCAACCTGGGCAAGATGATGGACGCGATCAAGAAGGGCACGTCGCCCAACGATGCGTATGAAAAGAACCTGGGCACCTACGGTCGCTTTGCAGAGGCCGCGCAGGTGATCGACCCGCGCCATCAGTAAGGAGGGTGAGACGAATGATCCGTTTTGAGGGCTATGAAAGAAGAATCGCCAAGCTCGAGAAGGCTTTGGCGGAATACGGCTTCGCCTCGCTAGAGGACGCGCAGGCGCTCCTGGAAGAAAAGGGCATCGACGTGCGCAAGATCGTTATGGGCATTCAGCCTATCTCGTTCGAAAACGCCGTGTGGGCGTATACCCTGGGCGCGGCCATCGCCGTGAAGAAGGGCTGCACCCGCGCCGCTGACGCCGCTGAAGCGATTGGTTTGGGCCTGCAGGCGTTCTGCATCCCCGGTTCCGTCGCCGATCAGCGCGCGGTGGGCCTGGGCCACGGCAACCTCGCCGCGATGCTGCTGCGCGAGGAGACCAAGTGCTTCGCGTTCCTGGCCGGCCACGAGTCGTTTGCCGCCGCCGAAGGCGCGATCGGCATCGCCCGCACCGCCAACAAGGTTCGCACGGAGCCGCTGCAGGTCATCCTCAACGGCCTTGGCAAGGATGCCGCGTACATCATCAGCCGCATCAATGGCTTCACCTATGTGAAGACCCAGTATCACTATGACACCGGCGATCTGGAAGTTGTCGAGACGAAAGCGTTCTCCACCGGTGAAAAGGCGAAGGTGCGCTGCTACGGCTCGGACGATGTCAACGAGGGCGTAGCCATCATGCGCCACGAGAAAGTGGACGTGTCCATCACCGGAAATAGCACCAACCCGACGCGCTTCCAGCACCCGGTTGCCGGCACCTACAAGAAGTGGGCGACCGAAAACAATAAGAAGTATTTCTCCGTTGCGTCCGGCGGCGGCACGGGCCGCACGCTGCATCCGGACAACATGGCCGCAGGTCCCGCCTCCTATGGCATGACCGACACCATGGGCCGCATGCACTCCGACGCGCAGTTTGCAGGTTCATCTTCCGTTCCGGCGCATGTGGAAATGATGGGCCTCATCGGCATGGGCAACAACCCCATGGTCGGCGCGACCGTCGCGGTTGCGGTGGCCATCGAGGAAGCAGCGAAGTAAGTAAGGGAAGCGATAGGGGAGACCTTCTGCGCAAAAGGAGGCCTCTCCTCGCTCTTTATAGGGATACTTGATGATACGCGTAGGTAAGGAACAGATATATAAGCGCGATGTGGTGGCGGTCGTTGCGGCCTATGGAGAGGCGGATTGCCGGTCCATCGTCTATTTGGTGGATGGGCGCGAGCTGCGCACCAGCCAGGCCCCAGCTACGCTGCAAAAAAAACTGCACGAGCTTATATTCCAAAAGAGAAAATGACCTTCTTAATTTTTTTACAAGACGACGCGATCGTGCGTCGTTTTTTGCAATTCGATTTTTTCGCAACGTTTACCAAACGCTCATTTGTCGTTCATACTGGCATCACATTTGCCGGGTATCATAGTCTTAACAGATTGAACGAGGGGATGTGACAGCAGTGAACAGCGAAAACGAACAAGTGGCAGATAAACAGGAGGAGGGATGCGTATCGGCAAGCGATTGAGCAGGGAATGACATCAGACAAGTTTTACATCTGATAATAAGAAGTTCACATACCCCTCCGGCGTGGCCGGAGGGGGTTTGTTTGTGCGCACACTCAGCTGTTGACTCACCAGGCGTAATAAAACCAGATCGCCCAGGCTCCGACTATATCACCGCTCTCAATGTATCCTTCCAGATTACCTGCACGAACGTACCAGAATGACCCTGTATAGTCCAGTCTTTCAATCTGCATTCCGTTGTATAGGATGGCCAATACTTCACTCTTGACATCTGCATCTCGATACAGCATGGTGCGATTCGCCTGGCTGGAGGCATGTATAACCCCAAGTGATTTCTTCGCAAGGTTGATAGTTTCGGGCTGCGCAGAAGAGGTGGGAACGTAAAGCGTCTCGCCACTCTTACCCCGGAGTACATACCAAGTACCAAAGCGCTGAATTACGCTGTAGGATTCGCGGTATTTAGTGGTTGCAGTAAAGTCTGCCTCAAGGGACGGTGCGATGTAGAGTTTTGTGTTCTCCCCGATTGTCTCAACGGACAAAACCCTTTCAACTTCATCCGCCTCACTTTGCAGCAGCAGGCTTTCCAATGGCATATACCCTTTCATCTCCGGCAGCCATACGTAGGCCCAGCCATCCTGCGAGCTGAGCACATTCACTGTCGTGCCCACCGCAAGCTGCGTGAGGGGTTCTGCGGCGGTATCCGGTGTCTCATACAGCGCAAGGGTCTGCGTCTCCTCCTGGTGGTGGACGATGGCGGGGTGCTCATACAGGTTGTTCGGATCGGGCAAGCGCTGCGGAACGCCACCTATCTCCGCCCAAGCGAGGTGATTTGCCGCCGCCGCCCGCCATGCCTCTGTCCCCACAGGGGCATAGAGAACCAGCTCGGGATGTACCAACTCAAAGGCGCTTTCATCCACTTTTGCGTTTTCACCCAGGAAATAAACAGAGCGAAGGCCAATGCACAGATAGAACGCGTCTGGTCCAATGACAACGCCATCCGGGATTACTATGCTTTCCAGTGATATACAGTTGCCAAACGCATATTTTCGGATGGCTTGGAGCGTCGGGGGCAGTTGAATGATGCGAAGGCTCGCACAAAACTGAAAGGCCTTGCCCCCAATCTTTGTTACACTGCGCGGAATCGAAACGGTTTCCAGCATATCGCAGAAGTAAAATGCCGAGTTTGCAATGCTCGTCGTGCCTTCCGGGATGACGTAACTGCCTACCCGAGCGGGAGGGCACCACAGAAGCGCATCCGTCGCGCGGTCAAAGACGACCCCATCAATGTCATATAGATCGGCATTAGCAGGGTCTATTTCAATGTGGGTGAGCGCCCGATTGGATAGAGGGTCGTAGATTATGTCGCGATCATAGCATGCTTCCATCAGCTCGTACTGGGCATACTCGTAGTACGTCCATGTCTGCCACTGGATGGTTTCCATGTCATCCAGCGTTGAGGTGGCCGAAAGCCGTATGGTTTCCACGCGGGGCGCAGCATACAGCCATTGGCTAAGCGAGCCTCTATCGCTATTATATAGCTTGATTCCTCCGGGAAGTTCAATCCGCCGAAGTGTTTCCGCCCGGAGCAACACACGATAGGGTTCTGGCGACAATACACCATCCGCAAAGATCAGCGTTTCAATCCCTGTAAAATCCGCTTCCGGATCCGCATTGGTGAGCCTGCCCATATAAGTTGGGAGCACTGTGACTGCGCGCGCGCCTGGCGCGACACCGGTTATCGTCGCATAGCCATCAGAACCCAAGGTATAAAGCAGGCCGCCCGCTGCGGCCTCAACAATCTCTTTTTCGGGAATATACCCCGCTTGCTGGATACAAAGCTGCCCTTCATCCGATAGCATCCAGTCCAGGAACTGCCCGCCCGGCCCCTCCTCCTCGCCCGCGCGAATGACACCATAGTAGTGCGTGGTGAAAGGGTAGAGGCCGCTGCGGAGGTTCTCCTCGCTCGGCTGCACGCCATCAATGGCGATCGTCTTGATGGATTGGTTCCTATATAGCGCATCCAGGTAATACTGATACGTATAGCCGATACCGGCAGTGGAATTGTTATATCCGCCTATATGGTCGACCAATGCGGACATCTCATTGAGGAAGTAGAAGTTTATGCCGACGGTGCTCATGGGGGTTCCTTGCATGACAAGCTGCTCCATTGCCGTCTGGCTGCCGGAGTTGCGGTCACGCTGGGCGGGCGCTATCTCCAGATCTTCCCCGCCAACCTCTTTCCAGTTGGTGATCTTGCCGGTGTAGATATCCCGTATCTGCTCCGCAGTCAGGCTCTCCACCGGGTTATCCGCATGGGTGATAAACACAAACGCATCATAGCAGACAGGCTTGATGATCAGCTCAACCCCGGCAGCGGCAGCCATCGCCAGTTCATCTTCCGATGGTGCGGTGGCGATCAGCAGGTCCACGGGCCGTGTGTCGTCCATGACGGCAGCCCGTGTCACCAACGTCGCCGATCCATTGGGCTTTTGCCCAATCAGGTTTTCGTAGGCATGGTGCGTGGTGGAGAACGCTACGAACCCCGGCAGATCGGTTTCGCTAAGTCCCAGGTGTTGCCGGGCGAACTCCATCGCCATGGGCACCGCAACTGTCGACCCATCAATACTGGGGTAGCTGCCAAATCCCATTTCGAGGAACGTTCCGCCTTTGCCATCGGGGATTTCTGTAACCTCCCCCAGGGAGAAAGGGCTGCCCAAAACAAGCTGTACCCAGGCTTCCGGCCTGTCCAAGGGCTGATTGATCTGGCTCCAGGAATCGGCATTGGCGTGTGGGGAGAGCAGGAGGGCCGCCAGCACCAGCGTGACGGCCAGAACACTGTAGTGTTTGCGTGTCATCATTATCTGCTCCTTTTGTATAGCGCTTGGGAAGCGGCTCTATCCGCAAGCAATGGGCGTGGGGTGGAGTTATGCTTCCGCGGCGGCCGCCTTCAGCACACGCTTGGGCTTTACAGCTGCCTTCGCCAGTTCGAAGACGATCATCCCTTCATCATTGGGTACACCCGTCAGCTTGATCAGAACCTCGCCGGGGGTTTGCCCAAGCAGACCGCAAAGCCAGACATAGACCTTGCGCGCCGAGATCGTGCGCGGCTCGCCCTTGGGGAGCGCTACGGCGGTGAGCTGCAGGGCATCGCTGTCCGGGCTGCCTGTCGCCTTCACGGCAATCAGGTTATCGCTGGGGCTATGAAACAGGTGGAGAAATTTGGGGTAATCCAGCGCTTCCAGCATTTCAACGTCGAAGACAAGCTGCGCGTTGGGCCGAAAAGTGAGGACGCATTCGGACACTTTCCTTTCCGGCGCTGCAAAAGATACCTTCTCCCATGTGATGTTCTTGCTCATAATGACCTCCCACTAGTTTGAGGAATAGTATTCCGTATCTGGATGCTATTTCCTGCTGGTAGTATGGCGCAAAGTGGTGCAGTTTACACATGCATCAGGGAAGAGACGGGGCGCTACTTTGCGCGGCATCCCGCGTATCCGCAACCATCGCCCCGCCCTGCATGTACAGAATCCTGTCTGCGGCCTCCAGAAACACGCTGGCATTCGTCGCGATAATCGCCACGTGGCCTGTGCTTCTCAGGTGCGCAAGCAGCCTGTTGCGTATCTGCAGCTGTGTTTGTTCATCCAATGCGCTTACGCAGTCGTCGATGATATTCAGTTCCGCGTCGCGCACAAACATACGCGCAAGCGACAGCCTTTGCCGCTGGCCGCCGGAGAGCAGCTCCCCGCGGTTGCCAATCTGCGTATGCAGGCCATTCTTCATTCCGGCAAGCGTGTCCTGCAGGGCGGCCAGCGCAGCCGCATGCGCCATCTCTTTGGGCTCAGCCGGATAGCCAAGGCAAAGGTTCGTTTCAATATCAGTGGAAAAGAACCGGATGCGCTGCGGGGAGAATGCGACATTGGGCGGCACGCAGAATGTGCGGTAGTCGGGGATGGCTTCACCATTCCAAAGCAGCTGGCCACCATCCGCCCGCATCGCGCCGGAAAGCACACCAAGCAGCGTCGACTTGCCCGACCCGACGCCGCCCGCCACAACTACCAGCTCCCCCGGCGCTACGGAAAAACTCACGTCCCGGAAACCGCCTTTTTCTCCATAGGAAAACGACAGATCCTCTACCCGGAACTCCTTCAGCGGGAACCGTTGCCGCATTACCTGTTCCTCCCGCACGCTTTCCCGCAGCGTAATGCCCGCGTCATCCAGCAACCGCGGCGCGTTTTCTGCGCCTACTGATGCGACAATTCGCTCGTAGGAGACCTCTGCCTTCTTGCCCTCATAAAAAAGCTCCACAATCCTGTCCACGCAACTCGCCAGCGAGCCGATAAAGCCAACGAAGATGGCGAAATCGCCAATGCGGAACGTGCCCCTCGCCAACATTCCGGCACAGATGCACATCATGATGACCACGCCAAGGCTGACCGAAACGCTCAGCATGGCCTCTACCTTTGTGTTAAATAGTGCGTCGCGCAGCACTGCCTCCCTGCGGAAGCGGTTCTTCTCGCCAAACTGCGCCAGCACCGCCGCTTCCACACCTGCCGTCTGGATGGCAAGCATGGAGTCCGTTACATCGCCGATGAAGGTGCTCACATCGTCGTGCGCTTCTCGGTTCGCCTTCCGCTTTTCCTTCATGTGCTCAGACAGCTTCTGAATGCCATAGATCGCCGCCGAGAGCGGAAGGAAGATGAACAGCGTAACACGCCAGTTGATGGAAAGCAGTGTGCCCAGCGCGATCAGGGTGAAGATGCAAAAACCGGTCACTTCAGTAAGCAGCTCCGGCGGAAACAGGCACGCGGGCACGTCGTCGTCCGCAAGCTCAAAGAGGCGGCCCGACTGTCCCGTCACCTGCGTCACATCGTCCTTTTCGCGCCAGAGCCGCAGCATATTGCTTCGCAAACGATGCCTGTAGTAATACGAGCGCAGGCAATCCAGCGCCGCGCAGCCCATGATGGCGATGATACGTACCAGCGATACCGCGATAAGCAGGCCGAGGTATCCCATGATTTCGCGTAGCGCGTTGCCTTGTACGCCGGTTTCCAGCGTGTTGAGAATCAGGCGAACCAAATATGCCACCGCCGCCGCATGGCTAAAGATCAACGCGTTGCAGGCAATGTTGGCGAGGGTGAGCAGTGGTTTTTCCCGCAGCACGCCCATGGCATAGCGCAGATAGGCGCGCGATTTTGCATGTGCTTTCATGCCTCATAACCTCCAACTGGCGGCACTGTCAGCGCGCCGTTTTCCATGTATAAAATACGGTCCACCCAGGTGATGGCGGATGCCTTGTGCGCAATGGCGATCACCGTTCTACCCTGGCAAAGCGCCTTCATCGCCTCCACAATCCGCTGTTCCGTCAAAGGGTCAAGCCTTGCGGTCATTTCGTCCAGCAATACGAGTGCCGGGTTTTTGATCGCCATCCGAACCAGCGCAATCAACTGCGCCTCACCTGATGATAGATTTGCTTCGCCCAGGCTTAATGTGGTATCCAGCCCTTGGGGGAACTGCGCAAACCACTGCATAAGGCCCAGCTTTGCGATGGCATCGAGAATCGCGCCGTCCGCGTATTGCGGGTCAAACAGTGCGATGTTCTCGCGCAGCGTGCCATGCAGAAGTTGTACGCTTTGTGTACAATAGGCCACCTGGTCGCGCAGGCTGGCAGGGGCGATATCCCTGAGATTCGCCCCGTTTACCAGGGTTTCGCCCTGCGTATACGCATACAGCCTTGCGATCAGCGAGATCAGCGTGCTTTTCCCGCAGCCGGTTTCGCCCATGATGCCCAGGCGCTCACCCAGGGCCACCTGAAAACTGACATCACGAAGCACATCGTCCCCGTCGCCATAGGCGAATATGAGGTGGCGCACTTCCAATGTAAGGCTGCCTCCGGTAAGAACCTCTTCGCCTCCCAGGGATGCCGATGGGGTATCCATCAGCTCTTGAACGCGCAGCATGCTGGCCCGCGCGCCTTGCAGCTGGCCCATGTGATTGCGAAAATCCTGCAGCGGACCGATCACCAGGCCAGTGTAGGTGTAGATCAGGTAGACAGTCCCGATGGTGATCAGGGCGCCATCCCATAGATACGCGCTAAACAGGAACGCGCACGCCAGCACGAGCGCTTCCACCATCGTGGATGCGCTCCAAAGGTTGCCATACATGAGGCTGGCGGGAAAGCTTTCGCGCAGGCGCTTTCGCATAGCGCCCTTCAGTTCCGCATTCACATACGCTTCGGCGTCGAACGCGCGAATCTCAACGGCATTGTCGAGCGTTTCCTTCATTACGCCGTTGAACTCCGCTACCGCTTTGGCGCGCCGGACATACTTGGGAATGCCCCGGTCCTGTATCCACTTAAACCCGAGAATAGACAAAACGCTGACCAGCAGCAAAGCGGCTGACAACAGCCCACTGCGAAACACCAGCGCCGCCAGCACACAGACCAGTAGGATGCCGCTTCCGACAAGCTTCAGATACAGGATATAGTGATATTCGAAGAACCCTTGCACATCCTCATCCAGCCGTGTCATCATTTCGCCTGATCGCCACCTGCTGTGTGCTTCCATGCCGATGGACAGGTAATGTGCCATGACATCGAGCCGGTGGTCATCGGTGATACGGCAGCCCAGGGATTGCGTTTGATAGGTGAGGAGTGCCGATACACCCGCCTGAATCAAGATGAACGCCAGGTAGATGACAATAGCCCAGAGTGCCGAGCCAAAGAGGCCACCGCTTTTTGCGGCATCAATAAAACCGCCCAGAATTTGTGGTAGAGCGGTTTGCATCGCAATGTTCGCCACAAACACCAGCGCGAGGAGCGCCGCGTCTTTGCGATACGGGCGCAGGTAATTTTTAACCAGAACTGTTGAAGTGCTTTTTGCCTTCATGATATCCACTCTTTTCTTCATAGTGAGCAAAAGAAAAAATCATTCGCTGGCAAATGATTTCAGGTAGATATCGCTATGCAAAACAAGGCTGAACCACGAGGCATCCGTGGAAAAGCTAAGCTATTGTAGCGCTCTATCCGTAAATCATCCTTGCGATAACACAAACAGACGCATGCACTGCGCTGCGGTATCGGCCTAGCGGATGGTTACAGAATCACGCCCTCACTCCTCACACGGTTTTGTTTATTTTACCATACGGGCAGAGAATGTCAAGGCAGAGTGGGGGATTGCTCTCCAATGCCTGAGGGTAGAGGATAGAAAAACCGCCCGAAAACGTATGTTTTCAGGCGGTTTGCGGTGCGCTCATATCCCGCCTAAACCAAATGACAAGCGACAAAATGATCCGGCGCCAGTTCCCGCAGCTCCGGGGTTTTTTCCTTGCACACATCGCAGGCCACCGGACAGCGCGTCGAAAAGCTACAGCCTTGTGGTTTGCTGATAGGGCTGGGCACATCGCCATCAATGATTTGGCGCTTTTTGGCATGTTCCAAATCCGGGTCCGGAACAGGCACAGCGGATAGCAACGCTTTGGAGTATGGGTGCATCGCTGCTTTGTAGATTTCAGCGCCGCTTGCAAGTTCAACCACCGACCCAAGGTACATCACCGCGATGCGATCCGAAAGATACCGTACAATGTTCAGATCGTGTGCGATGAACAGATACGTCAGCTTCATGCTTTCCTGCAAATCATGCAGCAGATTGATCACCTGCGCTTGTATGGAAACGTCCAGTGCGGAGATCGGCTCGTCACATACGATGAACTCCGGCTCCACCGCCAGTGCGCGCGCAATGCCGATACGCTGGCGTTGGCCACCCGAAAACTCATGCGGGAAACGGCTTGCATGTTCTCGGTTCAGGCCGACAATGTCCAGCAGCTCTATCACACGTTTGCGTCGGCCTGCGGCATCATACATGCCGTGGATCACCATGCCCTCCTCAATAATCGAAGCCACCGTCATGCGGGGATCAAGCGAGGCATATGGATCCTGAAATACGATTTGCGCCTTTTTGGCAAACGCGAAGCGGTCATGCTTCTTCGTCAGGCGCAATGCCTGCCCATTGTAGTAGAGATTGCCTTTGGTGGGGGGATATATCCCGATCATGGTGCGGCCAAGCGTAGACTTTCCGCAGCCAGATTCGCCGACCAAACCAAGTGTCTCGCCACGCCGAATGAACAGATTAACATTCTCCACTGCGCGCAGTGTGCGGCCTCCGCTTACCCTAAAATACTTGCTCAAGCCTTCTGTGCGGATCAAAATGTTATCATCC
>JAVBQK010000148.1:0-5089 GCA_031549105.1 Eubacteriales bacterium
TGGCTTTTACAATCAACACAAACCCATCACCCACACCACACACCCCCCCCCCCCCCCCCGCTCATTTTCTTTTTTATTCACTCCCCCCTCGGGCGGGGGGGTGCCGCGCGCGCCCCCCCCCCCCCCGCGCCTCCCTCACGCCCTTCCTGCCTCTTCCCCCACAACCCACCCCGTTGCCCAGGCCCACATCAGGTTGTAACCGCCGCAGTCGCCGTCTACGTTCAGGGCTTCGCCGCAAGCGTAGAGGCCAGGCGCGATGCGGGATTCGAGGGTGAGGGGGTCGAACTCGGTGAGGGGTACGCCGCCCGCGGTGACCTGCGCATGCTCGAAAGGCTGGATGCCTTGGATGGGCAGGGTCCAGGCGGAGAGCAGAGAGGTAAGGCGGGCTGCGGAGGTTGGGTCGGGTGTGGATTGCGGGGAAAGGCCGGCCTCGCGGAGCAGGGCCAGCGTAATGCGTGGATGCAGCAGACCGGTGAAGAACTGCTCCATGGGGGCGTCTTGGTAGAGGCACAGGCGGGCGGCGACTTGCTGCGCGGCGGCCGTTTCGTCTAGCAGGCCAATGCGCAGAGAGACGCTTTGTCCGGTGGCGATTGCCTGACACGCCGCGCGGCTTAACGCCATCGCGGGCAGACCGGACAGGCCGTAGTCGGTGAACAGCACTTCGCCGGTTTCGGTTTGCAGGGGCACGCCTTGGGCATGTGCTGGTGAACTGCTTGACAGCAGCGTTAGGGTGGCGTTTGTGCGCACGCCTTTCAGGCCTCGCAGGCGCTCGGGGGGGAGCTTTAGCGGCGACAGTGCGGGAAATACCGGTGTCACAGTGTGACCGAGAGATGTCAGCAGCCGGTATGCGCCGCCATCCGCGCCAAACGATGGCGCGGCCCTGCCGCCTGCGGCAACAATTACCCGCTCTGCGTGGAGCGAAGCGCCGTCCGCTGTCGTCAGCAGAAAGCCGCCGCGTTCGCGCCGGATGCGCGTGACTTCCGCGCTGCAGCGAATCTCCGCGCCCTGGCGCGCACAGGCAAAGCGCAGCGCGTCCAGCACCGAACCGGCATGGCCGCTCGCCGGGTAGACGCGGCCTTCGTCCTCCTCGCGGCAACAAAGGCCCAGCGATGCAAAGATGGACAGCAATTTCTCCGGTGGGAAGCGCTGGAGCAGCGCCGCGGCAGTGTCCGTATCGCCGTGGTAGCGTGCAGGGTCCGCCGCCGTGTTCAGCAGGTTGCAGCGGCCGTTACCGGTGGCCAGCAGCTTGCGCCCGGCGCGCGCTTCCTTCTCCAGCAGCAGCGCGAAACGCGGGCGCGTCCGCGTGGCCGCAATGGCGGCCATCAGCCCGGATGCGCCCGCGCCGATAATAACTAGCGGGAGGGAATCAGCCACCGGCTGTTGCCGTGGGGGACGGTTCCACAGACGGTTCCGCACTGGGTTCCGCCGTAGGCTCTGTGGCAGCACCATCAGCAGCGTCGTCGCCGGCCTCGCCCGATTCAGCCTCGGCGGCTTCGGCTGCCTCCTGCTCCAGCATGGATTCGAGCATGCCTTCCATCAGCTCCGCCTGCTCCTTGGCTTCCTGGATGATCTGATCGACCTCCTCTTGCGAATAGGCAGTCAGGCTGACGATCGTATCGCTATACCCCGGCACGCTCAGCACCACCTCTGGCGTCTTCACATACAGGCCGTAATGTTCGGCCAGGCGGACGTTCAGCACGTCGCCGAACGACATGATCACATAGCCGATATCGCTGCGGCCCAGGCAGTCCACCAGCGGGTTTTCAATGCCGAACTTCTCCATCATTGCGGCGCGGCGCGGGCTGTAGAGGTCATAGCTGCCGGCCAGCAGGCTCTGGTCCGCCCCGCGCGCGGGCACGGCCAGGGTATCGGGCTTAAAGCGGTCATACGGGCTGTCGCCGATGAACAGCATCTCCGGATGCGCCTCAATGTACGGCGTGATGAAGCCTGCGGCGGCGACGGTCGTCGAATCCCCGGCGGAGCTGTTGTTGCGCGTGTAGATCATCAGGCCAGAGAGGCCCGCGACAAACACCACACCGACCAGCACCAGCGCCACAATCCTCAGCCAGCGCGCAGCCAGCAGCTTCTCAAACCATGCCTTGGCGCTGTCGCCATCAAAATGGTAGATGAGCGCCACCAGCGCGAGCAGGTAGTAAGGCGAAATATCGGCAAAGCTGGAACGGTAGCGTGCCAGGGTGAAGATATGCCCGCCGAACGCGAACAGCGCCGCCAGCAGCGCGATGATGCCCTTGTTGCGGCCGGTGATCACCACCGCCAACGCCACTATAATGAAGATTCCCATCAGCAGCAGGAACTGCGGCTTTTTCGCGGTGGCGAACAGCTCACTCGCCAGTCGGCCCGGCTCGAAGGATATGAAGGTTGCTTCCTTTTCCAGCGTGCGCAGCACGTCCGGATCGGTAAGCTTTGAATCGCTGGAGGTGCGGGTGAAGAACATCGCGCTGTCGTTGATGGTCCAGCCCACGGCGTCAAAGGAGTTCGGCGGGATGACGACATCGGCGGCCGCCACCTCGGCCTCGTGTTCATCGCCGTCCTCATGATCATGGTCGCTGCCGAGGAGATTGCCAAGATAGACCTCGGTGGCCTCTTCCTCGTCGCTGTAGACTTTCACGCCATAGGTTGCCAGAAGTTCATCACTCTCCTCATGGAGGCTGGAGTGCAGAAGCCGCTCGTACCGCGCGTAATCGCTGCGATATGCGGACAGTTCAGGCGAGGAATACATTAGCGACTGGTAGCCGTACAGTGCGGCGAGCGAGACGGCCATCGTCAGGATGCCCAGGAGCAGGCCGCGCGCGCGCTTGTCCCGCACGATGATCGGCAGCCAGAATACCACGGCCGCCGAGCCTGCCAGCAGCGCCCATTCCATCGACAGCGATGCGCCCACCACAAACAGCGCCGTGCCGCCAATCGCCTGGTGCAGCGTGCTTTTCTTGGGTTGCAGCGCATCCATCAGGAGCAGCGCGCCCACGCCTGCACACAGCGCGGCCACCACGGTGCTCTGCATGGCATTGGTCACTAGCACGGCCAGCGGCGCGATGACCACCAGCGTCGGGATCAAGCGGCCCTTGTGGCGCGAAGCGATGGACAGCAGCGCGGCGATCGCGGCCAGCAGCGCCGTTAGCAGCGCCACGCCGTACCAGTGCACCGATGGGATGATCCGGTACAGCAGCGTCAGGATCTGTGCCAGCAGCGGGTTGATCTCCTGCACGCGCCAGTCCGGCGTGCCATACGCGCCCGCGAGGATGCGGCCGGCGGTGACGTCCTCAATGCGCAGCAGTGTGCTGCCGGAGACGATCACGGTGGCGATCACCAGCGCCGCCGCCAGCAGCAGCGGCAGGATGACACGCTTTGGGGAGATGGTAATTTTCATGGCGGTACTCCTTCTTGCCTATGTTTTCTGGTATGCGGGCAGCGCCAGCGCGGTTTCCACCGCCTTCTCCGCCTGCGTCCTGCGTATATCCGCGGGGAGGCTTTCCCCGCCATCCAACGATAACCAGATGAAAAATTCCAATGTGCCGCTGTTGCCGGTCACCGGACTGTGCGTCACGCCGCGCACCGCGTATCCGTCTCCGGCGAAACCATCCATTAAAGAAAGAAGCAACGGCAGGTATTTATCCTGTGTAATGGCGCCGGTGCGGCGCGCGTCCGGGTCGTCCACCTCAAAAAGAGGCTTGACCAGACACAGCAGGTCGCCGGTGCCCCGCAGCACGCGCGCGAACTGTGGAACGGCCTTGCGCAGCGACAGGTACGATAGATCCACCGTGCCCAGCGTTGGCGGCGGGTCCAGAGAAAGCAGCGCTTCATCACCGATGTTGGTGCGCTCCAGGTTGCATACGGCCGGGTTCTGCCGCAGGCTCCCGGCCAGCTGGCCATAGCCGACATCCACCGCGTATATGCGCACCGCGCCATGCCGCACCAGGCAGTCGGTGAATCCGCCGGTGGACGCGCCCGCGTCGATGCACACACGGTCCTTCACGGGAATGGAGAACGCAGCAATCGCTCCCTCCAGCTTCAGCCCACCCTTGGCGACGTAACGCTGGTCAAGCCCCCGCACGGCAATGGGGTCATCCGCGCCGATGAGCTGGCCCGCGCTGGTTACAGGACGATCGCCCGAGCGGACCTTGCCGGAGAGAATCCAGCGCTCCGCCTCCTGGCGCGAGGAAACCAGACCCTCCTGGGTCAGCCGCTGCCATGCGGGTACCTTGCGCGCCATCGTGGACCTCCTACCATAGATGGGGATAGTATACCACTGGAGATAAGCAAAAGCCAAGCGAAAAATGTAGGCGCAGCGCGAACTCCAATATTATGGAAAGTATTGGAATCCCCGCAGCCAATGTATAAAACAGGCCCGTCCTCCAAATAATGTCACTAGCGAAGGCGGCGGTAACTTCGCGCAATTTCGCAAATATATGTAAAAAAGTACTTGACAGAACCGCCAAATGGTGATATTCTAACGAAGCGCCATTTGCGACGCAAGTTACAAGTGTGCGCGTCCCGGACCTTGAAAACGATACAGGGAAGAAGAAGAGAAGACAGTCAATTGTTTTGAGTTGATTGCGACTGAGGGAGTAGAGAAGCGAGCTAATACCAAGGTTTGCGAAAGCGAACTGAGGGAGAGGTGAGTGAGACTAGGATACAGTTGCGAGCAATAAAGGATTAAACACAAGAGTTTGATCCTGGCTCAGGACGAACGCTGGCGGCGTGCTTAACACATGCAAGTCAAACGGAGGTTATATCGGGGTAACCTGGTGTAATCTCAGTGGCGGACGGGTGCGTAACGCGTGAACAATCTGTCCCGGTAAGGGGGATACCATCTGGAAACAGATGTTAATACCGCATGGGACCACGAGACCGCATGGTCTTGGGGTGAAAGGTCTTAGGACCGAATCGGGGTGAGTTCGCGTCTGATTAGCTAGTTGGTGGGGTAAAGGCCTACCAAGGCGACGATCAGTAGCCGATCTGAGAGGATGACCGGCCACACTGGAACTGAGAAACGGTCCAGACTCCTACGGGAGGCAGCAGTGGGGAATATTGGGCAATGGGCGAAAGCCTGACCCAGCAACGCCGCGTG
>JAVBQK010000131.1:0-14918 GCA_031549105.1 Eubacteriales bacterium
ATCCCGCCGTGAGGCGAAATGCTGGGTTTGGAAAGGGCAACGCCCTTCCCGGGGATCCAAGGGGCAGAGCCCCTTGGCGTTTCTTCATTCCTATTGCGATAGCCCCTTCTTGCTGGTTAGTTGATCGTTAGTGGGCTGCGAAGTACTCGTCCAGCTGACGCGCAAGTTCTGCCATGATCTTATCCAGGCCGGCCGTCTTGGCGGCCTTGGTGTACGCGGCAATGGCGGCTTCCGGATCACCCGCCAGGCCCAGGTCGATCAGGTACATATGCTTGGCGCGCAGGTTCGTCAGGTTCGTCATCTCGTTCTGGATGCTGGAGGTGTCAAACACGAACTCCACGGTGGGCGACTGCACGCCGTCCGCCTTCCAGCGCTCATAGATGTCGGTAGTGGTCTTGAACTGATCCACGCGGGTGCGCTCGTACATCACGTTCTTGATGCCCCAGGACGTGCCGCCGAAGATATAGCGCTGCTGCGCGTCGGGATCGTCGATGCTGTACTGTGTGTCCCCCACTGCCGTCCAGTGCACGCCTTCCACGCCAAAGCGCATCAGCTCAAAGTATTCCTTGTCCATCTTCAGCTTGTCCAGCAGCATCAGCGCGCGCTCCGGGTTCTTGGAGTTAGCGGCCACCGCGATGCCGTCGCCCGTGTACAGGCCGAAGAAGCGGTACGCATCGGGATAAATATCGGCCGCTTCAGGCGTCATGCCCTTGCTCTCCAGGGTCTTGGCCGAAACGCCCAGCGTGCCCACGTTCTGCACAAACGAAGCGGAGGTGCCGTTTTCAAACGCGTCACGCACGGCGGACGTGTCTGCAATGGCGTTCTTGGACCAGTAGCCCTTGTCCGCCCATTCCTTCATTTTCGTGGCATACTCAAGGTATTCCGGGGTATCCGGGATCCAGGAGATATCCGCCGAAGTGATCGCTTTGCCCGGCTCGTACTTATAGCAGAAGTAGTCGACGGTCTCGGAGCCCTGGATGCTGATGATATCATGGGCGTTGTTAAAGAGGATGATCTTCAGCAGGTCGTTGTGCTGGGTGATCGCGTAGGGGTAAATACCCTTCTCATTCTGCGCGATGGCATCAAAGTACGCTTCTAGCGTGGTTATGTCGGTCACGGGGTCCAAATCGTACTTGGTGCGCAGATCATCGCGGAAGAGGATTGCGTAGCCCACGATGTTGGCCAGGTTAGCGGAAACAAAGTATGTTTTGCCCTGTACCTTCGCCTGATCATACCAAACCATGTTCTGGTTGGCATACGTCAGCGGCATGTACTTTTCCAGCATTTCCTGGGTAATCTCCAGGAATGCGCCCTTTTCGGCCTCTGCGGCGTAGTATGCCCACGGTGCGGCATAGATCAGGTCAAGCGGCTCGCCGGAGGCCAGCGTCAGCGCGTACTTGGTCTGGTAGTCGCTCAGCGGCATAAAGCTGACAGAAATCTCGCAGTTCAGATCCTTCTTGGCCAGCTCATTGATCGCGCCGTATACAAGGTCATAGTCAGCAGGCTTGTCGCCCAGAAGGATCATCTTCAGGGAGACGAATTCGGAGATGTCGATCCCGTCAGGGGTGGTCTGCGCTGCGGAGGCGGCGCCTGCCAGAGAAAGCAACAGCGTCGCACAGATGAGGATGGATACGAGCCTTTTCATGTGTGTTCCTCCTTTTTCTAGTACCATGCACGCGCATGGCGGTTTTCGCTCTATGACATCGCGCAAATGCGCGCGTCAGCCCTTCACAGCGCCCAGCGTCAGGCCCTTGATGAAATAGCGCTGCACGAACGGGTACAGGAAGATGATGGGGCCGGTGACGATGATGGTGAGGGACATCTTCATAGATTCGACAGGCAACATGGGGATTTCCACGCCGGCCTCGTCCATGATGGCGCGGATGTTGCGCACGCTCTGCAGCAGGCTGTACAGGAAATATTGGAGGGTGTACAGCTTGCTATCCTCAATGAACAGCATGGAATAATACCAGTCATTCCACAGGGTCAGCGCGGTAAACAGGCCAACGGTCGCGATCACCGGCTTGGACAGCGGCAGAATAATCTGCACAAAGATGCGAAAATCGCCCGCGCCGTCTATCTTGGCCGATTCGGTCACCTCAAATGGGAGGCTGTTCATAAAGCCCTTTACCAGCAGCATGTTCCACACGGAGACCATGGTGGGGAGAATCAGTCCCAGCAGGTTGTTTTTCAGGTGCAGCGTGTTAACGCACAGGATGTAGAGCGGAACGATGCCGCCGGAGAAGAGCGTCGTAAAGAAGAAAAAGAGCGAGAAGGCGTTTCGCCACGGAAAGTCTTTGCGGGTGAGGACGTATCCGGTCATCGAGTTAATGAATACCCCCAGCAACGTGCCCACCACGGTAACCAGCGCCGTGACGCCGTATGCCCGGAGGATCGCCTGTGGGTTCGACAGCGAAAGCTTATAGCCTTCCAGTGAGAATTCCTTGGGCCAGAGCGTGTAGCCATTCTGGATGATTGACTCCTGGCTGGAAAACGATGCCGAAATGACCATCCAGAAAGGGATGAGGCAAAGCAGCGCAAAGACGGCCACCAGCGGGTAGCCTATGACGCTGAAAATTACCCTGTCCGAAGAGACAATGCGCGCCCGGGCCGCCCGCGCCTCGTTTTTTACCATATCCAGCATCCTCCCTTCGGTCAAAACAGCGCGTAGTCCTTATCCACCCTGCGGACGATGTAGTTTGTGATCATGATGGTTATAAAGCACATGACGGACTGGTAGAAACCCGCTGCTGCGGCCATGGCCATGTTGTTCGACTGGGTAAGCGAGCGAAAGACAAACGTATCGATAATATCCGTTGCATCAAATAGCATGCCGTTGTTGCCAATCATCTGGTAGAAGAGGCCGAAGTCTCCGCGGAAAATCTGACCGATGCCCAGCAGCGTCAGGATCAAAATGGAGGGGATGATGCTCGGCAGCGTAATGTGGGCCATGCGCTGGAAGATATTCGCGCCGTCAATCTCGGCCGCCTCATGCAGCTCCGCATCGATGCCTACGATCGCCGCGAGGTAGACGACCGTGCCATAGCCGACGGTCTTCCAGGCTTTGAAGATCACCAGCAGGTACTTCCAGATGCCGGGCGTGCCGTATATGTTGACGCGTTCCTGTCCCAGCATAACCAGCAGGTTATTAATCGCGCCATTCTCATAATTGAACAGGTTAAACGCCATCGATGCGACGACAACCCAGGAAATAAAGTGCGGCAGGAACATAAAACTCTGCGCAAGCTTTCTAAATAATTTAGAACCCAGCTCGCTGAGAATCATGGCAAACAGCAGCTGAAGGGAGGTGTTCACTATCATGAAAGCGATGTTGTACAGGAGGGTGTTTCTTGTAACCAGCCATGCCTCCCCCGATTGAAAGAAGAACTCAAAATTCCTAAGCCCTACCCACGGGCTGCCCCAAAACCCCAGGCGGTAGTTGTACTGCTTAAATGCCAGCACAATGCCGCCCATTGGGATATAATGAAACACAATCGTGAGCCCAACGGCAGGCACCAGCATCAGAAGCAGTGTCCTGCAGCGTATCAAGGTTCGAAAGTTTCTCTTAAGCATACGCATCTCCCTTTGCTTCTCGGTTGGGAATTGCACGGTATAGCAATGCTAAATGCTGCTGTTTAAAATATTTAGTAAAAACATGCATTGTAATTCAATTCGATATTACATCTTTTTATATAAAATGTCAATAAAAATATTAAGAAAAGTTGCCCTGTGAGCGGGCAGTTTTATGACGGATTTGTTTGGCGAAACAGATGAGGGATTAAAAGAGGAGGCCGAATACACAAAGGACAATGGAAGCTTGAGTGGACGGCATCAATTCCGAGGAGTACCCTAGCTTTGCTGGTGTGCCTTCACCGCCTGTGCCGCCGCGCGATACTGCATCGGCGTAACCTGGAACACCTTCCTGAACTTGCGAATGAAGTTGCTTTTGTCCCAGTACCCGCAGCGGGCGATGATTTCATCCAGGGACAGGGTGGTCTCTCGAAGCAGACTCTGCGCGTGGCTCATGCGAAGGCTATCCAGCCACTGCATGACGCCCATGCCAGTCTGTTCCTTAAACGTGCGTGCCAAGTGCCCTTCCGACAGCGAAAAGGCTTCGGCGATGGTGCCTAGCGACAGCATTTGATCGGCATAATGCTCCGTCCCATATGCCTTAATCCGCCGGCACAGCAGCTCGCCGCGCATGGCCTTTCCCTTGTTTTCCGTGCTGCCACAAAGGGCGGCGCAGGCTGTAAGCAGCACGTCCTCGTACGCATCCAGCGTTACGCCGGGACGCTCGGTGACGAGCAGCGCTTCTGCAAACAGGCGTGCGATCTCCGGCGGGTATCCATTTTCGGCAACATACCGGATCAGGCGGTGCGCCATGCTGGCGCAGATGCTCTTGGCAACATACGCGGGTGGCCTTTCCGCACGGAACCCATCAAGTACCTTGCCAATGATGGCCGCAGCCTGCTCATACTCGGCAATGGATAGGCACCGCAGTAGCGCCTCTTCCGCAGACGCCGGGTAGCTGATAGGGCTGCCAACGTGACCTGGCTGCGCAGGCGTATAGCGAAGCAGGCGTTGTTCCGCATCAAAGAAACAACCATCCAGCGCGGCCCGGGCCTGTTGGAACGAGATGGGCGCCTTCGCCAGTGTGCCAACGGCCTCCCCTACGCCGAGGGTTAGCGATGCGCCGGCGGCAGTGCGGAGCATCGTGTCCGCGCCCTCGTATAGAGCGGTTAGGCGCTCAGAGCGGTTCGCTTCCGCGGGAAATCCACAGAGAAGCGCGGCCTCGTTTGCGTTGTCCAGCGGGATCACAAAGCGTGTTTCCTCCGGCAGGCGCTCCACATGGGAAAGAATGTGCATGGCAAAGGTACGCAGGTCCGGCGGCGCGTCCTTGGCCGCCTCATCCACGCTGAAGGATGCGATCAGTACGACATAGTGCGCCGCCTCACAGTGGATGGACGCATCCTCAAAGCGCTTTAGAATCTCTTCATCCGTCTGATAGATTCCATGGAGAAGATTGTGCACGCACTGCATCCGCGAAAGCTCCGTCTGGCGCTCGATCTGGTACTCCAGCCGGTCCGTATGGGATTGCAGAGCGTTAAGCGAGAACAGAATGTCCTTCAGAGACCGCTGCGGCGACTGCGTGTATGGAGCCAGCATATCGGACAGCTGTGTGATGGGCTTGAATAGTGAGCGGATTAGCACGTAGGCTGCAGACAGCCCCAGTACCAACAGCGCTGCGAGGAACGGCAGGAGCGAGAGAATTGCGCTGGAAACCTGAGATGGAAAGACGCTGGGAGGAAGCTGAAGAACGTAGGTAAAGCGGCGGGCGTCGGTGCGCAGGGACATCTGCGTCTCACCGGACGCCAAACGCTGCGTGTTCACGCCGCTCTCCCCCGCGCTGCGCAGTTCGTCTGGCGCAATCGCCGCGTCGCCAGCCCGATAAATCACCCGGTTTGCCGCATCGAAAACCGTCAGCGCACCGCCGTTTGTGACCGCCGCCTGTGCCAGCCTTTCTTCCAGCAATGCGGCGTCAATCAGGAACATGACCTCACCCCGGGGCCGCGCACCAGAAACCGGGTCCTTATCCGGGTAAATGTACAGCAGATAGGTATTCGTAGCGCCCCGCAGTCGCTCAATGGCCGGGAAAACCAGCGTGGGCTGCATCACATCCGACACAGCCTGTTGCAGGAGGGATACCTCCCAGCTGATGGGGTGGATATAGTGCCAGAAGGTGATGCTGTCAAAAGGACCGCTGGTGGTGAAATACTTTGGCGTCGCCCCGTATTTCTGCGCGGTGGCGTCGTTATAATGCAGAATAATATCCTTCAGGTAGTTGTTGGCATTTTTATAGGATACAAGGCGCTCTGTGGCCAGCATGGCGGAATACCCACTTTGGAACACCGCATGGGGATACAGTGTTCGGCTTTTCAGGATGTCGAAGGCCACGGCATCCAGTTCTGTGATCAAGGTATCGAAAATATCCGCGCTGACTTCCAGGGAGGTCTCCAGCAGCTCTCGGGTGTTTGAAAGCATCAGCGACGCATTCTGGTATCCCAGTACGCCGCTGATGGCCACCGCGACGACGATCAGAAGCACACCGAAGGGCAGAAAAAAGTTGGCGAGCAGCCCATATCGCTTTCCAATGCCGCGCAGCATGGGATATTCCCCCCATTTCTTTCGGGTTTGCAATGATAACGGCAAAGAACCCGGAGTTCATCCGGGTCCTATGCCTGTTAGAAGAGCGCTTTGCTGGATGCTTACTCCGCGTTGGCGGCGTTGTAGGAATCCAGTCCCGACTGGTAGATGGAAACGAGCTCCAGGAGACCCATGCGGTTCAGCGTCTGCACGTAGGTATCCCAGTCCTTCTCAAGGCTCGCGTCACCGGTGATGAACTTCGCCTTCATGTCGTTGACATAGGTGGCAATGTCATTTTCCAGGATGGACAGCCGCGCGTACTGGTCGTTGGTGTAGTTGAACTTGCCCCAGACGATCTCCGGCGCGTAGGCCATGCGGGCCTTGCAGTTGTCCTTCTCCACCTGGGTGTACATGTTGTTGCCAAAGCAGCTGTTCTCTGCGAGGGTGGGGTTCGCGCCGCCGCCCCACGGCACATACGCGCCGAGCACTTCCTCGTTGATCAGCCCATCCGGGTTGTGCTGCACGTAGTCATTGTACTTGGGCAGGCCGTTCTCATCATACTCGTAGGTCTCGTCCAGGAAACCCATGAAGTACAGTTCCACGCCTTCCTTGCTGTAGAAATAGTCGATCAGGCTGACCGTTTCCGCGGGATGCTTGTTGGCGGAGGTGATAAACGTATTCTGGCCCAGGATGGGGTTGTTGACCATGGCGTTGAACTGGGAGCCATCCGGCCCCTTCAGCACGGTATCCATGCCCACAAAATCGCCCGTGTAGGTGGAGCCGAGGTAGTGCAGGCTGCCGATGCCCAGGAATGCACGGTTCTGCTCGCCGATGGCGGTCATGTTGGTGATGCTGCTATCGAAGATTTCCTGGTAGATCAGGCCTTCCTGGTACAGGTCCCCCACATAGGACAGCATCTGGCGGTAGCCGTCGCTGGTGGGAATGTAGCGCAGCGCGCCGCTTTCGTCGATGTCGATGTTGCCGGCGGAGCGGCCGCGTGTGCCAATGCCGAACGCCCCATAGAACGTCTGCAGCAGAATCTCCAGCGATGTGGAAATATAGCCGACCTCGTCCTTCTTGCCATTGCTGTTCAGGTCGCTGTCGCGCACCTTGATCAGCAGCTCTTTGAACTCGGTCAGGTCCGCGGGCACTTCGTCGTATCCCAGTGCCTCCAGCCATGTCTTGTTGACGAACATCGGCGGCGTCATGAAGTTATCCGCGTTGACGATGTAGTTAAAGCCGTAGATTTCACCATCTTCCATGGTGAGGAACGCCTTGAGCGAAGGGTCGTTTTCCAGCTGATAATAGAAATGGGGCGCATATTCCTCCAGGTACGGGGTGATCGGGACGAACACGCCCTCCTGCGCGTACTTAAGCACGGTGGCGTTGTCCAGCTGCACCTTGAAGAACAGGTCCGGCAGGTCATTGGACGCCATTTTTAGCGCAAGTTTTTCCGGTATTTCGGTCTGATAGCTCTCAAACTCAAAGCCGATGTTGGTTTTTTCCTTCAGGTACTGCCAGATTTTCTGGTCACCGAACGCGCCGCGGGTGTACGAGCCCGCCATGTTAAAGCACGTAAGGGTGATAGGCGTCTCCGAGAAGGGAAACTCCCCCTCGAATGGAATCGGGGGTTCAATCGCCAGCGCGGTGGATGACAGGGCCATCAGCAGCGCCAGCACCAGTACGGTCAGCCTTTTCATGTGGAACCCTCCTTGCGAGAAATATACGATCGCGGAAAACCGCGTTCGGTTCGTTATCCCTTGACCGAGCCGATCATCACGCCCTGCACAAAGTATTTTTGCAGCAGCGGGTACAGACATAGAACGGGGATGGAGGCCACAATGATCAGCGCGTACTTCATGGTCTCCGCGAGCATCACGCGGTTGAACGTGCCCGAAACATCGGCAAAGCTCTCCTCCGATGCCTGCGACTGGATCAGCAGCGTGCGCAGCACCAGCTGCAAGGGGTAGCGCTCCTGGTCCTTAAGGTAGATCAGCGCGCCGAAGTACGCGTTCCAGTGGGTGATGGCGTAGTAGAGCACCATCACGGCCAGGATGGGCTTGGAGAGCGGCAACACAATGGAGCGTAGCGTGCGCAGGTGTGTCGCGCCGTCCACATAGGCTGCCTCTTCCAGATCATAGGGAATGGACGTGGCGAAGAAAGTGCGCATAATCATCACGTTGTAGACGGATAGCGCACCGGGCAGGATCATTACCCAGAAGGTGTTGAGCAGGCTGAGGTTGCGGATGACGAGATACGTGGGGATCAGCCCGCCGGAGAAAAACATCGTCACCACCATCATGCCCATCACAAAGGACTTGCCCTTGAGGCTGCGGCGGGAAAGCGGGTATGCCGCGGCGATGGACAGCAGAATGTTCAGCGTGGTACCCGACAGCGTATACAGGATCGTATTCCGGTAGCCGGTGAGCACCTGGGAGTTGCGGAACACCAGCCGGTATGCCTCCAGCGTGGGCGAAACGGGCAGCAATGTCACTTGGCCGCCCATCACCGCTACCGGATCGCTAAAGGAAGCGATGACAACAAAGTAGAGCGGATAGAGGATGACTATCAGAATGACGGACAGAAACGCGTACACGCCCATGTCAAACAGGCGATCCGATGTGATTTTCCGTGCCATGTGCGCCCCTCCTCTCACCACAGGCTTGTTTCGCCAATACGCCTCGCCACCTGGTTGACCGATATCAGCAGTACGCAGTTGACCGCTGAGTTGAACAGGCTGACCGCGGTGGAGTAGCTGAAATCGTTCTGAATCAGGCCCTGGCGGTATACAAGGGTAGAAATTACCTCGGAGGCCGAACGGTTCAGTTCATTCTGCAGCAGGAAGATTTTTTCAAAGCCCACGCTCATCACCGTGCCGCTGTTGAGGATGAGCAGGATCACCGCCGTGGGCATGATGCCGGGCAGGTTGATGTGCCAGATGCGCCGCCACCGGCCCGCGCCGTCGATCATCGCCGCTTCGTGCAGTTGCGGGTCGATGCCCGCCAGGGCTGCCATATAGATGATCGAGTTCCAGCCCGTGTACTGCCACACGCCCGAGAGCACGTAAATCGTCTTGAACATCGAGGGGGTGCCCATGAAGTACTTGGGTTCGCCGCCAAAGGCCTCAATCATGTGGTTGATGATGCCGGAGGACGGAGAGAGGAACAGGAAAATCATCGAACACATGACCACGGTGGAGATGAAGTACGGCGCGTAGGTGATGGTCTGCACCGTCCGCTTGAACCATTTCGACCGGGCTTCGTTGAGTGCCAGCGCGAGCAGAATGGGCATGGGCATCCCGACCACCAGCGAATAGAGGCTGATGCCCAGCGTATTGGTGATGACTTCCGTGCAATAATAGCTATTGAAAAACCGGCTGAAGTGGGCAAATCCTACCCACTTGCTGCCCCAGATGCCCAGGCGGATGGAGTATGTCTTAAAAGCAATCATCAGCCCGTACATGGGCGCGTATTGGAAAATGAGCAGATATGCCACCACGGGCACCAGGAGCAGGTACAGCTGCCAGTTTCGGCGCAGGTACCGCAGGGTTTGCCCGCGGTGGTCCACCTTTTTCACAAGCCCGCTTGTCATCCGATCGCCCCCTTGTTTTCACCATACCATGGGAGTGCATAAAATCAAGATGCAACAATTGACATGGGTATGCAAATGTTCGCGGAGTGGGCAATTATGGCTGGAGCCGCACCAGCAGTAACTCTTCTCCGGGTAGGTCAATATGGGCAATGCCATCCCGCCACCGGCAGGGTACGGGACGCTCCCAATCCGGATGGCTGATGGCACGCACATAGGCGCGCGGCGCGGAATCGTGGGGCCAGCGAACGCGGAGGGTCCCAGGGGCCGGGTGTTCGTTGGCACAGGCGATCAGGCAATCGGTGCAAAGGGTGTAGCGCTTTGCCATCCACCCGGCGGGCACGTATGCGATTTCCCGCGTGTCGCGGAACACCCCGGAGCCGTACGCCGAAAGCCATGCATTCCGTAGAGCAAGGGTCCGGCGCAGCCTCTCCCACTGGGCGGGATCATCCTGGAAGGTGGTCTCCCCTTCCAGATCGTAGACCCAGAAGTATAGCCCATGCACAAAGGCGTGGTGGATCAAAAAGGTGGATTCCACTGCCACGGGCGGAGGCTGCATCCGCTGGTTTTGCTGTGGCGTCATCATTTCGATGAGGAGTTCATTGGGGAACGCATAGCGGTATAAGGTGCAGAAAGCCCCGCTATGCAGCATGGACAGCGTGGAAAGGAGTTGCCCTGACGCAAGCTGGCCAAAGGAATCCCCACAGCCCTGGATCATCAGCGCCAACGGCGCTTCCGGACGGATCGCCCTAAGCTTGCGAAGAAGAGCCTGGTATCCCCTATTCCAGCCATCTGCAAAACCGTGATGCGGGTTATCGCATATCTTTGCCGGTGCAAGCGCGAGCTGGTCCAGGTACAGCCCATCGGCGCCGATGACGTTTGCGAGGTACCGGGCCGTATCCACCAGATGCGCCTGCCAGTCCTCGGACTGGCTGCACATGCAGGCGAAAGCAAGGCCCTCGTCGCCGTATTGCTCCACTGCCTTTTCCCCATTTGGTTGCCGCACAGCGCCGACTTCGATGAGCTCATGGCGGTGGGCGTATGTGGTATTGCAGAGGCGGACATTGACATAGAACGAGACGCGGCCGCCCATGGCATGGACTTCAGCTACCGCCTGCTGGAGGGCGTCTTCTCCGCCGAGGGCTTCATGCGGGCGGTATTCGGGGAAGCCTCTGTCGAAGCCATCGGTATGCCACCCCGCTAACAGGAGATGGCAAAGGCCCTGCGCCTGCGCACGCTGGTAAAGGCCGGGGATGTCCCAGAAGGTATGAACCATGCCGCCATCCTGGTAGACGAAATCATAATGCGCCGCCAAACCGGCGGTTTGGGACAACCAGGTTGGATGGCCGGGGTGCGGAAGTTCGAAGGCAAAACGCCGCCAGATGTCTACACCCTCATGCCAATCCCCATTGTGTACGGCTAGCACGCAGGGGTTGCTTTTCCAGCAGCCATCCCCCGTCATCCGGGGATATTGCGCGAAGGATAGGCACAGCCCTTCCGGTACATCCGGGCTGACACCTGCGCGAATGGCGCACAGGTCATGGTCCGGATTGAGCATGAACAGGCTGCACCCGATGCCTTCTTTCGCATGGGAGAGGTCCATCCATGGCATAGAACCGGGGCCCGTACACAGTAGCTCACGCACAGCGCCGCCCGTACCATCGGGCTTTCCGGCCGGCCCTCCCATGGCGTGGGAGAAAGTGTAGTTCTGCCATTGCCACGGAACCCTTTCGACCGGGGCAAGCAGCGTATGCATCGGGTTTTCGAGGCGCTCCCCACCACAGTTGGGGAGAAGAAGCACTTCGTTGGCAGGGTCATCCCCCGCATGAAGGCCTTGCAGGCACGGAAGCTGAACCGAATGAATGCGGTACGTTGAGTCCTTGGTGCGCAGAGACAGCGAGAATATCACGTTGCTTTCTTGCCCTTGCAGGATAATCCGCAGGGTGGCCCAGATGGGGATAGGGATTTCGCCGTCCAGCATATGGGGGTATGTGATATCGACCCCCGGGCCTTGGGGCGTTTCCACCGGATGCGCATCGGCGCGAGGCGCCGGTGTCAGCCAGCGAGTATCCCCGTCCACGGCTGCGCACAATGCAAATGGAGGCGATTTCGCCGCGCTGCGAAGCACGCTCCTGCCGCTGGGGAGCACAGTGATTTTCGCAATCCCACCTGTAATAGAACAGATGCTGATCCGCAGGCGCTGATTTTCAAAAGCAAACGTGGAGGTATTCATGGCATACCCTCCTTGGCATCGATTTGACTATACCTTTACACATTGATTATAGCTTTGGCGGGCGGCAAATCCCATCTGCAATCCATGATAGGGATCGGCACTTTCTCACATTGTCCTGCTTTTAGCCTGCCGCCGCAAATTTCATCCGTTTTTCTTGCAGCATTCATCGTAGCGACGCATTGGCGAAGTATGCTTGCCTCATCGACTGATGAGCAAAAAAGGAGCGTTACCATGAGCCACATTCTCAGATTTCTATCCGTGCTACTGATGCTGGCCATCCTCTGTATGGCGGCCTTTCCGGTGCTGGCGGAATCCACATCGGGCACCGCCGAATACAGCCTGATCTTTGACAACAGCGCGTGGAACTACAGCCCCGAGGATGATGTCTATTGGCAGGTCGGCATCGTGTACTGCGCAACGCCGGAGACCACGGACTATGAATCGCTGGGCATTTATGTGCCAGGCGCGTACATGACCGCGACGGACAACGGCGACGGCACGTATACCTGCGTGATCAACGCAGATGCTACCGTAAACGGGTATACCGCCGGGACCGCGCCCATCGTGATCCCGGTAAATACGCCCGGTTATTCGGCGATGAGCGCACCCACCGGGTATAACAGCGGGCTTGCCAGCTATATGCAGGCCGGGTTCATCTACGTGAGCGCAGGCTGTCGGGGCCGCAACAACGGCTATGACAGCGATGGTAACATCCTCTATAACGGCGGCGCGCCCTGGGGCGTTACGGACCTGAAGGCCGCCATTCGCTACCTGCGCTACAACAGCGCTGCGCTGCTGGGCGACATGGAGCGCATCTTCTCCTTCGGCATGAGTGGAGGCGGCGCACAGAGCGCGCTCGTCGGTGCAACCGGCGATAGTGAGCTGTACATACCATACCTGGAAGCGATTGGCGCGGCGATGGTCGATAAGGATGGGAACCCCATCAGCGACGCCGTCTACGGGTCGATGTGCTGGTGCCCCATCACCAGCCTGGATGAGGCGAACGAGGCCTATGAATGGAACATGGGGCAATACATGAGCACCGGAACACGCGCTGACGATACCTGGACATCCGCATTTTCGGATGACTTGGCGGAAGCGTTTGCAGCCTACATCAACCAGCTTGGGCTGATGGATGCGGAGGGCGCGGCGCTGACGCTGGAAGCGACGGAAACGGGCATCTATGCGGCAGGCAGCTACTATGACTATCTGCTGTCCGAAATCGAACGGTCGCTGAACAACTTCCTTAGCGATACGGCATTCCCCTATACTTCCGGCGGAAGTTCGATGATGGGTATGGGTGGCGGCGGCGAGCGCCCCAACGGCAACGGTCCGCAGGGTGACCGCACGCTTCCGGAAGGGATGGCTGGCGGAAACATGCCCACAATGGGCGATGCGGCAGGTGCCCTCGGCGGCGGGATGGGCATGCAGATGGGTGCCTCAACGGAGGCCGCGACCTACGAAACCGCGCAGGACTATATCGATTCCCTCAATGCGGATGAAGCATGGATTGAGTACGATGCGGCAACCAACACCGTGCACATTATCAGCGTGGAGGCTTTCGCCACACACATCAAGAACGCCAGCAAGAGCGTCGGCGCGTTTGATGACCTGAACAGGAGCCAGGCGGAGAACTATGTGTTTGGCGATAGCACGAGCGACGCGCTGCACTTTGATGCGATCATGGCTGCGCTGCTGGAGACGAACCAGGATGTGTACGCCGCCTATGCCGACTGGAACGCAGATTATGCTCTGGCATACCAGGAATACCTTAGCAGCTTCGACGCGCTGGGCAATGACTCCGAGTACCGCCAGGATATGTACAACCCGATGTACTACCTCAGCGAATACTATGAAGGCTATAACACCTCCAATGTTGCCACGCACTGGCGCATTCGCACGGGCATCACCCAGGGCGACACCGCGCTGACCGTGGAAATGAACCTCGCGCTCGCGCTGGCCCAGATGGACAGCGTTGCGGATGTGGATTTCGAAACCGTATGGGCGCAGGGCCACACGATGGCCGAGCGTACCGGCAGCAGCGACGCGAACTTCATCCAGTGGGTGAACGAGTGCTGCCAGTAAACAGGTAATGCAAAAAGGGGCTGCCGGTTTGTGCCGGCAGCCCCTTTTCGTGCCCCGTGTGGATTCACGCTTCTGTATGCTCCTCTCGCGCGCTCTGGCGATACTGCGCGGGCGTAATGCCCATATACTTCTTAAACCGCCGGATAAACCCGGAGGCATCATAATACCCCACGGTCGCGCAAACATCCTTGATGGAATCGTCCGCATCCCGGAGCAGCTCCTTTGCGCGGTCCATGCGCAGGCGCAGCAGATACTCCGACGGGCTCATTCCGACGGCTTCCTTGAAGTCCAGCGACAGGCGAACTGCGCTGATGCTGTACACATCGGCGATTGCGCTCATCGTCAGGTTGGGGTCAGAGAAATGCTCGTGCATGTAGGAAATGATGTCCCGCACGACGGGGTGCGCCTGCGCCTGTTCCAGCGCAGCCTCCATCTTATCGCCCGGCGGAAGGGCCGATGCGCTCTCCTGCACCACATGGTTGTCGTAGGTGGCGTTGGCCTCCAGGTACGCGCCGCCAATCCGTGAGAAGTCGTCGTATGCGGCACTGGCGGAAACCATCTCCGCGCCGCTCCCCAGGCCCAGCGCGCAGGCACGCTCTGTCCACGCAATCAGCGTTTCCGCCTCATCGGCGAAGAGGACGAACAGGAACTGCTCGCGTGAAACCAATTCCGCGCCATAGCCGCTCACACCATCCTCCAGCGCGACCATGCTTTCCACGGAGAACCGGTCGCTGTCCGCCCTGGGCAGTGTGACCAGCGCGACCAGATAGCACTGCTTGTCGATTTCCATGCCAAGCTCCATAGCGGCGCGCACCGCGTCCTGGCGCGTGCGGTAGCGGCCCTTGACAAAGTGCAGGATGAAGGTGGA
>JAVBQK010000014.1:0-15059 GCA_031549105.1 Eubacteriales bacterium
TACGACCTGCCGTTCGTGCAACTCGTTGATTCCAAGGGCGAGTTCGTCTCCGGCACGCCGTGGGCGGGCAAGTTCGTCAAGGAGGCTGACCCGCTGATCCTGGACGATCTGAAGGCGCAGGGCCTGCTGGTGCGCGCCGCCGCGTATGAGCATGACTACCCGTTCTGCTGGCGCTGCGACACCCCGCTGCTGTACTATGCCAGGGAGAGCTGGTTCATCCGCATGACCGCGGTGCGCGACGCGCTCGTCGCCAACAACCGCTCGGTCAACTGGCTGCCCGCCAACATCAAAGAGGGCCGCATGGGCAACTTCGTCGAGAATGTGCTCGACTGGGGCCTCTCGCGCGAGCGGTACTGGGGCACGCCACTGCCGGTGTGGATATGCCCGGAGGGACACATGCACGTTGTCGGCTCCATCCAGGAGCTGAAGGAGATGGGCAAGGATGTGCCGGATGACATCGAGCTGCACCGCCCCTACATCGACCAGGTGGTGCTGACCTGCCCCGAGTGCGGCGCTGAAATGCGCAGGGTCAAGGAGGTCATCGACTGCTGGTACGATTCCGGGTCGATGCCGTTCGCCCAGTGGCACTACCCCTTTGAAAATAAGGAGAAGTTCGATTCGCTGTTCCCGGCGCAGTTCATCAGCGAGGCGATCGACCAGACGCGCGGCTGGTTCTACACGCTTCTGGCCATCGGCACGCTGGTCTTTGACAAGTCGCCCTTCCAGACGTGCCTGGTGCTGGGCCATGTGCAGGACATGGAAGGCCGCAAGATGAGCAAGCACCTGCACAATGTCGTCGCCCCGTCCGATGTGCTGGACGTGCAGGGCGCGGATGCCACGCGCTGGTATTTCTACACGATCGGCGCGCCGTGGTTGCCCAGCCGATTCTCGCCCGATGCCGTCAGCGAGGTGCAGCGCAAGTTTATGGGGACGCTCTGGAACACCTACGCGTTCTTTATCCTGTACGCCAACATTGATGATTTCGATCCCAAGGCGCACCCGCTGGAGAAGGCGGAGCTGACGCTGATGGACGAATGGCTGCTCTCGCGGCTGAACTCTCTGATCAAGACTGTCGATGACGGCCTGGCGAACTACAAGGTCACCGAGGCGGCACGCGCCATCCAGGCGTTCGTCGACGAGCTGTCCAACTGGTACGTGCGGCGCGGCCGCGTGCGTTTCTGGGGCAAGGGCATGGCAGGCGGCAAGGAAGCGGCGTTCGCGACGTTGTACCATGTGTTGGTGACGCTCGCCGGGCTGCTGGCGCCGTTCACGCCGTTCCTGGCGGAGAACATGTACCAAAACCTGGTGCGCAAGGCGTACCCGGACGCGCCGGTCAGCGTGCACCTGTCCGACTTCCCGGTCTGCGACGAGGCGCGCATCAACCCGGACATGGAGCGCAACATGGAGCGCCTGGTGAATGTGGTGCAGATCGGCCGCGCACTGCGCAACACCGCGTCGATGAAGACACGCCAGCCCGCCGCCGCGCTGTACGTCAAGGGCGCGGCGTTCCCCGAGATCTTCGCCGAGCACGCGCGCGAGGAGCTGAACGTGAAGGCGCTGCACTTCGTCGAGGACGCGCGGGCGTTCACCTCATACCTGCTCAAGCCGCAACTGCGCACCCTGGGCCCGCGCTACGGCAAGCTGATCCAGGCGATCCGCGAGCGCCTGGCGACCCTGGATGGCAACGACGCAGTCGACGCGCTGAAGCGCGGCGAGACGCTGACCTTCACCATCGGCGATACTGAAGTCACGCTCACCGAACAGGACGTGCTCGTTGAGCCGACGCAGAAGCCCGGCTTCGTCGCGGAAACCGACAGCGGCGTCACGGGTGTGCTGGACACCAACCTCACCGACGACCTGATCCAGGAGGGCTACATCCGCGAGTGCATCTCCAAGATCCAGACGATGCGTAAGGACGCGGACTTCGACGTAATGGACCGCATCGGCATCGGCCTGCGCTGCGGCGAGAAACTGCGCGCCATCGCTGAGGCGGGGCGCGAGGAGATCCTGACGGCAACGCTGGGCGTGTCGCTGGCGGAAGACGCGCCGGAGGGCGTGGAGTGGAAGCAGTGGGACATCAACGGCGAGGGTGCAGAGATCGCTGTGTGGAAAGTATAAGGAGGAACTGTCATGAACGCCGAGGAACGGGGTTACAGCAACATTGATGAGTACATCGCGCTGTATGAGGGCGATGTGAAGGAGCGCATGGAAGTGCTGCGCGCGGTCATCCACGAATGCGCGCCGGAGGCCACCGAGAAGATCAGCTGGGATATGCCTACCTTTTACCAGAACGGCAATCTGGTGCATTTTGCCGCCGCCACGCGCCACATCGGCCTGTACCCCGGTGCGAGCGGGGTAGAGAACTTTGTTGAGAAACTCGACGCGATGGGCCTCAAACATAGCAAAGGCGCGATCCAAATGCCCAACAGCAAACCCCTTCCCCTGGACCTTGTCCGCGAAATCGTTACATTCCGCGTAGCGGAGAATGTCGCGGAAGCCGAAGCGAAAAAGGGGAAGAAATAACCGAATCCCCTAAAATCCCCGCCCCAAAGAGGTTTTCTTTGCTTCTTTCTTTTTTCTAAAAGAAAGAAGGGTTCCTCTCGTTCCCCCCACTCTCTTTCTCAAGGAGGCCCCTGCGATGTACACCCCCACGACCTGGCGTGATTTTTCGGTGCTGGATACTGGCGACGGCGAGAAGCTGGAGCGCTGGGGCGAGTTTGTGCTGAGAAGGCCTGACCCGCAGGTGATTTGGCCCAGGCAGGATGCGGCGCGCTGGGAGGGGGCGGATGCGTGGTACCACCGGAGCCAGAAGGGTGGCGGCGAGTGGGAGTTTCGACGAAAGTTGCCGGAGAAGTGGACGCTAGCGTACCGGGAACTGAGGTTTTTGGTGCGGCCTACGGGGTTTAAGCATACGGGGCTTTTCCCGGAACAGGCGGCCAATTGGGATTGGATGGATGGGATGATCCGGGGCGCGGTTGCGGCAGGGAGAAGGCCGCGCGTGCTCAATTTGTTCGCGTACACGGGCGGGGCGACGCTGGCGTGCGCGGCGGCCGGGGCGACGGTATGCCATGTGGATGCGGCGAAGGGCATGGTGCAGTGGGCGCGGGACAACCATGCGGAGAGCCGGTTGCCTCAGGACTCGGTGCGGTGGATCGTGGATGACGCGCTGAAGTTCGTGCAGCGCGAGGTGCGGCGCGGCAGCTTCTATGACGGGATTCTGATGGACCCGCCCAGCTATGGGCGCGGGCCGGACGGCGAGGTGTGGAAGCTGGAGGATCGGGTGTTTGAGCTAGTGGACGTGTGCGCGCAGGCGCTGTCGGATACGCCGCTGTTCTTCCTGATCAACGCGTACACGACGGGGCTGCAACCAGCGGTGCTGTCGAATCTGTTGCGCATCGCAGTGCAGTCGCGCCACGGTGGCTATGCCGAGGCGGGCGAACTGACGCTGCCTGTCGAGGCGGGCGGTGTGCTGCCTTGCGGCGCGTCGGGCCGGTGGCGGGCGTGATCTGGCGCGGGATTGAGATCAAGTACTGCGACAACCATGTGTTGGTCGCCGTCAAGCCGCCGAATGTGCCCGCGCAGGGGGACTCGTCCGGAGATATGGACATGCTCTCGCTGATGAAAGCATATGTAAAAGAGACGTACAACAAGCCCGGCGCGGTGTACCTGGGGCTGCTGCACCGGCTGGACCGGCCGGTCGGCGGACTGATGGCGTTCGCCCGCACCAGCAAGGCGGCGGCGCGGCTGTCCGAGCAGCTTCGTGAGCACACGATGGCGCGGTCATATCTCTGCGTGGTGCGCGGTGATGCGCCGGAAAGCGCGCGGCTGGAGGACTGTCTCCCGCGTGAGGACGGCTCGCCGCAGGAGGCGGCGCTGTCGTATGTGCGGCTGGCGCAGACGGACGGCCTGTCGCTGCTCGGCGTCACGCTGGAAACAGGGCGCAAACATCAGATTCGCATTCAGCTCACGCGCGCGGGATTGCCGCTATGGGGCGACGCGCGTTATGGCGCCGGAAGGCCCGGCGAGCAGATCGCGCTGTGGGGCGCGAAGCTGTCGCTGACGCACCCGGTGACCCATGAACGACTGACCTTCACCTCCGTACCTCCGAACACGCTTCCTTGGACACACTTCAACAATATTAATTTAAACCTTAATTTTATTAATTAACGTATTGACAATATGAATTTCCCGTGCTATCCTCACACCATTGGAGGAGGGATTGCATGGCATATAACGCACCAACCATCTGCCCTGTATGCGGCGCGCCAATGCAGGTGACGCGGTTGCATTGTCAGCGCTGCGATAGTGAACTGAGCGGGCATTTTTCACCATGCCGTTTCTGCGCGCTGCCGGAGAAGGATCTGCGCTTTATCGAGACATTTTTGAAGTGCCGCGGCTCCATCAAGGACGTGGAACGTGAGCTGGGCATCAGCTACCCAACCGTGCGCAATATGCTGGACAGCGCGCTCAGCGCGCTGGGATACGACGCGCCAAGCGAGCCTGCGCCGCAAACAGCGGACGCACGCCGCGAAATCCTGAATATGTTGGACCGTGGCGATATTGACGGCAAGGAAGCCGTGCAGCGCCTGAAAAGAATTGGCAAGGAGGAGAAACCATGAGCGGCGAGGAGAAGAAGCGGATTCTGGATATGCTAGCGGAGGGGAAGATTACCGCTGAGGAAGCGATGCAGCTGCTGGAGCAGTTTGGTGCGGGCGCGCCTGCGGGGGTGGCCGCGAAGAACCATACTGGCGAGAAGATGCTGCGCGTGCGCGTAACCGCGCAGGAAGCGGACAAGAGCACCCCCGTGAATGTCAGTGTCAACCTGCCGCTGAAGGTGGCGCGCGTCGCCGGTCAGCTGCTCCGGATGATTCCCCCACAGGCGATTGACGCGATGGAGTATCACGGTGTTAATCTGCAAGAAATCGACTGGGAGGGCATGATTGACGCGCTGGCTGAGACCGGCGGCGACATCGTCAATGTCACATCCGGCGGATACGCCAGTGGAAATGGCAGCACCTTTGATCACTACGATGAGGACCAGGTCAATGTCCGCATCTATGTGGAATAACGGCGGCGTATGGCGGCTCCATATCCGGGTGGATAAGCTCCACATCATCCTGCCCGTTCCGCTCTATGTGCTGACGGACCTGCTGGACTCAATGGAGGACATCTGCGAGCTGATCCTCCCCAGGTTCGGTCACCCAAACTACGCGGTGCTGCTGCGTGACCTGATCGCCGAGCTGAACGCCGGGCAGGACGCCCCGCTGGTGGACATCACCACAGGGGACGCACGCGTGCTGATCACCCCGATACGCTGGAAAGGACGTGGATAGATGGGCGTACTGTATCGTTTCTGCGGCTGCGTAGTCGCGATGCCCATAGCGGCCTGGCTCCTGCCGGGCGTCCATACCGTCAACGCCGAAACAGCCTGGATCGCGGGCGTCATCCTCGGCCTCATTTATCTGATCCTCCGCCCGATCGCCAAGCTGATCCTCTCGCCGCTGAACTGCCTGTCCTTCGGCATCCTCGGCTTCGTCGTCGACACCCTTTTCGTTCAACTCACCAGCTCCTGGCTTCCCGGCTTCGCAGTCGACAGCTTCCTCTGGGCGATGGCCGCCAGCGCCATCGTGGCGGTGTTACGGGAAGGTGCGGGGAGTTTGGCGGGGAGACGGGGGAGACGCTAGGGGACGAGGGACGCTAGGGGACGAGGAACGCCAGGGGCTCTGCCCCTGGACCCCGGGAAGGGCTTTGCCCTTTCCAAACCCAACATTTCGCCTCACGGCGGGTGGTGCATATCCATAACATAAATAGAAAAACCCACCCTTGCCCGCAGGCAAACATGGGTTTCGAAAGGGCAACGCCCTTCGCGGAGGTCCAGGAGGCAGAGCCTCCTGGCGAGGGGGTCCAGGGGGAGCAGCGCTCCCTCTGGCGTTTCTTTTTCGTCACCCCGTACGCTTCCCCATCCCCACGTTCACCAATAGGATGCTCCCCACAATCAGCACGCCGCCGATCAGCTGCATCCACTGGAACGATTCACCCAGCAGGAGCGCGCCCGCGGTTACAGCTACGATGGGGTTTAGGTTGATGAAGACCGCGACCTGGATGGTGGAGAGGGCACGGATGGCCTGCGCGTACCAGAAGAAGCACAGTGCGGAACAGATAACGGCTAGGAAGAGCGCGGACAGCCAGCCCCCGATGGGGACGGGCTGCCATTTGCCTTGTGCGGCTTCGGCTAGGGTGAAGGGGATTAGCGCGATCAGGCCCGCGACGCCCTGCCATACGGTCAGGCTCAGGCTTGTGTAGCGGGTTAGCAGGCGGTTGCTGATCTCGATGTAGATCACCCAGCAGACCGCCGCGCCCAGTAGCAGCAGGTTGCCAAGGAGTACGGTGGTGTTGAACCCGCCGCCTTCCTCGCGCGCGCCAAAGTATACCACGCAGAACACGCCCATCAGTGATACCGCGACGCCCGCCCAGCACAGCGCCCGGTAGCGCCTGCCGCGCAGCGCGCCCCAGAAGATCGCCAGCACCGGGATGGCGGCGAGCACCAGCGACGCGTTTGCAACGGTGGTGCGCATCACGCCCAGGTATTCACAGACGAAGTACAGCGAGATGCCAGTCGCGCCGGAGATGAACACCAGCGGCCAGTCGCGCCTGGCGGGCGGTTTCAGGCTGCATTCCTTGACGCGCAGCAGCGGCAGCATGATCACACAGACGAGTACGTAGCGCACAAACGCCAGCGTGAACTCGCCAAAGCCTTGCTGCATCGCATATTTGGACGCGATGAACGACAGCCCCCACATGATGGAGACGAACGATATTTTGGCGTACGCCTCGCCCTTGGGGGCTATACGTAGGTCCGTCACAGGATGAACTGCCGCAGGTCGCGCGATGTCGCCTCCGCACCCAGGTGCGTGCGCACATAGTCGCCATTGATCGCCAGCGAAAAGTCCGGCATGCTTCCATCAGCATTAAAAGAGATATCGTCTAGCAGCCGTTCGAAAATCGTGACCAGCCTGCGCGCGCCGATGTCCTCGCCGTTCTCGTTGGCGAGGAACGCCGCGTCGGCCAGCACGTCCAGCGCGCTATCCTCAAACGTCAGGCTCACATGATCTACTTCCAGCAGCGCGGTATACTGGCGCGTCAGAGCGTTCTCCGGCTGGGTGAGGATCAGGCGGAAATCATCGCGTGAGAGCGAGCCGAGCGTCACCCGCACAGGGAATCGGCCCTGCAGCTCCGGGATCAGGTCGGTGATCTTCGCGATGTGGAACGCGCCCGCAGCGATGAACAGCATGAAATCCGTGCGCACCGGGCCGTACTTGGTGTTGACCGTCGACCCTTCAACGATGGGCAGGATATCCCGCTGCACGCCTTCGCGGCTGACATCGGGTCCATGGCCGCTGGAGCGGCCCGCGATCTTGTCAATTTCGTCGATGAACACGATGCCGTCCTGCTCGGCGCGGCGCAACGCTTCTTCGGTCACGGCGTCCATGTCGATGAGCTTGGCTTCTTCCTCAGCCAGCAGGATCTTGCGCGCCTCGGACACCTTGAGCCTGCGCATTTTGGTTTTCTTGGGTATCATGCCGCCCATCATATCGCCGATGTTCACGCTTGCCCCGTTGATCTCCACCGGCGCGGGCGCATCCTCGACCTCTACTTCGATCTCGTAATCTTCCAGCTCGCCGCGCATCAGCTGGCCTGCGATCTCCTCGCGCTTGCCCTGGATGCGCTGCTGCTCTTCGGGGGCCATCTGCGGCTCCTTGGGGCGGTTGCCCAGCAGCATGTCGATGGGGTTGGTGCGCTGCTTTGGCGGGTTTACGATAATGGACGCGATCCGGTCCTCGGCCAGCACTGTCGCCCGCGTCTTGACGCGCTCCGCGTGTTGCTCCTTGACCATGCGAATCGCGGCCTCGACCAGATCGCGCACGATCGATTCCACGTCGCGGCCCACATAGCCGACCTCGGTGAACTTTGTCGCTTCCACCTTGACAAATGGCGCTTCGACAAGCTTTGCAAGCCTTCTGGCGATCTCCGTCTTGCCCACGCCCGTGGGCCCTACCATCAATATATTCTTCGGCGCGATCTCCTCGCGCACCTCCGGCGTCAGCTGCGAGCGGCGGTAGCGGTTCCGCAGCGCGATGGCGACTGCGCGCTTTGCGTCCGCCTGGCCGACGATGAACCGGTCAAGTTCCCTGACAATTTCCCTGGGGCTCAGTTGCGGCATGGTGCGGCTCCTTCCTTATATGTCCAGCACGGTGATGTGCTCATTGGTGTACACGCAGATGGACGCGGCGACCTTCAGCGCCTCCTCGGCGATGTCGTGGGCGCTCATTTCGGTGTGGCGGACAAGGGCGCGCGCGGCTGAGAGGGCGTAGTTGCCGCCGGAGCCGATTGCGCAGACGCCATCATCGGGGCTGATCACTTCGCCTGTTCCGGAGACGATCAGCATGTCCGTCTTGTCCGCGACGATCATCATCGCTTCCAGCTTGCGCAGGGCCTTGTCGCTGCGCCATTCCTGCGCGAGTTCGACTGCGGAGCGCGTCAGGTTGTAGCCGAACTGCTCCATTTTCTCCTCGAACTTCTCGCTCAGCGCAAACGCGTCCGCGACGCTGCCGGCAAAGCCCAGCACCGCGCGTCCGTCGCAGATGCGGCGGACCTTCACGGCACTGCCCTTGAAAATTGTGGTTTCGCCCATCGTCACCTGGCCGTCGCCGGCGATGGCGCACGCGTTACCGCGCTTTACGCCGCAGATGGTGGTTCCTTTTAGCTGCATGGTTTGCCTCCCAATTGTTCGTTGATAGTTGCTATTTCAGCTAGCGCGCGGGCGGAGATCGCCTCGTAGCGCTTGGCTTTGTCGCGGATTTTCACGCCTAGCGGGTCGATAAGTCCAAATGAAACGTTCATGGGTTGGAAGTCGTGGCGGGGTATTGAGACATGTCGGCCCAGCGCGCCCAGCGCGGTCGTGCCGGGGAAGTGGACCGGGCCTTCACCATGCAAATGGCGGGCCAGCGACAGCCCGGCCACCAGGCCGCTGGCGGCGGACTCCACATAGCCCTCCACACCGGTGATCTGCCCGGCGAAGCACAGCCCGTCCGTGCCGATCACGGCGAACGTGTCGTCCAGCACGCCGGGCGATTGCAAAAAGGTGTTGCGGTGCATCACGCCGTAGCGCGCGAACTCTGCGTTTTCCAGCCCCGGGATCAGCCCGAACACGCGCCGCTGCGCCGGGAACGTCAGCCGCGTTTGAAAGCCGACAAGGTTGAAAAGCGTACCCGCCGCGTCATCCTGGCGCAGTTGCACCACCGCGAACGGCCGCCTGCCGGTGCGCGGATCCGCGAGACCCACCGGTTTCATCGGTCCAAACGCCAGCGAAAGCCGCCCCCGCCGGGCCAGGCTCTCTACCGGCATGCAGCCCTCAAATACTGCCTTCTCCTCAAAGCCATGCACCGGCGCGGTATCGGCGGTGAGCAGCGCCTCATAAAACGCGTCGTATTCGGCCTCGGTCATCGGGCAGTTGAGGTAGTCGTCACCGCGCCCGTAGCGGGATGCGCGGAAGACCTTGTCCATGTCCAGCGACTCCAGGGTTACGATGGGGGCCGCCGCGTCATAGAAGCGGAGCGTGCTGAACCGCGCCTGGATCGCCGCGGCCAGCTCGTCGCCGGTCAGCGGCCCGGTGGCGACAATCGCGTCGCTGTCCGGGATTGCGTCCATCTCGCGTGTTTCGATGGTCACCAGCGGATGCTCCGCCAGCGCCCCGGTAATATGCCCCGAAAACGCGTCCCGGTCAACCGCCAGCGCACCCCCGGCGGGCACGCGCGCCGCATCCGCCGCGCGCATGATCAATGAGCCCATCAGGCGCATTTCCGCCTTGAGCAAACCGACGGCGTTCGTCAGCCGGTCGCTCCTGAGTGAATTGGAGCAGACCAGTTCGGCGAACCCGTCGGATGTATGCGCGGGCGTCTTCTTATCCGGTTTCATTTCCACCAGCGTCACCGGGATGCCCCGCTGCGCCAGCTGCCACGCGGCCTCGCACCCCGCGAGGCCTGCGCCAATCACCATTGCCGATTTCACGCTTCGCCCTGCTCCTCCGGCGCTTCCGGCGCTTCGACCTTGTGGTTGCAGGTTTTGTTGCTGCACAGGTACCAGCGGCCGTTTTTGCGGCTCTCCTTGAGCGTCATGTAGCTCCCGCAGGCGGGGCACTTATCGGGCACGGGCTTGTCCCAGGAGACGAAATCGCACTCCGGGTAGCGCTTGCAGCCGAAAAACTTGCGCCCACGGCGGGATGTCTTTTCCAGCAGCGCCGCGCCGCACTTGGGGCAGGGCGTCTCCAGCTCGATCTGGATCGCCTTGGTGCCGCGGCAGTCCGGGAAGCGCGAGCACGCCAGGAACCGGCCGTATCGGCCCATCTTGTAGAGCATCGGCGCGCCGCACAGCTCGCACATTTCGTCGGACACTTCGTCTGCGACCTTGACCTTCTCGATCGTCGCCTCGGCCTTGGCCAGCGTCTCTGCGAACGGACCGTAGAAATCGCCGATGACCTGCTTCCAGGGCAGCGCGTCCTCCTCGATGCGGTCCAGCTTGTCTTCCAGGCCCGCGGTGAACGTCACGTCCACGATGTCCGCGAAGTTCTCGCGCATCATCTGCGTGACGAGCTGCCCCAGCAGCGTGGGGTACAGCTTGCGCTGCTCACGGGAGACGTACCCGCGCGCGATGATCGTGGAGATCGTCGGGGCGTAGGTGCTCGGGCGGCCGATGCCGCGCTCCTCCAGCGTCTTGACCAGCGACGCTTCCGTGAACCGGGGCGGCGGCTGGGTGAAGTGCTGCGTGCTGTCGATATCGATTGTCTCGGCGGTGTCACCCACGGAAAGGTCGGGTAGCGTCGTCTCGCTGCTCTCGATCTCCTCGTCGGTGCCCTCTTCGTATACGGAGGTATAGCCCGCGAACTTTTTCTGCTCGCCATAGAACCTGAGCTTGATCCCGTCACCCTCCAGGATGGCGGTCTCCGTGTCGTAGACGGCCTGGGCCATCTGGCTGGCGATAAACCGTAGATAGACCAGCCGGTAGAGATTGTACTGGTCGCGGGTGAGCGAGCCCTTGATATCCTCCGGGCGGCGGCGCACATCGGTGGGCCGGATGGCCTCGTGGGCGTCCTGCGCGTGCTTGCGGCCCTTGTAGATGTTGGGCGTTTCCGGCAGGAACGCTTCGCCGTAGCGCTCAGGGATATAGGTACGGACCTCCGAAATGGCCTCATCCGACACGCGGACGGAGTCGGTACGGATATAGGTGATCACACCGACGGTGCCCTCGCCCTCGATATCCACGCCCTCGTAGAGCTGCTGGGCGATCTGCATCGTTTTGGCGGTGGTGAAGTGCAGCTTGCGCGCGGCCTCCTGCTGCAAATTCGGCGTGGTGAACGGCGGCTGCGGGTTCTTGTGCTTCTCGGCGCGCTTGTCCTGGCTGACGGTGAACTTGGCATCCCGGATGCGCTGCACGGTTTCGGCCGCCTGCTCCGCGCCCTTGACATCCATCTTCTTGAGGTCGTCATCCACCGGGCGGGCATCGAACTTCTTTATGCCTGCGCGCATGCGGGCGACGATATCCCAGTACTCCTCGGGGATGAACGCGTCGATCTCTTCCTCCCGGTCCACGATCAGCTTGGTCGCCACGCTCTGCACGCGCCCCGCGGACAGGCCCTTTTTGACCTTTGCCCACAGAAGCGGGCTGATCTTGTAGCCCACCAGCCTGTCCAGCACCCGGCGCGCCTGCTGCGCGCTGACGCGCCGCATGTCGATGGGGCGCGGATGCTTGAGGGCCTCCTTGACCGCTTTGCTGGTGATCTCGTGGAACTCCACGCGGCAGGCCTCGTCCGGGCTGACGCCCAGAATGTGCGCCAGGTGCCAGGAGATGGCTTCCCCCTCGCGATCAGGGTCCGTCGCCAGCAGAATTTGCGATGCGTTCTTCGCTTCGCGGCGGAGGCGGTCCAGTACCTCGCCACGGCCGCGGATGGTGATGTATTTGGGCTCGAAATCGTTCTCCACGTCCACGCCGATCTGCGACTTGGGCAGGTCACGGACATGTCCATTGGAGGCCTCGACCTTGTATGCGCTGCCCAGGAACTTGCCGATGGTGCGCGCCTTGGCCGGGGACTCTACGATAACGAGTTTTACTTTCCTAGCTGCCAATGCCTATTCCTCCATGTTTACAATCCGCTCGACCTTTCGGCCGGGCAGCTTCCTTATTAAACCCTGTAACTCCAGGATTGTCAAGAGAGAATTGAGTTCCGGGGGCCTCATATCCAGCCGTTCTACCAGCGCGTCGGTGTCCTCCGGGCCGCCCAGGAGAGCGTTATAAACCCGCTGTTCGGCCTGTGTCAGCGGCAGTTCTTCGGTGACGCGGTGGCTGGGCGAGGACAGTGCGGCGCTCCAGTTCAGGTCCTCCATGATGTCTGCGGCGGAGGTGATTAGCCGCGCACCGTCCCGGATAATCGCGTGCGTGGACGCCGAGAGAGGGCTGTCCGCCTGCCCGGGCAGCGCGAAAACGTCGCGCCCCTGCTCCAGCGCAAAGGCGACGGTGCCCATTGCGCCGGACTGCCTGGCCGCCTCCACCAGCAGCAGGCCGTGCGACATGCCGCTGATGATGCGGTTGCGCGCAGGGAAATGGCGGCCCGTCGGCGGCGCACTGGGCAGCAGCTCGGAAATGATGCTGCCACCGTTGTCGAGGATTTCGTCCGCGAGGCGCTGGTGCTCGGGCGGGTAGATCACGTCCACGCCGCTGCCCAGCACCGCGACTGTGCGGGCGCGCGCGTCGATCGCGCCCCGGTGGGCAGCCGCATCCACACCGCGCGCCAGCCCGGAGACGGCGGTCACGCCCATCTCGGACAGCTCACGTGCGATTCGCCGCGCCATGCGCGTGCCATAGGCTGTGCAGTTGCGCGCGCCGACGATGCCCACCGCGCGCGCGTCGGTAAGCGCCATCCGGCCCCGGACGAAGAGCGCGGGCGGCGGGTCGGCAATTTGGCGCAGGTTAGACGGGTACTCGTCGTCATCGCGTGTGATGGCGATGGCACCGCACCGGGCAAGGCCCTCGAACAGTCGGTCGAAGTACGCGGGATTCCTCGCCTGCCGGAGCGCTTGGTATGCTGCCGGACCGACGATTTCTGCAATCCTCGGGCCCATCTCCTCCCAGACCTGTTGCGGCGGCCCGCACCGCTCCAGCAGCGCGTCAAACTTGCGCGCGCCCAGGCCGTATACGCTCGCCAGCCATACCCAGTATTTTTGCCCCTCGCTATACGCCATATCCAGCCTCCGCCCCGCCGTCCGCGCCGCGATACTGCAACGCCTCGGCGATGTGCTGCGCCTCAACCGACTCGCTGCTCGCAAGGTCCGCGATCGTCCGGGCGACTTTGCGCACCCGGTCGCGTCCGCGCATCGACAGTGAAAGCCTGGACACCGCCGCGCTGAGCAGCGCGTTTGCCTCCGGCGCCATCCGGCAGAATTTTGCCAGCCGCTGCGCGGTCAACTGCGCGTTGCAGTAGAGTGACAATCCTTCGTACCGCGCCCGCTGTACCGCCCGCGCCGCGAGCACCCGCGCACGCACCTCGGCGGATGTCTCTCGTTCCCCGCCCCGGTCGATTTCCTCCGGCGGCACCTGCCCTACCTCCACGCGCAGGTCGATCCGGTCCAGCATCGGCCCGGAAATGCGGCCCTGATACCGCCGCACCTGCATCGGCGAGCACCGGCACGCCCGGGCGCTGGAGCCATGGTACCCGCACGGGCAGGGGTTCATCGATGCGACGAGCATCGCCCGCGCTGGGAACTCCGACCGGCCGCCCGCACGCACGATGGACACGATTCCGTCCTCCAGCGGCTGGCGCAGCCCGTCCAGCACGTTGCGCGGGAACTCCGGCAGCTCGTCCAGGAACAGCACCCCGTTGTGCGCCAGTGTGATCTCCCCCGGGTGCGCGTCCGCGCCGCCGCCAACCAGCGCGGGCAGCGACGCCGTGTGATGCGGCGCGCGGAACGGGCGGCGCACCATCAGCCCCTCGCCCGGCGGCAGCACGCCCGCGGCACTGTGGATGCGCGTCGTCTCCAGCGACTCCTCGCGCGACATGGGCGGCAGAATCCCCGGCAGGCACCGGGCCAGCATCGTCTTGCCCGACCCCGGCGGCCCCATCATCAGCAGCGAGTGCCCGCCCGCCGCCGCGATCTCCAGCGCGCGCTTGGCCATATGCTGCCCAACAACATGCGCCAAATCCCCCTGCGCGTCCTCCGCGCCCGCCGCTTCGTCATACAAGCGCCCCGGCTGCGGCGCGATCGGCGCTTTTCCCGTCAGATGCGCCACAACAGCCAGCAACGACCCTGCCCCCATCACGGAAAGCCCGTTAAGACACGCCAGCTCCGGCGCGTTCTTCTCCGGAAGCACAATCCGCGCATATCCCTGCGCCGCGGCCGAAAGCCCCAGCGGCAGCGCGCCGCGCACGGGCAGCAGTTCTCCGCCCATCGACAGCTCGCCCAGAAAGATCGTATCCCCCAGCAACTCCTGCGGCAGCTGTCCCGAAGCGCACAAGACCGCCAGTGCGATCGGCAAATCATACACCGGCCCCGTCTTCTTCGTATCCGCCGGTGCCAGATTGATCACCACCCGCGTGAAAGGCATCGCGAACCCGCTGTTCGCCAGCGCCGCGCGCACCCGCTCCCGCGACTCCCTCACAGCCGCATCCGGCAGCCCCACCACCTCAAAGATGGGCATACCGCCAGAAACATTCGCCTCCACCGACACCGGGTATCCCTCGATGCCAGCAAGTCCATAGGAAAGCACGCGCGCGAGCATGGGAGTGGCCCCCTTTTGTGATGTAGAAGAGAGAGGAACGCCAGGAGGCTCTGCCTCCTGGACCGCCGCGAAGGGCGGTGCCCGTTCGAAACCCAACAGTTCGCCTCACGGCGGGTGGGGATGCAGTAAAGCAATTTCTGGATAGAACAATCCGCCCGCAGGCGAAATGTCGGAGGTCCAGGAGGCTGGCCTCCTGGCAGGGGGTCCAGGGGGACAGCGTCCCCCTGGCGTTG
>JAVBQK010000086.1:0-3681 GCA_031549105.1 Eubacteriales bacterium
AAATACCCCATCAATGACCCCGCGCTCATCCCCCATTACGTCGTGATGGACGCCTCCCTCACGGTCAACCTCCCAAAGGGCATCACCGCCTCCACCGGCCTTGACGCGCTGGTGCACGCCATCGAAGCCTACATCGGCCGCAGCAACACCCGAAAAACCCGCCTAGACGCGCGCTGGGCCACCGGATTGATCTTCGAAAACCTGTACACCGCCTACTGTGACGGCAGCAACCTGGACGCCCGCGCCGAGATGCAGAGCGCCGCTTTCCTCGCGGGCGCGGCATTCACCCGCGCCTACGTGGGCAACGTGCACGCCATCGCCCACACATTGGGCGGCCAGTACAACACGCCGCACGGCCTGGCGAACGCGGTCATCCTGCCGTATGTGCTCGATGCCTACGGCCCCATCATCTACCCGCGCCTTGCCGAGCTGGCCAAGGCGGCGCGCGTCGCTGACCCCGCTCTCTCAGATGCCGAGAATGCCGCGAAATTCCTCGCGGCAATCGCTGACCTCACCGAGCGCATGTCCATACCAAAAAAAATTCACGACCTCAAGCGCGAGGACATCCCGATGCTTGCAAAGCGCGCACTTCGGGAAGCCAACCCGCTCTATCCCGTGCCGAAAATCTTTGACCAACGCGACATGGAAGCGATCTACGAACAGATTTTGGAGGGCTGACACGATGGCAGACATAGCACATTATGAAGCGATCATAGGGACGCAGCGCGCGTTTTTCGCGCAGGGAAAGACCAAGGATGTCGCCTTTCGGCGCACTGCGCTCGAGGGGCTGGCCGCGTGGATTCGCGGGAACGACACTGAAATTCTGGCCGCGCTGCGCGAGGACTTAAACAAAGCGCCGTTCGAAGCCTACGCCACAGAAGTAGGCGTCGTGCTCGACGAACTGAAACTCGCGATAAGGCGCGTATCCAGGTGGAGCGCACCCAAGCGCGTGCCCTCATCCATCAAAGCGTTCCCGGCCCGCTGTTCAATCCATCCGGAGCCGTACGGCATCGCGCTCATCATGTCGCCGTGGAACTATCCCTTCATGTTGACCATCGCTCCGCTTGTGGGCGCGATTGCCGCGGGCAACTGCGCGATTGTCAAGCCCTCGGCCTACTCCCCCGCCACCTCCAAACTGATTGCAAAAATGATCTCGGAAGTGTTCGATCCCGCCCATGTAACCGTGGTAGAAGGCGGCCGCGCTGAAAACCAAGCGCTGCTCGATCAACGCTTCGACTATATTTTCTTCACCGGCAGCGTGGCCGTGGGCCGCACCGTCATGGAAGCCGCCTCGAAAAACCTCACGCCCATCACGCTCGAGCTGGGCGGCAAAAGCCCGTGCATCGTGGACGAAACCGCAAACCTTTCGCTTGCGGCCAAACGAATCGTCTGGGGAAAATTCATCAATGCGGGACAGACCTGCGTCGCCCCGGACTACCTATTGGTGCACAGCAGCATCAAAGTCGAGCTGTTGGCCAAGATCTCCACCTACATCAAAAAATTTTTCGGCAACAGCCCCTGCCGCAACACCGAGTACGGCAAGATCATCAATCAGAAGCATTACGACCGCCTGCTCTCCCTGATGACCGAAGGCACAATCATCACCGGCGGCGATGCCAACGTCAAAACCCGCCAGATTGCACCCACCGTGATCGACAACATCACCTGGGACAGCCCGATCATGCAGGAAGAAATCTTCGGCCCGCTGCTGCCGGTTTTGACGTTCGACGATATAGGTGAAGTTGCGCCTCTGGTCAACGCCCGCCCGAAACCGCTGGCGCTGTATCTGTTCACTTCAAGTCACAGTCGCGAAACGCAAATCCTCCAGAGCATTTCCTTCGGCGGCGGATGCGTGAACGACACGGTAATGCATCTCTCCGTATCGCACCTGCCATTTGGCGGTGTCGGCGAGAGTGGCATGGGCCGATACCACGGCCAAATCGGCTTTGAAACCTTTTCACACCAAAAGAGCATCCTGCACCAATCCCCCCGCATCGACGTTCCTCTTCGCTACCCACCGTATAGAGCCCTGTATCTTAAGCTGTTGAAGAGACTGTAAAAAAAGGGAACGTCGCCGCGGCGACGTTCTTTTTTTGCTTCGGATCACTCCATAATGATCATCTCATCGTCATCCTCCGGCGCGAGCGCGCCTTCGCTGTCCTCATCGGAAGGCGGCTCGGACGTCGGCTCTCCGATGTACACATGGGGCGCGGCGTGGCCCCAACTGAGGTTCGAGAGATTGTCGTAGCCTTGGATATCAGCCGCATAGAAATCGAAGTACACGTTAGAGTACAGCGGAATCAGCGGCAGCTTCTGCACCCACGCCTGCTGGAACGCGAACCATCGCTGAACATACAGCTCGGTATCCGTGGCATTCGTCTTGCGTATCGCATCGGCCAGCGCCACAAGCTCGTCGTCGTGCAATCCGGACGTGTTGAGCGTGCCTTGATACGCGGCATCAGCCTGGTATTCGTAGTAGGGATCGAAGGTCTCCTTGAAATCGCTGGCCAGGAAGAACATGTTGAAGTCGGAACGGTCCTTCTGGCGATAGAACAGCGACAGCACATCGGTGAACGGCATCTCCGTCACCGTCAGATCAAACCCGCAATCGACCAGGCTCGGCTCGATCACTTCCCTGATCTTGTCGGCGGTGGAAGACTGCGTCTTGGCCCAGTGCACCCTCAGCGGTACAAGCCCTTCTTCACTTTGCCGATAGCGTACGCCGCTTTGATAGGCGTCGCCGTTGGCGTCAAGGTTCCAGCCGCCATCCTCCAGTGTCCGATGTGCGGCGACGAGGTCGAATGGAATCGCGAGCTCCTCTACAGAAGAACGCATGTCGATGGCCATGTCCTCTTCTTCGTCCGACTCGGATTGGTAGTTGGGCATCCACTGGCCCAAGCCATAATAGCCATTGACAGCAAGCGAATGGGGCGACACGCTGTCAATGATGGATGCTTTGTCGATGCATTGGGCCAGCGCAAGGCGCACTGCGGGATCAGCGGTCACGCCGTTCTCGCAGGCCAGCGCCAAATACGCAAGGCCGCTGCGCGCGTAGCTTTGCGACTGCAAGCCTTTTTCCGCTTCGGAGGATCTGAGTTCAGAGATCACGTCGCCTGAAATCAACTCACTGGCCAGATTGATCTCGCCGCTGTACAGCATCTCTGCAACCCGGTCATTGGGCGATTCGCGCAGGGTAATGTGCTCTATGTGAGGTTTGACGCCCAGATAGTTGCCCAAGTAGGCGGGGTTGACGTCGAGCGACACGATGCCGGTCTCATGGTCAAACCCGTTCAATTGGTATGGGCCGGAGGTGACACGGGGGTTGAACAGATAGCCGGTCTCAGGATCCATTAGCGTCTTTTGCAATCGTTCAACGTTGAACTCCCCTGAAATATAGCAGCCGTCACCGTCGTCCAAGATGTCGCAGCCCGGAGCAATGACCGAGATCGGGTACGGCGTAATGTCCAGCATCTCGATGCCGTAGTAGTACGGCAGGTAATTCGGGTCGACCTCAATGGAGATTGAATGGTCAGACAACAGGCGCACGCCCGCCAGCCCTCTCTTCTCGCCCGACAGGTACGCCTCGTAGCCAAGGAACTGCGAGATGTTGCGCGAAGTGCCGCCCAGCTGTTCGATGAGCGGCGAGGAGGCGAGCAGCAGCGAGAACACATAGTCCTTGGC
>JAVBQK010000110.1:0-27820 GCA_031549105.1 Eubacteriales bacterium
ACCAAAGGGCCTTGCCCTTTGGAAACCCAACATTTCGCCTCACGGCGGGAAGGTGTTATCTTCATTAGAAAAATCCAACCCGCCCACAGGCGAAATGTCGGAGGTCCAGGAGGCTGGCCTCCTGGCAGGGGTCCAGGGGACAGAGTCCCCTGGCGTTCCCCCGTTTTCCCCCGTTTTCTTAAGGAGAATCTATGCCATACACGCTGGTTGTCACGGAGAAGCCCTCGGTCGGGCGGGATATCGCCCGGGTGCTGGGATGCCGGGAGAGGGAAGAAGGGTACCTGTCCGGCGGCGATTTCCTCGTCACCTGGGCGGTTGGACATTTGGTGGCGCTTCGCGACCCTGAAGAGATTGACCCAAAATGGAAAAAGTGGCGTCAGGCCGACCTGCCCATTTTGCCGGAGCGAATTGGGCTAAAGGTGCTGCCCAAGACCCGTTCGCAATATAATATCATAAAGCGCCTGATGTGCGCCAAGGACTGCCAGGAGCTGATCTGCGCGACCGATGCCGGGCGGGAGGGCGAGCTGATCTTCCGCTACCTGACCACTATGGCCGAGTGCCACAAACCGGTGCGAAGGCTGTGGATTTCCAGCATGACCGACGAGGCGATCCGCGAAGGGTTTGCCGCGATGCGGCCCGGCGCGGTGTACGACACGCTATACGAGAGCGCCCGCTGCCGGTCGGAGGCCGACTGGTTGGTGGGCATGAACGCCAGCCGCGCGTATACGCTGCGCTACGGTGCGCTGCTGTCGGTGGGCCGCGTGCAGACGCCGACACTGGCGCTGCTGGTGCGCAGGCACCACGAGATCGCGTCGTTCGTGCCAAAGGACTACTGGACCGTGACAGCGGATTTTGGCAGGTACACGGGCCTGTGGCTGAACGAGGAAACGCGCGAGAAGCGCGTGCACGACGCGGCGCGCGCCGAGGAGATCGCAGGCAAGGTGCGTGGGAAGCCCGCGGTGGTTGAATCCGTGGTACGCGAGGCAAAAAAGGAATGGCCGCCTTACCTGTACGACCTAACCTCGCTACAGCGCGACGCCAACCGCCTGCTGGGCTTTACCGCGCAGAAGACGCTGGCGACCGCGCAGAAGCTCTACGAGGAGCACAAGCTCCTGACCTATCCGCGCACGGACAGCAAGCACCTGCCGCGCGACATGGCGGGAAAGACGCGCGGAGCGCTCGCGTCGCTGCCGGAGCCGTACGCCCCTCTGGCCGCGCCGCTGCTGGAAGGCGCGCGGCTGCCGATGCCCTCCCGCGTGTTTGACGATGCCAAGGTGACCGATCACCATGCGATCATCCCGACCGGAAAGCGGGCGGATCTGGAAAAACTGCCGCCCGATGCCCGGGCACTGTATGACATGGTCGCCAGGCGGTTAATCGCGGCATTCTACCCAGAGCACCGCTACGATGCTGTACGCATTCTCACCCGTGCGGAGGGCGAGGCGTTTGAGAGCACGGGGCGGGAAATCACGCAGGCGGGCTGGAAAGTCGTCTACGCGGGCGTCTCTGAGAAGAAGGCAGGCAAGGATACCGAGGAAGAACAGGCACTGCCGGCACTGACGGAGGGGGAAGCGCGCACGGTGCGCAAAGCAACCATCAAGGCCGACAAGACCAAGCCACCCGCACCGCACACCGACGCGTCGCTGCTACTAGCGATGGAGCACGCCGGGCGCGAGCTGGAGGATGAAGAGTTACGCGAGTCGATGAAGCAAAACGGGCTGGGCACGCCCGCGACGCGCGCCGCGATCATCGAGCGGCTGTTGGCGGTTGGGTACGCGCAGCGGAAAGGCCGTGCGCTCATCGCCACCGACAAGGGTGTAAACCTGATCGCCGCCGTGCCCGAGGATATCGCCTCCCCCGAAACGACGGGGCGCTGGGAGAAGGCCCTTGCGGACATCCAGAAGGGCACGATGACCAGCAACCGGTTCCTGACGGGCATCCGCAGGCTTGCCGTATCGCTGACGGAGAGCGCACAGGCCGCGCCTTCGGACATCGTGTTCGAGAAGGAAGAACCCAAGGCGGGGCGGGGCGCGAAGCCAAAGGCAAAAGGGGCCGGACCGGGCCTGGGCGCGCCATGCCCCCTCTGCGGCACGGGCGAGGTGCTGGAGAACACCCGCGCATTTTACTGTTCGCGCTGGCGCGAAGAATGCCGCCTGACCATATGGAAGGACACGTGTGAAAAGGTGGGCGGGCCTCCGCTGACCAAGGCGTTGGTGCAGCGCGTTTTGGCCGAAGGAAGTGTCCGGGGCAGCACCGGCACGCTGGTGCACGATAAAGGAAGCATCCGTTTTGTGCCGCTTCATTTACCAAATAAGGCAGAGTTGTGAACTTTGCCCATGTTGCTTTGCGTTATCGCGGCATCTATGCTATACTGTGCGTACATAATGGATGGAGGATAAGAAATGCAGGACGCTGCGTATCAAAGCCTGCACGGCGAGATAGACCAAAAGAACAACGACACGCGCATCAACCGCATGCTGGGAATCTTTGGCATTGCCGCGCTGATTGCGCTTGCGCTGATCATCGTATCGTTGATTTGGCGCGATTCTTCGCATATGAACAACCCAAACGAGATGGCGAGCCAGATCATCACCATCGCCATAACACTGGTCGTTGGCAGCCTGATTGTCTTCTTTTGGGGCATGAAGCTCACGCCGCTGCTATGCTACCGCAAGTATCTTAAAGAAATTACGCGCGGACTATCGCGCACGGTGGAAGGGGTTGTCGTCCGGTTTGACGAAGGCACTACCTTTCGCGACGGACTGTTCTTCTACGCGATGATCGTAAACATTGGTGACCTGAAGGAGCCGGAGGACGAACGCCTGCTCTACTATGACGCGCGGATTGCGCGCCCGGATATCCGGGAGGGGGATACGGTGCGTTTTCAGGCGCACGGAAATGACATTATCGGGACGAAAACATGATTGGAGCGGTAGGAATTTCTGCTGAAATTCCTAATGGCGCGATATCCTCGGTTTCGCGCCTCAGCTGGAAGGGGAGCATATGCCGAATACCCCGAAAAAGACCATGGTCTGCGTCACCGTACAGAGGACGTGCGAGCGGCTGATCCGGGAGGGTGCGGCCATCGCGGGGGATGCGGGCCTGAGCGTAGTGCATGTCGCACGCAACGGCACCAAGCTGCTGGGCGCGGGCAGCGACGGCGAGGCGCTGGAGTACTTGTTTCGCATTGCGCGCGGGTACGGTGCGGAGATGGATATGCAGCGATCGGACGATGTGATTATCACCATCGCGGAACTCGCGGAGAAAAATGACGTGGAATGCGTGGTGCTTGGTGCATCGGGCGAGAAGGGCGGATATGATTTCGCGACCTCATTGCGCGCGTTGCTGCCAGACGTAACCGTGCTGGTAATATCATAAAATTTGTTGTTGAAGGATAACATTGCTAACCGGCCTCGGGAAGCAAATCCCGAGATAAATCGTATGTATGCCGTGAGGATACGTCGATGAACTGACGGCATACTGTCGATTTTTTTGAGGCAAAGAGGTGTACCATGGCAAGTCGCAATCAATACACATACACGCCAGGCTATACCGGCGCGAATAGACAAGCCCCCCAGCGGAGCGGAGCCAGACCCGCATCTTATCAGCGGCCGCCCCAGGGGACTGCCCAGCCTGGCACAGCGCGCCGCCCCGTTGCCGCCGCGAAGGCGCGGCCCACAGGGGATACGCTCATTCTGACGCTGCTGTTCATTGTAGCGCCGCTGTGCGGCATTCTGGGCGTCTTTGTCAAGACGTTTCTGTGGGTCTTTGTTGGCATCGCGCTGCTGATCATCGCCATGATGTGGATGCTCAAGAGCTTCGCACCGCGCGGCCGAACGTTCCTCAGCGGCGTACTGCTGGCGCTGTGTACCGTGGCGATGCTCTCGCTGGTGGAAATTACGCCCAAGGCGGACACTTTTCCGCAGTACGGCGCGGGCGATCCCACGACGGCCCAAAATGGCGGCAATACGAACAATACCGGAACCGGCACACCGCAGGGCAACAACGCTGCATTCATTGGCATGGGCGGCGATGCCACGGCGACGCCGCCGATCGATCTGACGGGCATGGGCGTTGCCGGTACCGATGGAGACGCGGCCGGTGAAGCCATTGCGAACCCGACCGAAGCCGCCGCCACCGCGGACCCCTATGCCACGCCTAGGACCCTCAGCGCGGCGGAAGCAATGCTGGACAAGTATTTGCAGTTATGGGTTGACGCGAACTTTGAAGAGATGGTGCAGTACACCACGCCCACCTGGCGCAAGAGTGTAGCCTCCCCGGCAACGCAGCTCTTCTTCAACCATGGCGCGCTCTTCCTGCAGAACTGGACCATTACATCCGAGGCGCAGGCGGCCTCCGCCGACTCCGCGACGCTGACCGTTGTCGCCAACCTGATCAAGGATAACAGCCTCAGGACCCCTGTCACCAACAAGTATGAGGCGCTGATGTTCAACGTGGACGGCGTGTGGTACGTCGATCCCGCGTCGCTCCGCTCTGGCATTCCGCTCACCGAGCCCACCCCGACGGCGCAGCCCATTGACGCGCCTGCCGCCACCCCCACGCCGGTGCCGACCACCAGTTCCAAGACCAAGCTGTGGTACAACACGTCCGGCGGCAAGTATTACCACTCGGAGCAGAAGTGTAAGGCGATCGCGACTGAGTACTACAGCAAGATGAAGTCGTTCACTTATGCGGACATTAACAAGTCACCGTATTCAAAGCTGGTACCCTGTCCGACGTGCAACGCGCCCAAGCGGTAAGCGAAGACAACGATAACAAAAAAGGGCTGTCATGCAAAATAAGCATGGCAGCCCTTTTGTCGGGGTTGGGATCGGTACTACGCCTGCGGCGTGACGACTGGGCCACGGGCCGTTGAGGGCATCACGGCCGATGCGGGTACCTGCTGCGCGTTGCGGACCGCCTGGCGCAGTGCACCGCGCATCTGCATCTGGCCGCCCTGCGCCATCGTCGTGGTGACCGCGGTAGGCGTAGGCGCGGGCATCGGCTGGCTGGTCAGCGCCGGGGCGGGCGAGAACTGTCCGCGCGCCGCGGAGCGCATCAGCGTCTGCAACGCCGCGCCCTGGCTAATTGTCCCGGGGCGGTTCTGGGCCGTCTCCTGCGCCTGCGTCAGCGGCTTAGCGGTAGTCTGCACGGTTCTTCCGGCCGAAAACGGCACCTGCTGCGTGCTGATCCACTGCACGTCGTCCGTGATACGCATGCGGTTACGGAGGCGTTCAAGGTCCAGGCTGGCCTGGCGGCGCTGTGCGGGCCTCATGGCCGGATCGTCCGGAGACAGCGCATCCTGCGCCGCGGGAGGCGGCGCGTCGGGGGTTTCATCTGAGGCGGGCATCATGACCGCCTCGGAAGGCAGAACAGCCGGACGGTATGTATCTTCTTGGTTCATGGCTTTCCCTCCCTGCGGCATTTCTACCATCCGCGCGCAGTTGCGCAAACCGGTAGTACGCTGCATCCTATGCCGCGGGGGGCGGGGAGGTGCAGGGAGGGGAAAGGGGAGGAGACGCCAGGAGGCTCTGCCTCCTGGACCTCCGCGAAGGGCGTTGCCCTTTCGAAACCCATGTTACGCTCACGCGTGGGGTCCCATTATGCTAAAGAACACTTGATTGCGGGGCTTAGTTCTCGTAGATTTCCGCGCATTCCTTCATCAGATCAATGATGCCGATGTGCTGCGGGCAGCGGCCCTCGCACACGCCGCAGGCGATGCACTCCGACGCCTTGCCCGCATTCCGGGTGGCAAAGCCGTAGCTGCCTTTGTTGGTGTACCCGTAGATGCGGCGCGCATTTTCATTGGAAAGGATGCGCGGAATCGGGATATTCTGCGGGCACTTTTCAATGCAGTAGCGGCAGTCGGTGCAGGGAATGGTGGGCGTAGCCTCCAAGATCGCGCGCACTTTATCAATGACGGCGTACTCGTCCTCTGTCAGCGGGGCAAAGTCCTTCATCGTCGCGATGTTATCTTCGATCTGCTCGATGTTGGACATACCGCTGAGCACCGTAACGATGTGTGGCAGCGATGCGGCATAGCGCACCGCCCAGGACGCGGGCGACGCATTCGGCTTGGCCGCGAGGACCACCGCGCGCGCTTCATCGGACAGCACAGCCAGCGCGCCACCCTTCACCGGCTCCATGATGATCACCGAGACCTTATGCCGCATCGCCACTTCATGGCACAGGCGCGACTGCACCCCGTTGCTCTCCCAGTCGGCGTAGTTGATCTGTAGCTGCACAAACTCGATTTCCGGATGGGCGGTAAGCGTCTGATCAAGCAGCTCGGCAGTGTCGTGGAACGAGAAACCGATATGCCGCACCAAGCCCTTTTCTTTCTTTTCGCGCAGGAATGACCACACGTCCAGCCCGTCGATGGTCTCCAGGAACCCCTTGCATACGTTGTGAATCAGGTAGAAATCAAAGTAGCCCGCGCCGGTGCGCTCCAGCTGCGTGGTGAAGATGCGCTCCATATCTTCCTTGACCTTCAGCTCCCACGGCGGCAGTTTGGTCGCCAGCTGAAAGCTATCGCGCGGGTGACGCTCCACCAGTGCCTTGCGGATGGTGGGTTCGCTCAGGCCTCCATGGTAACCGTAGGCAGTATCAAAATAGGTGAAGCCCGCCCCCAGGAAGGTATCCACCATGCGGTTGGTTTGCTCCATGTCGATGGTATTTCCCTCAAGCATCGGCAGGCGCATAAAGCCGAAACCCAGCTTCGGGATGTCGTGTCCAAGCCATTTTTCCATGTTCATAAGCCCTTTCCTATACAGTATTATCTATATCATAGCACGGAATAGCGCCCACCACAACTTTGTTTTTTACCGGGTTTTTTGCACTTATAGTCGTTCACCTCGGTCGGTTTTGGGGTTGAACGACTATATACGTGACAAATTCATTTCGATGTGTTACAATTCGGTAAATCGCCTGCACGAAAGGATTCCGGAATCATGAAACGCATCGTGGCGCTGCTGTTGGTATTGTTTTTGCCCGTCACTGCTTTGGCCGCCGATTACTGCGAATGCCCAGACGCGGCGACCCATGCCGAGCGGCAGAAGAATTTTGACCGTGTCCTGTACGCATACCAGACAATGGGCGCGTCTATTGCGCTAGTCAAGGATGGCCGCATCATCGATACTTTTCAATATGGCCGCGCAAACCGGCAGGATAACATCCCTGTGGATAGCGAGACCCATTTCCGCATCGCATCGGTTACCAAGATGGTTTCCGCTGTCGGCGTGCTGCAGATGGTCGAGCAGGGCATCATGGAGCTGGACCGCGACATCGGCGAGTATTTCTGGTACCCCATCCGCAACCCCTACTATCCAGACACGCCCATCACGCTCCGGCAGATCATGTCGCACACCGCGACGCTCAAAGACGACTACCACTACGAAAAAGCCACGCACGGCACCATCGAGCTGCTGCAGCACGTGCTGAACGGCAACTATACCCGCATGAACTACTACCCGCGCGAGCCGGGCAGCTACGAGTCGTACTCCAACTTTGGCGGCGGGATGCTGGGCGTCTTCATGGAACAGCTGACCGGTCTGCAGGTGGATGAGTACATGAGTCACAACGTGTTTGAGCCGCTGGGGATCTCGGCGGGCTATCACACACCCTGCCTGCCCTATGATACGAAGATCGCCCGGGTGTACAACGTCGAAACCACCGGCATGACGCTCGACCCGATGTCGATGGACGACTGTCACTACGACACTGACCCGGACCGCACCTACGTGCATACCGCCGGGGCGCTGCTGATCAGCGCCGAGGGGCTGGCAAAGATCATCATTGCGCTGGCAGGCGATGGCTCAGTGGACGGTGTGCGCCTGCTTGCGCCCGAAACGGTTGCGCAGATGCGCACGCGGCAGGACAACATTGGTTCGGTAACGTGCGATTCCGGGCGGGGGTTGAACCTGAACATCATCAGCAACTCGCTGGTGAGGGGCCGCACGCTCTATGGCCACCAAGGCAAGGCGTACGGCATGATCTGCGCCGCGTACTTCGATCCCACCGACCAGACCGGCGTGGTGCTGCTGACCAACGGCTGCGATACGTCCACGGTGGACACCATCGCCAGGATCGCCCGGGCTGTCATCTCGGAGGCATATACGTATTTTAAGTAGTGCCTTTTCAGAACGTTTTGTTTTTGGTACAATATAGAAAATGAAGCGGAAAGAGGGGCCATACATGTCCATACTGATTGGCGCAATCGTGGTACTTGCCGCCGCGCTTTTCCTACTCTACTGGATGCGGCGCGCGCCGTCGGCGGACGAAGGAATGCACGAAGGCCGCGTTGGCGATGGGCTGCGCAGGCTCCGTGCGCAACAACAGAAATACGCCGTGATGACCACGGCGCTGCTGGCCGAGACACCCGACGAGCTGCTGCTGGAGGCGGTTCTCTCCAACCTCTGGGCCAAGATGAACCCCAACCTGTCCGACGCGCTGCCGGTACTGGACTCGCTGTCGCGCAGCCGCAGGCTGGTATTCGCACTGTACGCGGTCACCGGCGGCATCAAGCAGGACGGCCTTACCTCCGTGCAGAAAGGCAGCGATGCACCCCTGATCCCGCTATGCGAGCAAGGTCTCTCCGCCATCAGCGCGGCACGTAGTGCAGAAATCTTCAGGCACCTGACGAGCACAGGCGGCGCGGGCCTGGAGGACGCATACCTAGAAACTTTCGAGGCCGAGGATGGCCGCGCGCTGATGGTCCGGTTTATCCGCGAGAACGCGGCGGAGTTTGTGGATTTGGCGTAGGGGTCGAAGGAACGCCAGGGGCTCTGCCCCTGGACCCCGGGAAGGGCGTTGCCCTTTCCAAACCCATGTTCGCTCACGCGAGGACTTGATCTATCATAAAGAAAAACCCAACCCCTGCGTGAGCAGTGTTGGGTTTCCAAAGGGCAAGGCCCTTTGGTAGGGGGTCCAGGGGGGCAAAGTCCCCCTGGCGTTTCTTTTTTCGTCCCCCTTCACGCCTCCCCCACGCTGTACCCCTTCTTCTCGCTGGTCCCGTCCTGACGCTTGAAGTTCTCGGCGTTCTTGGCAACGTAGCGGGCGTAGAGGTCCTCGCCGTCCATGCCCGCGCGCAGGCACATGCTGATGAAGAAATGCAGGATGTCCGTCAGTTCTTCGCGCACGGCGTCGTGGTTGATGGGTTTGGGGTTCTTCCACCACTTGAAGTTCACTTCGTCCAGGAGCTCAGCCAGCTCGGAGAGCATCGCCAGCGTTTGTTTCTGTATCCATTCCTCGTCGGTGATGCCGGTGAGGTTGCGGCGGGCGATAATATCCTCGTTGAGCCTCCGCTGCATCGCGAAGATGCTGTCCAGTTTGTCCATGTTACCTCCAGAGCAGCGCCGCCTCCGGGATCTTATCCACGTCCCGCCCGACAACCGCCGCGGCGTTGGGACCGGAGAGGATCGATTTGGCAACGCGCAGCACGTCTTCTTTCGTAACGGCATTAATCTTCTGCAGTACTTCGTCCTCGTTCTGCACGCGGCGCAGCAGCAACTCACCCCGGCCAATGCTGCTCATGTGGCTGGACGCGCTCTCAAGCCCCAGGATGTAGCCACCCTTGAGCTGCTCGCGCGCCTTGACGAACTCATCGTCCTCAATGCCATCGTCCAGCACGCGCTGCACTTCCTCGCGCAGCTGTTGCAGCACCGTCTCCACGTGCTGGGTCGAAGTGCCCGCGTAGAGCGTGTACATTCCGCAACCCGGATACGACGTGGGGTAGCTGTAGACGGTGTACGCCATGCCACTTTCCTCACGAATGCGCTGGAACAGCCGGGACGACATGCCGCCGCCAAACAGGTTGTTAAAGATGGACAACGGGTAAATGTCCGGGTTCCCCAGCGCGATGCCGGGGAAGCCGATGCACAGATGCACCTGCTCGATATCCTTCACCTTGCGCCGCAGGTCCGGCGTGAAGCACGACGTCAGCTCCGGCAACACAGGCTTCTCGGCCGCCTGCCAGCCGCCCAGATGCTTCTCCGCCAGCTCACGCAACGCGGTGGAATCATAGCGTCCCGCGACCGCCAGCACCGTGCTATCGGGCCGGTAATGCGTGCCGCGATACGCCGCCAAGTCCGCGCGCTTGTACGCGGAGATGCCCGCGCTAACGCCCAGAATTGGCTGTGCAAGCGGGTTCCCGACGAGCACTGCCTCGGTAAGCAGGTCATGCACGATGTCCTCGGGCGTGTCCTCCACCATGGCGATCTCCTCCAGGATGACGCCACGCTCCTTCTCCAGCTCAGTCTCGTCCAGCGTCGCACCCAATAGCAAATCGCAGAGCACATCCATCGCCACGGGCAGGTGCTCATCCATCACCTTGGCGTAGTAGCAAGTGCACTCCTTAGACGTGAACGCGTTGATCTGCCCGCCGATGCCGTCCATCGTCTCAGCAATCGCACGCGCAGTGCGCTTTTCCGTGCCCTTAAAAAGCATGTGCTCCAAAAAATGTGACAGTCCATTCTCACTGGGCTTCTCGGTCATCGATCCAGCGCCGACCCAAAGGCCCACCGAGACCGACCGAAAGTGGTTGATCGGCTCCGCGATGACGCGAAGTCCATTTGACAGGGTAAACGTCTCGTACATGGCTGCTCCTTACAAAGAAAATAGACGGGGCGCCTCCGGCGGCTTAAGGGCTTTGCCCTTAAGAATCCCAGGAAGGGCTTTGCCCTTTCCAAACCCATATTGCGCTCACACGCAGGGTTGGATTAATCAATAACAGAAACCCCCAACCCCTGCGTGAGCAGTGTTGGGTTTCCAAAGGGCAAGGCCCTTTGGCGAGGGGTCCAGGGGAGCAGCGCTCCCCTGGCGCTCCCCCGTTCCCTCTCCCCACCCTTAGACTAAACAAAGGGACGGACTTCCATCCGCCCCTTTTGTATGCCCGGGATTAGACGCGCGGCCTGCGCATCGGCGGCCTGCCGCCGCGGTTGCCCATCGGCGGACGGCGGGGCGGGTCGTTGTTCTCGTAGACCATGTCGTTGCGGACGAGGTTGATGCGGCCCTGCGAATCAACTTCGGCAACGCGCACTTCCAGCTCGTCGCCGATGTTGACGACATCTTCGACCTTCTCCACACGCTCGTTGGCGAGCTTGGAGATGTGGATCATGCCGTCCTTGCCGGGCGCAAACTCTACGAACGCGCCGAAGGTCATGATGCGCACGACTTTGCCCATGAACACGTCGCCCACTTCAACATCCTTGGCGATGCCCTCGATGATGCGCTTGGCCTTGTCCGCCGCGGCAGAGTCCGCGGTCGCGATGTACACGCGGCCGTCGTCCTCGATGTCGATCTTCACGCCGTTGCAGTCGGCAATGATCTTATTGATCATCTTGCCGCCCGGCCCAATGACCTCGCGGATCTTCTCCGGGTTGATCGTGAAGCGGATGATCTTGGGCGCGTAGCGGGACATCTCCTCGCGCGGCGCGGGCATGGTCTCCAGCATCTTGCCCAGGATGTGCAGGCGGCCTTCCAGCGCCTGCGCCAGCGCCTGACGGAGGATCGCTTCGTCAATGCCCTTGATCTTGATATCCATCTGGATGGCGGTGATGCCGTTCATCGTGCCGGCGACCTTGAAGTCCATATCGCCCAGGAAGTCTTCCAGGCCCTGGATATCGGTCAGCACGGCGACCTGCTGGGATTCGGCGGCCTTGATCAGGCCCATCGCGACGCCCGCGACAGGGGCCTTCAGCGGCACGCCAGCATCCATCAGCGCCAGCGTGGAACCGCAGACGGAGGCCTGCGATGTGGAGCCGTTGGAGCTGATGACTTCGCTAACCAGCCGGATGGCGTAGGGGAAATCTTCTTCGCCCGGGATCATCGGCAGCAGCGCACGCTCGGCGAGCGCGCCATGGCCAATCTCGCGGCGGCCCGGGGAACGGGCGCGGCCCGCCTCGCCGGTGGAGAACGCCGGGAAGTTATAGTGGTGCATGTAGCGCTTGGTCTCTTCCGGCGCGATGCCGTCGAGAATCTGCACGTCGCCCATCGCGCCCAGCGTGGCGATGGTCATTACCTGCGTTTCGCCACGGGTGAAGACGGCAGAACCGTGCGGGCGCGGCAGCACGCTCACTTCGCTCCAGATGGGGCGAACTTCGCCCAGCTTGCGGCCATCGGGACGGACGCCTTCATTCAGGATGCGGGTGCGCATGATTTCTTTGTTGAGATAGTACAGCGCGTCAGAGATCTCGCCCTCACGGCCGGCAAACTGCTCGGCGAAGTGTTCCTTCACTTCCTGCTTGACCTGCTCCTCGCGGGTCTGGCGCTCCGCACGCACGAAGGTGTCAAACACCCACTTGCTCTTGTCGTACGCGTACTCGCGCACGGCGGCGGTGATGTCATCGCCCGTGACCGCCATGACGACCGGCGACTTTTCCTTGCCGATCTCAGCAGCGATTGTCTCCTGCAGTGCAACGATCTTCTTGATCTCCTCGTGCGCCAGCAGGATCGCCTTGAGCATGATATCTTCGGATACTTCGTTCGCGCCCGCTTCAACCATCATCACGGCGTCCTTGGTGCCGGCGACGGTCAGGTGCAGGTCGCTCGCTTCGCGCTGCTCGTCATTGGGGGTGATGATGAACTCGCCATCCACCAGGCCCACGGTGACCGCGCCGGTCGGCCCGCCAAAGGGGATGTTGGAAACCATCAGCGCCGCGGAGGAGCCGATCATCGCCACGACATCCGGCGGGATGTTCGTATCCACGGACAGCACCGTGGCTACGACTTGCACGTCGTTGCGCATGCCCTTGGGGAACAAGGGACGAAGCGGCCGGTCGATCAGGCGGCAGGTCAGCGTTCCCTTTTCGGTGGGGCGGCCTTCACGCTTGATGAAGCCGCCGGGAATACGCCCGACTGAATACAGTCTCTCTTCAAAGTCGCACGAGAGCGGGAAGAAATCGATCCCCTCGCGCGCCTTTTCGGACATCGTGGCGCAGACAAGCACCACTGTGTCGCCATAACGAGCCAGCACCGAGCCGCCCGCCAGCTGCGCATACTTGCCAAACTCCAATGACAGCGGGTGGCCGCCCAGTTCCATTTGGTATACTTTACGTTCCATCCTGTGCTCCAATCTTTACTTACGAAGGTTCAACGCGGCGACCAGCGTGCGGTAGCGCTCAATGTCCGTAGACTTGAGGTAGTTAAGCATGTTGCGGCGCTGACCGACCATCAGCAGCAGACCACGGCGGGAGTGGTGGTCCTTCTTGTGGGTCTGCAGGTGCTCATTGAGGTGGTTGATGCGCTCGGTAAGCAGCGCGACCTGTACCTCGGGTGAGCCGGTGTCGCCGTCGTGACGCTTGTACTGCTCGATAATCTCCAGCTTGCGATCCTTGTCCATGGGAATCCTCCTTAATATGCCCGCTTGGGGCTAGTATGCATCCGCCGCATGCCAGGTAACCGCCGGAGTATGCGGAAAACCGAGCGTACGGTAGTGCGCCAAACGTAATCTTAGCATATCCCAAATGCTTTGTAAACAACGATTTAGCAAGAATTGGCATCAACCGCAGGTTATCTTTTTCATTCCATCGCATAACAACCGCTCGCTTGCGCGCCGGGCTGCCCGCACGTATACTATACCCATGAGGTAGGGAGGTGAGTATATGTCGATTGAGATTGGCGGGACGGTCGCGCGGCTTCGCCGGGAAAAGGGTGTCACGCAGGAGAAACTGGCGGCAGCGATTGGCGTTAGCGCGCCGGCTGTGAGCAAATGGGAGACAGGCCAGAGCTACCCGGATATCACGCTGCTGCCCCCGCTAGCGCGGTTCTTCTCAGTGACGGTGGACGAGCTGCTCGCCTACCACGCGACGCTGGACGACGCGGAGATAGAGCGGCTGACGGAGACAATGAACCGCGTGTTTGCGCGCGAAGGCGTTGACGCGGGCCTTGCGGCATGCGAGGCAGCGCTGCACGAATACCCAAAGGACGCGCGGCTGCGCATCGCGCTGGTTGGCGTGCTAATGCAGAGCATGGTGCTCGCGGGCGCGCCGGAGCAACTGGATGCTTGCCGGGCCGCACAGGAACGCTGGCTGAAGGACGCCGAGATGATCGCTGAAGGCGACGATATAATGATCGCACGGTACATGCTGGCGATGATGTACATGGGTCAGCGCCGCCTGGAGGAGGCGGAAACCGCACTGCTCAGCATCCGCGAACCGGAGCCGCAGTTCAATACCCGCCAAAGCATGACGATGCTGCGCAGGTTGCAGGGCCGCTATGATGAAGCTGAACGCATGGCGCAACATGACGCGTTCTCGGCAGCAGTGGGGCTTATCAACGCATTGGCATTGCTGTCCGGCATATCGCTCAAGCGGGACGATGTGGCGCGCGCCGCGCGCTATGTGGGTGCGGCGGAAGCGCTGCTGCCCGCACTGCAGTCGGACGCATTTGCGTTCGCCCCCGCGCAGGCCAAAACGGCCGTTGCAAGCGCATCGGGCGACCGGGAAAGTATGCTCGACGCTGCGGAATGGATCGCGCGCGCTGCCGAGATGGGCGAGGGAAGCAGGGGGCCGCTGTTCGACCTGCTGCCGCCGCCAGAGTACCCCACGCCCGAGCATGCCCGTGCGCTGCGCGAGATGATCCGCGAAAACCTGGGACCCAGTGAAATGTTGGAAATGCTGCGGGATGATCCGCGATTCGTCGCGCTGCTGAAGACGCTGGAAGAGGAGTAACACACACATGCGCTATCTGCTGCTCAACGCCTGCCCGCGCCGGGGCAATACATGGAAGGCCGTCACGCTGCTGAAGGAGGCGCTGTCCGCGCTCGAGCCGGATGCCCAATTCGAAGAAATGCAGCTGAGCACGCTGGAATTGCCGCTATGCACCGGGTGCAGCCTGTGCTTTCGTAAGGGCGCTGACTTCTGCCCGCACCGGGGCGTGATGGACGAGATCATCGCGGCGATCGACCGGTGCGACGGGCTAATCCTTTCGGTGACGACCTGCAACATGCAGCCCAACGCGCTGGCGAAAAACCTGATCGACCACCTGTGCTATCTATTGCATAGGCCGCGATTCTTCACGAAAAAAGCGCTGGTGGTGTCCACCACAGGCGGTGTCGGCGCGGGAAAGGCGACCAAGTATGCCGCCGGAGCGCTGGAAGGTATGGGATTCAACCGCGCGTACCGGCTACCCATCCGCGCGCTGAGCTGGAACGACCTGCAGCCCGGCGATAGCCTGCGCAAAAAATGCGCCAGGGCCGCCGCGCGCTTCCACACGGATGTGGCCACAGGCAAGCTGCGCGCACCGAAAGCGCTGCTGCTGATTCCATATAACCTGTTCCGTGGCATGAGCCGGGCCTCCGCGCCAGGCACGCCCTACGCAACCGAGGACGGTATCCACTGGCTCGCGCCGGAACGCAAAACGAGCGTATATGATGCGGCTGTGCCGGTGCGCAATCCGCTCAAATGGCTGCTGGGACATATGTTCTTCGGCATCGGCCTGCTTGGCGGAAAGGTGATGATGGTCACTTATAAAAAGGATTAATCATCCCACGGCACAACCGTTAGCTCCGGCCATTTGGCCTTCCATTTGGTAACTTTTTGCAGGTACATTGCTTCGGTGATTTGCGCCTTGTTCGCGCGCACCACCATGCTGAACAGGTCGTCCATACCGAACGGCGCATGGACAAACAGCTCGCCTGTTGGTGTCAGGCGCACGCCAATAGAGGTGGCTGTCGTCGGCCAGGTATCGATCGCGGACTCCAGCGAGATATAGGGAGCAATGGGATGGTCAAACTTCTCCTGATACCATAGGTACACCCGCGCCTGGTTCTTAATATCCACGGGCACAGGCGAGGACGCAAGCCCCTCCTGGATGCGCCGAATCATCCGGTCCTCCGCATCGTAGGAAAGGTCACTATTGTCGAAGTAAACGAAGTCGATGTCCGAGATGCCGTACATCGGGTCGCGCCCGGTGAGGATGTTCCATACCGTCTGCACCACACAACCCGCGCCAATATAGTAGTCCGGCAGCGCCATATCCCGCGCCTGCACGATCAGATCATAGAGCGGCGCGTTCTGCATAAGGAAACCATGCAGCTTTTGTGAATCGTCTTCCATTTTCCACCTCACACTATCTTTCGGCCAAATATAGCTTTCCTTGTTCCATTAGGCTCTTGAAATCAGTCGTTTTAGGGTTCGTGGCATCCACTTCTATGCACTTTCCGCCCGGCGAAAATAGCTTCAGCGGCTCGATCCCCTCGCGGAACATCTCAAAACTGGAAAAGTCGTTGGTGCGATGCACCGCATGCCGCTTGCCGGATTGTTCGCGCGTCATGAACCGGTCATAAATCACCCTGAGATCCCCCAGAAAAAGATACGTCAGCGGCTCGCAGCCGAGCCTAGCGAACATCCCACGCAGCACATCCCCATCCTCGCGCGTAAAATTGCTCTCCAGAATAACCGACCTGCCCGCGACAATCTGTTCCCGTGCGATATGCGCCATCAGCAGAAACGTGGTCTTGCTCAGCACCCTGTTCTCCAGCCGGTCTGCATACCCAATATTCTCGCCCAAAATTTCCTTAATATAGTCCTTGTTATAGCACGGAATAGAAAGCTCTCGTTTCAGCATCTGGGAGAACGTGGTCTTGCCCGCGGCACAATACCCGCCAATGAGAATGATCTTCCTCACAGCGCTTTCACATCCTTTCGCCTGCATATTGTACCACTTTCCGCAAGAAAAACCCACCCCTGCGTGAGCAGAGATGGGTTTGGAAAGGGCAAAGCCCTTCCCGGGGGTCAAGGGGGCGGAGCCCCTTGCGTTCCTCTTACACGCCCCACCCAGCCGGCAAATACCCCGCCGTCGCCTGCATCATCTCGTCAAAGAGCGCCGCGCCCTCCTCGGCGGTCAGGCGCGCAAGCAGCGGATCGTCCAGGAACACGGACAGCGCAAGCTGACGGTCACAGGTCATCGCGGCTTTGACGGTGCTCTCCTGGGCCAGCACATGGCGCATGATCAGCGCGTCCAGGCCGTGCGGCAGCCGCCCCGCGAACTGCGGGGCAATCTCATCCCGGCGGAACAGCGCGTTCGTCTCCACCACCGCGCCCAGCGGCAGGTTCTCAATCTGGCCACGGTTGGGCACGTTGACATTGGAGACAAGCTCAGAAAGGCCCAGCAGCGCTTTCATCAGCAGGTGGCCTTCCTCGCCCGAGCCCTTCAGGTCCAGCGGTTCGCTGCCGTCCAGCAGGCGCTGCTGGCGGGCAAGGCGGTTGACCAGGTCCTGGTCGCGCCAGTCGACCGTCGTGAGGGTGAAGCCCCACTTTTCCGGGGTCTCCTTGTCCCACAGATACCAGGGCGGCATGAACTCCGCCAGATGGCGGTCGCCTGCGGCGGCAATCAGGCCGTAGCGGCGGAACAGGTCGAACTTGACACGGTGCGCGCTCTCAAACGGGCTGTTCATCCAGTTGTCGTCGCGCCCCTTGGTGTAGCCGGTCTCATAGTACTTGTCAGAGAACTCGCGGTACATCGGGAACAGGTCCACGCCGCGGTAGCTGGCGCTGGTGACCCAGGTGAAATGGTTGATGCCTGTGACGCCGGTTTTGATCTCCTGGCGCGGCACGCTGTCAATACCCATCACTTCGCCCACCATTGAGGCCAGCAGCTTTTGCGTGCCGAACACCTCGTGGCAGCAGCCGAACGCTTTGACGCCGGGGAAGACTTCATAAAGCGTGCGCATGCAGACGGTCATGGGGTTGGTGTAGTTGATCACCCACGCATCCGGCGCAAAGTCGCGAATCGCCTCGGCGATGACGACGTACATCGGCACGGTGCGCATCGCGCGGATAAATCCGCCCGGACCCGCCGTGTCACCCACCGGCTGGTAGACGCCGTACTTCTCCGGCGCGTGCACGTCGGAGCGCATCTCTTTAAACGTGCCCGGCAGGATCGAAATCACCACAAAGTCCGCACCGGTCAGTGCTTCCTTGAGCGAATCTGCAACCTCATACTGCCAGCGAACCACCGCGTCCGGGTGCGCCGAAATCTTCTCGCCAATCAGCTTGTTCCGCTCTGCCGCATCCCGGTCGATATCGTAGAGGCGCACCACGCCCTCCATCTCCGCGTCCATCGCCAGGTCCTTCATGAAGCCCCACGCCCATCCGCGCGATCCGCCGCCAATGTAGGCGATGGAAAGTCCCGTCACCTTGCCGTCCTGATAGTGCACTTTCGTGTTCCTCCCTCTGTATATCGCCATTTACGATTGATTATTTACCACCGGTCCGTATGCACGAACTCCGATAGCTCCTTGCGCGGCCTTGGCTTGCTGATCTTGGCCGGGTACCCAAGGGGTGTCAGCATCACGATGCGGTACTTGTCCGGCACGCCCAGCAGTTCCTTGATCGGCGCTTCGTAGAACCAGCCGATCCAGCAGGTGCCAAGGCCCTCCGCCTCGGCCGCCAGCACCATATGCTCGCCCACAATGCCAGCGTCCACCAGATAATACTCCTTGCCATCGAACACGTCGACGCCCGCCGGGTCCATCGCCAGCACGAGCATCATCGGCAACGTTGCAAAGTCCACCCCACTGGGATTCCCATCAAGCAACTTGCCAAGCTTCTCAATCGTCTGCCGGTCCTTTACGGCGATCACATGCCACGCCTGCCGGTTCTTCCAGGAGGGGGCGATCTGCGCCGCGCGCAGGATTCTCCCCAGCGCGTCCTCGGGCACCGGATCGGGCTTATACGTGCGAACGCTGCGCCTTGACTCCATCACCTGGTATAGCTCCATTTGCCTTCCTCCAATCATAGTACATTGCCCAGCCCACGCCAAGCAGGATGATCACGCCGCCAATGACACCGGTAATCTTGGGCGCTTCGCCCATGATCAGGTACACCAGGATCGGCCCGGTGAACACTTCGGTCATCACAGCGGCGGAAACGATGGGGGCCTTGTAAAACCTGAGCGCGTAGTTCTGCATCGAATGCCCGCCCAGCGTGCAGAAAATGGCCAGCAGCAGTGACGCGCCGATGCCCTGCAGGTTCATGCCGTCCGCCGGGATGCGCAGCACCAGCGCGCACACCAACAGGCACCCAAGCGCCACCGTATACACCACCGTGGTGTACGGGAGCAGGTCCATGCGCTTCCTGACCGCACGGCCGCAGAGCGTGTAAATCGCCTGCGTTATCGCCGCGCAGAGCGCGAACACCACGCCCAGGAACTGCGACGAACTCGCACCAATAGCGCATACTCCCACCCCGGCTGTCGCCAACACAATGCCCAGAACCGCGGGCATCGGCATCTTTTCATGCAACAGCAGCGACGACCCAACGACCGTCATCAGCGAAAATGTGCTCCAAATTGTCACGGCGACGAGAGAATCCGCATAGTATAGCGATGCACTCCAGGTGGCGAAATGCAGCGCCAGCATCACCCCGGCCAGCACGGTGAGCCTCCTGTCCTGCTTGCCCTGCGCCTTAATGGCGGCCCGCGCGGGCTTGCTCCTGAGAAGCAGGGGCATCATAATCAGCAGCGTAAGCAGCAGCCTGAGAACGTTCACCCATACGGGGTGCACCCCTGCCCCCATCGCCAGTTTGTTCAGCACTGCCGAGGAAGCGATTCCTAGTGCCCCTGTGATCAGGGCGGCCGTGCCCAGACGGCGATCTCCTGCTTTCATACGAAAAACCCCTCCCTGCTTCCGCCCGTGTATCCGTGCCGCCACAGTATACACCAAATCGCGGGAATCAGGAAGGGGTGCGGAGAGAAAGGGGGGGGAAACGGGGAGACGCCAGGGGAGCGCTGCTCCCCTGGACCCCTCGCCAAAGGGCAACGCCCTTTGGAAACCCAACACTGCTCACGCAGGGGTTAGGATTTTGCACTGGATAAATCTCGAACCCAACCCCTGCGTGAGCAGTCATGGGTTTGGAAAGGGCGAAGCCCTTCCCGGGGTCAAGGGGCAGAGCCCCTTGCGTTCCCCTCCCCGTCACGCCTCCAGCGCGTTCTCCACGGCGCCCACGCGCTCGCTGAGCATCATGCAGAAGGAACCAAGCTCTTTGGCGCGCTGGTCACCCGGAAGGCCGAGGAACTCTTTGACATCCTGGACCATAGGGGTGCAGGCGGCTTTCAGCGGGGCGGGCTCCATCATGCCAGTGCGGGAGAGGAGCGTGTCCAACCCGCGGAGCAGGCTGAGGAGTGCGGGATCGCCGCTGTTTTGGATGGTAGAGGTGATGTTCTCGTGCAGGGGCCTTGCCTGCATCAGCTGGGAGGCGTAGGGATCGTAGACAGACTCGCCGTCTTCGGCCATTTCCTGCATGATCTCGCGGATGAGCGCGGGCCTGTTTTTCAGCACGCTTCTGTACTTATTTTGATAGCGGAGCATGGCCTTGCGGTCACCGCCCGCCATCCGCTGCACACAGGCGCGAACGGAGACACCCTGCGCCCGAGCGGAGAGCACCTCGCGCACCAGGGCGCGTACTTCATCCTGCGTAAACGTCGTGAACGGCGCGGCGTGCGGGACATTTTCGGCATCTTCGCGCTTCAGGCACGCATAATAAAAATTGCGTACGCTGTTGGGCTTGCGGCCGAGCGAGTGGCCTACGCTCTCAAATACTCCGCGTAGCGGCTCCCCGTTCCCACCTGCCATATGGACGGCCTCGCGAAGCCGATTAATCTCCATCTCCTGCCAACCGCCGCGTCCCGTTCTTACGATGTTCTCCATGCTATCAACCCTCCATGTGTTTGATGTTATATAGTATGCGCGCATGGCGGGGTGTTTATGCCAGATGACCAGGTTTTTTTATGAAACAAATGAAAAAACTTGCGTAAGCCGCAAAAATGCGCTATACTGAAAAAGTTGAAAATGAAGGAGGATTGGTTCATGAATTCATACGCAGAGCGGGTAATGGCTAATTTGACAGAAAAAAATGCACATGAGAAAGAGTTTCTGCAGGCGTCACGAGAGATTCTTGCATCTTTGTCGTTATACTTAGATCTTCACCCCGAACTGGAAAAACACGCGCTGCTGGAAAGGTTTGTGGAGCCGGAACGCTGCATCATCTTTCGGGTGCCATGGGTGGACGATGCCGGGCGCGTGCAGGTCAACCGCGGATACCGTGTGCAACACTCCAGCGCGCTGGGCCCCTATAAGGGCGGCATTCGCCTGCATCCATCGGTGAACCTGAGCATTGTGAAATTCCTCGGCTTTGAGCAGGTGCTCAAAAACGCGCTGACCACGCTGCCCATCGGCGGCGGCAAGGGCGGCAGCGATTTCGACCCCAAGGGCAAGAGTGACAACGAAGTCATGCAATTCTGCCAAAGCTTCATCAACGAGCTGTTCAGACATATCGGCGCGGATACCGACGTGCCTGCGGGCGATATCGGCACCGGCGCGCGCGAGATCGGCTACATGTACGGCCAGTACAAGCGCCTCACCGGCCTGTACGAGGGCGTGATCACCGGCAAGGGCATCGTCTACGGCGGGTCGCTTGGCCGCAAAGAGGCCACCGGCTTTGGCCTGTGCTACTTCATGCGTGAGATGCTCGCCACGAAGGGACTAAGCTTTGCGGGCAAGCGCGTGGTCGTCAGCGGGTCAGGCAACGTGGCGATCTATGCCGCGGAGAAGGCCACGGAGCTGGGCGCAAAGGTTGTCGCGATGAGTGACTCCGGCGGCTATATCGTGGACGAGGCGGGCATCGACCTGGCGCTGATCAAGCGCCTGAAGGAAGTGGAGCGCGCGCGTATCTCCGCGTATGTTGCCGAGCGGGCGGACGCTTCGTTCACCGAAGGGTGCGCGGGCATCTGGACGGTGCCGTGCGATATCGCGCTGCCGTGCGCCACGCAGAATGAGCTCGACCTCGCGTCCGCGGGCACACTGGTCGCGAACGGCTGCATCGCGGTGGGCGAGGGCGCTAACATGCCCTGCACACTGGAAGCGATCGACTTCTTCGTTGATAAGGGCGTGCTCTTCGCGCCCAGCAAAGCCGCCAACGCGGGCGGCGTGGCCGTCTCCGCACTGGAGATGAGCCAGAACAGCCAGCGCCTGCGCTGGACATTCCAGGATGTTGACAGACAACTGGAAGGAATTATGAAGAGCATTCACGAACAGTGCGCAGAGGCGGCCGATGAGTGCGGAAAACCCGGCAACTATGTTGTTGGGGCTAACGTGGCCGGCTTCAAAAAAGTGGCGGAAGCCATGATAGCGCAAGGAGTTGTATAACCAATGAACCTACGGAAACTGGGCGATAGCGGCCTTGCCGTCAGCGAGGTGGGGTTGGGGTGCGAGCACCTGCAGGGAAAGGACTTGCCGCTGATCCGCTCGGTCCTCGACGCGGCGATCGCCGGCGGCATCAATGTGCTGGATGTCTTCATGTCCGAGCCGGAGGTGCGCAGCAACATTGGCCTGGCGCTGAAAGGGCGGCGTGAGAAGGTCATCCTGCAGGGCCACATTGGCGCGGGCTGGGTGGACGGCCAGTACTGCCGCACGCGCGACGTAGCGCAATGCCGCCATTTCTTCCAGGATTTCATGGACCGGCTGCAAACGGATTATGTGGACATTGGCATGCTGCACTTTGTAGACACCGAGGCGGACTTTGACGCGGTAATGAAGAGCGGCATGCTGGAGTACGCGGAGGAACTGAAGCAAAAGGGCACAATCCGGGCGGTCGGCGTCAGCTCGCACGATCCCATCGTCGCGCTGAAGCTGGTCGAAACCGGGCGAATCAACGTGCTGATGTTCTCCATCAACCCCGCGTATGACACGCTGCCCGCCGAGACGGACATCGAAGGCCTGTTCGCGCCCGGCAGCTACGCCCGCGATTCCTTCACCATCACGCCCGAGCGGCAGAAGCTTTACCAGACCTGCGAGGCAATGGGCGTGGGTATTACTGTAATGAAGGGCCTTGGCGCCGGCGCGCTGCTCAGTGCGGAAACATCGCCCTACGGTGCGGCGCTGACGGTGCCGCAGCTGATCCACTACGCGCTGACGCGCCCCGCAGTGGGCAGCATCCTGGTAGGCTGCCGCACGCCCGAGGAGGTCGAGGCGGCAATCGCCTACGACACTGCGGATGTCGGTGCCCGTGACTATGCCGCGGTGCTCGCGCGCTCGCCCAAGTTCACGCTAACCGGCCGCTGCATGTACTGCAACCACTGCCTGCCCTGCCCCTCGCGCATCGACATTGCGCAGGTGAACAAGTACCTGGACCTGGTGGAACTATCAGGCGACGCGCCTGATACCGTCCGCGCGCATTACGCGGCGCTGGACGCGGCGGGCGCGGACTGCATTGCCTGCGGCCAGTGTGAGGAGCGGTGCCCGTTTGCCGTGCCGGTATCCGAGCGCATGGCACGCGCGGCGGAGATTTTCGGCAGCTAAAGTTACACGAAAAATGCATGGAGCCACCCACATTGGGCGGCTCCTTTCCTATGCTGTAACCAAAATGAATTGACAGCCGGTACCTTTTGCAGTATTATATTCTGGTAACAAATGCAGGAAGCGGAGAGAATAGCGATGCAACTTGATTTCCAAACGCGCCTGTTGCATAACGCGATGCAGTTCGCAACCATCGGCAACGAGAAATTGCCGCCGCATTTGTCTGCCGCTGAAATGTTCTCCATTTTAGATCAACGCACGGAAAAGAGCCGTACATTGATGGAAGAGACCAACGGCATCATTGAGACCCACCTGACCCCCATCCTGCAAAACCCACAGGCCTTAACCGATGAGGAGGCCGACGCCTACACCGCGCTCGCTGATAAACTGTACAGCCAAGCACAGATGATTGATATGGGGCTGGCCGAGGCGATCCATGAAGCGCTGCTGGTCCGCGCCCGTGCCCGCGCCGATATTCCGCGTACCGTGCACCACCTCTACTGGCTGGGGTACATCAACATTCGCCGGGGCGCTTACTTTGCCGACGGGGCCGAAATATATTTCCGCGAAGCGACCGGCTATCTGGATCAGTATTTCACCATTGATGATAAGCCAACCCGCATGCTGCTCAACCGGTGTCTGGGCAACATGTATGTCGCCATATCCGGACGGCGTGTGAACAGTGACGACTATGCAGATTTTTTTGCCGCCATCGACAATGCGAGGTGGTTTTGGACTGATCCCAAGGTGCGGGCGCTGGACCCGGACTTCCCGTGGGACGCGTTCGTGCAGAACAGCCACCAGAACACCTGCTCCTGGGCGGATAGGCTGCGCACCACGCTGGCGGGCGACCGGTATCTGGCCGAGCGCGTTTACCGCAGTGCTGAGGCACTCTATGGCCAGGAGGATTTCTTCGAGTCTGCGGACGGCGGCCTGTGGCCCAGCAGCCGCACGGTCTACATGATTTCCGCGGCGAAGTACCACCTGGGCGTGATTGACGCGCGCGAAATTACCGAGAACATGCGCCGCCTGTTTGACGAGTGCAAGCCGGGCGACTACTCGCAGGACGGCATTTTTCGCATGATGCATGTCTCCATCTACCTGCTGGAGTACATGCGCAAGATCAAGAACATTCCTCAGCAACGCCTGCGCGCGGAGGAAAAGCGCGTATCCACGCGCGTGCTGGCCTATTGCAAGAATCTGCCGGAGGACGCCGACCGCTACGCAATCAACCGGGCGATGGCGTACTTTGCGCCGGGCATGCTCCGGGAGAGCGATATGCGCAAGACCATCGACACGATGCTGATGTTCACCGCCTTCAGCCACATGCCTACGCGCGTGCATTCGGCGATCACCGCGAAAACTATGCGCACAATCGCCGCCTACTTTTTGCGGCGGGAACCTAAGCGGTTCATCGGCATACAGGGTACTGAGACCGAGGAGCAGGTGCTTGCCAAACAAAGCGATATCCTCATGGAGGTAGAGGTTGCCGGGCTTTCACACGACATCGGCAAACTCAACCATATCTCCACCATCGCCACCGTTTCCCGCGCCATCACGGAAAAGGAGCGCGCCGTCATCCAGACCCATACGGAGGTCGGGTACGGCATCATCCGCGATGCGCTGCCCAACGGCATGACAGCCGATGTGCTGCGCGGCCATCACAAATGGTACAACGGCCAGGGCGGTTATCCCGAGAACTTCGACAACACCGCCTCGCCCTACCGCTTCATCATCGACATCGCGGCCGTCGCCGATTCCATCGATGCCGCCACCGACGGCATGGGCCGCAGCTACACGCGCCAGCTGACGCTGGATGAGGTTATCCAGGAGATTCACCAGCAAGCCGGCACCCGCTACTCGCCCGATATCGCTGCGGCGCTGGACGATCCTACGTTGCGCGGCGCCATCAAAAAGATCATCACCGCTGACCGAGAAAAGGCGTACTATGACGCTTATCTGGACAATTACGCCAAGCCTGTGGAGGCTTCGTAAGGGGTGGGTACGAAAAAGGAGCGCCAAAGGGGCTTGCCCCCTTGGAACCCCTACAAGGAGACCTTGTCTCCTTGACCTCTGCCTTCGCTCACGCGAGGGCTTTTTTCTTTGTTCCATTTAAGTAATTTACGACTACGTAGGCTGTATTGCCTAAATCTCTTTGAGCTTGCCCATCTTCTGGAGCAGCACGATCAACAGGATCGCCGTTATGCCGGCCGTGAGCTTTGCCACGATCACTGGGAACACCATCTCCGGGTTTGCGCCGCCGGTGAACGCCAATGCGTCACCAAAGACGAAGGAGCCGGATACCGCGAACGCAATGTTGAACAGCTTGCCGCGGCTATTCATCGTGTCGATGACGCCCCAGACGGGGATGCTGCTGGCCAGCTGTGTCAGGAGGCCGGTCGACGCCTCGCTGTTGATGCCGACCTTTTTGCCAAAGCGGTCCATCACCTTGCCCAGGTGGCGGTTGAGGAAGTGGATCATGGGAAACGCGCCGGTCAGCACGATGGCGATCAGCCCCACCAGCAGCAGGCCCACCTCCAGCGGTACGCCGCCGAGGATCGCGTCTTCCTCCACCATCAGGTTAAACAATGGCAGGCGTAGGCCTGTCAGGTACTGAAATATCGCGATCACAGGGCTGACGTTGATGATGAATGTCATCCCCTTGCCAAACACCGCAAAGCCGCGCAGCATCGCCTTCTGGCTGATCAGCAGGCCGATGACCACCAGCGCCGCCAGCAGGATTACCGGCAGTGTATTGGATATCAGCTCGCCAAAGCCGAGCGGCGTGCTCGTGGTGCTCATCAGCAGGCCGCCAACCAGGCAGCCCAGCGGCAGCGTGATTAGGCCAATCAGGATGCCCATCGCCAGCAGCGGATGGTCTTCCTTCTTCATCATCGTCAGCGCAAACGGGATGGTGAAACAGACCGTGATGCCCATCATCGACGCGACAATCAGCCCCGAATACTGTCCCACGGCGATGTTGTCGCCGGCCAGCTGCGTCGCCAGCGCGTAGCCACCCATGTCCAGCGCGAAGAACGACGACGGGAACATTGCCGGGCTTGCGCCGAGCAGCTCGTATATCGGCGTGACGATCGGCCCCAGCACCAGCAGCAGCACCGGCGACAGCGACACGATGCCCACCACCGCCAGCGCCAGCGGGCCCATGGCGTTGAACCCATCATCGAACTTTTCTCCATAGCCGCGCTTGTTGCCGCGCACCTTGTCAATCAGCCCGACGACGGAGAAGACGGCCAGAATCGTCATCACTACACCGCTGACGGATAGGTTCTGGAAGTACGATGAGACGGAATCCGTGAGCGTGCCGAGGTTAGTCACTTGATCAAGCAGGTCTTGAAACATGGCCGAACGGCTCCTTTGTACATAAATTGCGGGTTACGGTTGGGTACGGCCCCGGCGCATGCGGCCCGTCAGCGCCTCGCCCACGAATGCGCCGATCGCCCGAATGGACGCCTTGCTTTCATCAAACCCATAAAGCTGAAACACGTGCGGCATCCCCGCCCAGCGCACCAGCGACACGGCGACGCCATCCCGGCGCATGTTTGCGGCCAGCGTCTCAGAATCGCTCAGCAGCAGCTCGCTCTCGCCCACATGAATCTGCGTGCGCGGCAGGCCGCTGAGGTCGGCGTAAATGGGCGAGACCGCCGGATCGGACAGCAGCGCCTCATTGCCGCCCGCAAACTCAATCGCCGATTTCTTCAGATCATCGCCGTCCAACGTCGCGTCCACCTCGCGCAGTGTGCGGTAGCTCTCGCCCGTCTGCGCCAGGTCGGTCCAGGGCGACAGCAGGCACATACAGCCCGGCTGCGGCTCGCCCAGCTCGCGCAGTTTCATGGCAAGCGCCAGCGCAAGGTTGCCGCCCGCGCTCTCCCCTATGAACCCAATGCGCTCAGGCTGGATGCCGTTCGCCAGCAACATCCGGTAGACGGCCAGCGCATCCTCCAGCTGCGCGGGATACGGATGCTCTGGCGCAAGGCGGTACGCGAACGTGACGCCCGCAAGCTTCGCCTCCGAGCAAATAGGCGAGAAAAACATGCGACACTGCAACAAATCCCCGGACACATACGCGCCGCCGTGCAGGTGCAGCAGCACCGTATCATCCGCCAGCACGCGCCGTGGCATCACCAGCAGCGTCGGCACAGGGCAGCCGGACAGCAGCCTGCCCTTGGTACCGTTCACATTAAGCCCCGCGACGGCCTCGTCGGGCAGCTTAACCAGGTCCATCACCTGGCGGCTCATCGTCTGAAAAAAGCGCCTGTTTGACCGTAGAATGCTGAGCGTTTGCTGGCTTTTGCGCGAGGGCATGCGGGTACCTCCAGCGGTATAATGGTGCGTATAGCGTACCCTTTTGGGAGCGTTAGGTCAAGAGGGGAGGCGGAGAAAAGAACGGGGGGGGGGGGGGGGGGGGGGGGGCGGGCCCGCCCCACAACCACGACGCCGCCGGGGGACCACACAACAGCACACCCAGCCGACCCTCAAAAAGCTAAAAAGAAGAAGAAACACCCACGAGCC